>NZ_JBDWYG010000033.1:0-255839 GCF_039982535.1 Aliiglaciecola sp.
TATGTGTTTGCTGTAGGCGATTGCCTAATAGTCACAAAGACAGATGAAGTAAACCGCTTAGCTCAGAGATTTGGATTGATCTGAAAGAAAGATCAAAAGCACACTAATACCTATTGACTAACCTGAGGCTCATATGTGTTAAGCGCATCTGAGTGCCAAGCTCTGTGCGATTGTATGTAAGTCTTCTAAATCTTCGCTCCATAAGCCATCAATCTTCATGGTATCTATAAGCGCAAGAAAATTAGAATCAGTCAACACAACGGTTGCAGTCGTAGCGGCATAGATTGCGCTAGGTTGACACTCTAAAAGAATACCCTCTAAAAGGCTAATCAGCCGATTTTTAGACTGAGTTCGTTCATTAGACTTAAAAGTACGATACCTTTCCCAAGCGACTTCGATTGAATCGGCAGCTTGGCTTCCGATTTCAAATCGCTTCAGAACAAGTCTTTCTTGGTTATTTAGTCCGACCACATCAATACTATCTCGTCCAATTTGAGTTAATCCTCTCATACGAAATAGCCTGATAGCTAAATGTTCTCTTGGGTCTTGCAGGTAAGGATTTAATATCGGGTCAGAAATAACATTGTGAGTGCTCTTAGAGCCATTGCACTTCTTACATGATGGCAGTAGATTTTCCCACTCAACCACTTTATCTGGATTATGTTTTTTGTCCTCAAAGTGTTCAACTTCCATATATTTACTTTCTTCGGTTAAGTCACATTCGCAATAAGAACATTTACCATAACTTGAAGTAAGAAGCTGTTTTTTTATTGGGTCAGCGTTCCACACACTCGAACCAGATTTTTTGAACTCTTCAATTAGCTCTTTTACTTTTTCGGAGGTGAGAAACTTAGGCTTTGGGGATCTTTCTAACTTGATCATGAATTACCCTTTACCGCTGCCAATTGGAACTTTAGTAGCTTTCTGAGATGGTTTTCAGGATGAAGTAAAAGTTCAATCTCTTGAAAAGCCCTTTGTGATCTATCATAGTCATCGTTGTCTATTGCTGATTCAAATTCTGACATAAGTTCGTAGTAGCTATCTGTGCGAGTATCTGACATACCCATAACATCAACTAAAATTTCTTCAACAGTCCAGCCTTGGTAGCCATATTTAGTCTGTGATAGATCTTTTCGAAAAACTTTCCCATTGTCTGTAGCTAAAGCGATAATTTCTGTTGGTTTGGCACCTTGAAGTATGTGGGGGCTGTGAGTTGAGGTTATGAATTGAGCTTTGGGAAAAACACTTAATAAAATTTCCGCAATTTTCCCTTGCCACTCAGGGTGCAGATGAAGCTCAAGCTCATCGATTAGGATTACACCATCAAAGTCTTTAGCATTAATGCAAGGCTCCTTAAACCTTAATTCAATTTCCTTAATTATCCCGAATATAATTGATAGGCAAGATTTGAAACCAGAAGACAAATACTCATAATATATTTCACCATTAGGAGTATGAATCATAATCTCGTTAGAAGACGCCAAAACTTTACTAAATGAAAAGTCGTCATTTAAAAGTGAAAAGCTTATCTTAGCCAGTTCCAAATTGTTTAGTTGCTGCTCTGTCAAAGTATCTTCGTGCGCCGAATACAAATACCTATTAACGAACCAGTTCTTAACTTCATTGACATCAACGCCATTCATCGCCTCTTGGTACGAAGTGTCTCTATTTTTAATAGCATCTTTTCGTACAGCATCTAAAGACTGATACCCAAAGGTTCTAGTGACTTTTAGGGAAATAAGTTTCGGAGAATGATCTAGCAGACCTCTCATTGTTGAAGGCTTATTAGGATCGAAGTCTACTACGGAAATATTTGATGGCGTATCCACCCCGTCGATTTCAACAATAGACTTAACACTACCATTTTCCGAAGATACGTTTCTTTTAAGTATGTTGGATCTGTTAAAAGAAAATAAATGCGCAACGCATTCAAGCAAAGTTGTTTTCCCAATCCCATTTGGTCCACAAATAAAATTCATACTTTCATTGAAATCAATATCTAGGATTTCTATGCCGCCTATCCCTCTAATTTCAATTGATTTCACCTTCATGTCTATTTCCTAAATTAAGTGGAGTATCGCTATTTTTTGGCGCTTGTGCCGTCCGCGTTACTTGACTTGTTAAGCCTTGTATTTACTTTAATTGAAATATTTCTTCCCAATTCATTATTCGTAGTAGTAGCAGAAGATGACATGCCCTTTGCTACCACTTTTTTATTTAACCAACCTCCATATTTAATAAGGTATTCACTCTCATACAGGACATTGGAAACTGCAATTGCTCGATTGGTAGAAAGTAAAATGTTGTTTTTATATGCGTCAACATCATCTTCCGAGTTTTTCCATTCTCTACTTGCGGAACCAATAATTTCAATAGATTCAATGAGTTCATCATTCTTTATTAATGTTGGCAATATTTCTTTAAAGGTTCCTTCCAATACAGCATTGAACCGTTCAGATACCTTATACTCGCCAACCCCATACAATCCATAAGAGTGATTGAATGTAAAGACCATGGAGTCGGGGTTAAACCCTACTTTAAGTTCATCCAACAACGTTGAATGTAGTGACAATATATCCTTAGATAAATCAGAGAACTCTGCTTTTTTCGAATCTTTTTTCACAATAACTGACTCGGAAGGCAAGTTAAAAATTGTACTTTTTTCTCCGTATGATATTTGCAGGTAACTAAATTCGCCAACCCCTTGAAATAGTATGTTTACATTATCCAGACGGATGAATTCGTTGCCGACCGGAATAATTACATGTTTTTTTGAATCAATCTTGTTTATAGCATCAGAAACTATATCTCTGTATTTATGATCCACATAGGCTGTTACTGCTGTTTCTCTAATACCCAAATACTTCATTGATGCGCTGACTGAATTCTTGAAAAAACCCTTTATGACTACAAAAGGAACAATGAACAACATTAAGAAGGTGACAACATAGAATAGCTTTTTAGGTGCTTCATCTCTTTCCTCAAGCAAAGCAGAAAGTATAAAGCCATTCATTAATAAAGCAGCACACCAAGAAACAACTAACATAAAGTCTATCTGTTTCCAGCTAAACTCTATGTCGCTAATAAAAAAAGCTATCAAGGTAATTAAAATTACAAATGAACCAAAAATGTAAATGGAGGAATACCCCTTGAAATCATTAATCTTGGGTAACGGAGCAAATTTCTTTAAAAATAGATACAAAGGCGTGTAGAGCGTATAACCCACTGACGTGAAAACGAAATTAGCTAAAGTACATACGAAGCCAAACACAAGTGTCGACCAAATAAAAAATAGTCCGTCACCAATTTGAATGTTTTTGGGGTAAAAGCCAATGCTCGTGCAGTAGATTAATACTATTACCGCCCCTACAGCAATGCTAGCTTTTGCGACTAGGCTAGAAATGCTATTTGCCAATTCAACTTTTTTTTCCATGTTCTACTACAGTTCCAATTTAGTTAATTAGGGTTTAACGCCTTGCTAAGAGGCGAGTAATAATTGGTTAAAATGTGTAGCGAAGCGGAACTGAGCCAACTGTTACGAGTCCTGCTTGAGCAACTTGTTAGCAGTTTTTACAACTTTCCTGTTGCTTGTTATATTCCGCAATCTTCGCTTCATCTGCTTTACGCTGAGCCTCACGGTCTTTAGATGTGTAAGTATTAACGTGTAATTTTTTAGATGAAGAGTTAGTCATTCTTTCAAATTGTTCTCTGAGCTTCTTTAAATCTTCAGCCATTTTATGCAGAGGATCGCCGCCTCCAATTTCTGTAATTCCTTTTAATTCTGCAAAATCAATGGTTAACTCATTGGAATAGTTATTACCTTCAACATCGGTATAAGAAACAACTACTTCGAAAAATGGAGTGAAAATATCATCACCTTCTAGTTTTCCTTTTAGCTCAAAAAGATTAAACAAAAAGCTATTTACTTTTTGACTAATTCCTAGCGAGTGCATGCCGTTAGAAAATATATGAAGCTTTAAAAAATGATCTACGATTACATTTTCACCTTCGCGAATTTGAGCTCCGTTTTTATCGATAAACTTGAAATTTACATTTCGAGCAATGCCTTTTCCTAGGTTGCTCACATTAATCATCATCAAATTAAATGATATATCACTATTTTTAAGAGTTACTGCAACACTAGGTCGAATATTTTCTTTTCTAAGGGAATTAACTTGCTCTATTTGGGCTTCCCTTAAGTACCAAGTTTCTTTAGCTAAGATGAATGTTAAAACAGCTATAGCAACAGTAGCTAAAGCAGATACCCATGACGATAATGAGTCAGCAGTTAGAAATGAGGATAATTGAATTTGGCTACCTGCCACCATTCCAAGTATGAAAATTAGCGGAGCACTTACAAGCCCAATAACTGATACTAGAGGAATCAAACTTCTCTCATTTTTCCGTTTACTCATAGCTATCCTTAAACTGCTAACGCTTATTATCGAGCATGTCGTATATGCAATTGCTCGTTTTGTTTTTAATTGCTGTCAATTACGGCTCTTACCTTTTGATTTAATTAAGTATTTACTACCTTCATTCCCTCAAAATAATAAGAGATCCAAAAAGCAAAAGGAGACCTGACTTTAACGCGACTTTTATGCTTCCTATTAAAAACTATGTGAAGAATATTTTCCATAGTTAAATTATTAACTTATCGATTTTATGAAAAGCAAAGTGAGACTTGAAGAATTTACATAATAGGAAGCAATCTTAGCATTAATTTAGAATATGTATTATTACTGTATATAAATGCAGTTGTATTTGCAGTGGGTAATATTATGTCAAAGTCACCTTTTTATAGAATCTATTCGAATTATTTTACGGACCAAAAGGTATAGCATAAAAACTGAAAAGGCTTACCTTCATTGGATTAGGCTATTTATTTCAACGGTAAGCGTGATCCTAAAGATATTGGTGAATTAGAGGTTGATCAGTTTTTATCACAACTTGCTATAGCGTTAAAAGTCTCGCCAACCACTTAAAATCAAGCCTTGTGTGCCTTGATTTTTATGTATGCCCTCATCACCTTCATCAAACAGGGGGTCGAAAGGCCCTAAAGAAAGCAGTGCAAGAATTACTAGGGCATGATGATGTAAAAACTACGCAAATTTACACTCACGCTTTAGGTAAGCATAAATCTGGAGCAATAAGTCCAATGGATGCGAGATGAAATATCAAAAGTTGTTGCACTCCGCTTCAGCGACACTCTACGACCGACCGCTTTTAGGCTCAAAGCTGACAGTCAGAGAGCTTATGCACAACGACTGCAAATGGCTGTCACTCAACTTTCAGCTGAATATGTACTATCCCCGTAAACAAAAAAGCTTTACGTGAGAGAATTAGAGAAGATAACCTGTAGTTTGTTGCCAGACTACATATTGGCTTTCAAGAGTAAGTAAACTTGAAGAGTAGTTAATTCTTGAACGAGATTCTCGTTTCGAGTGACGATTGCCACATTACTCCTCCTTAAACTAATTAGCCCTAAATTGAGGGGTAAGATTAAAGCTATTTTATTTGTGCGATATCTCGTACATGACTGTAAGTCTTAAGCGGAATAAACCCCTAGAGTAATGCTTACCATTTATTTAACTATATGAATATATTGAATTAATTTTCATAATGTAGACTTTAGTATAATGGCTTACAAAAAAAGCGTGCTCGGGGTACTGGTACAAACTTTTAATTCCTTTATCTTATATCTCGTCACAGGGAAATACGACGGGTCAGGAAGACTTAAGGATAGCCAAAGGGACACTTTCAATGGATGAAAGTAAATGTTCAAGGTGAACATTAAGTAAAGGACAACATACACAGGGATAGTTAAGGAAGAACAGGGACAATCTTAAGGAAGAGAAATACTGTAAGTAAGGATGTACAGTTATTTAAGGATTCATGGAAAGGGACTCACTCAGGGAGAGTGACTCACTTAAGGATGAGCGAGATTAGAAGGAAAGGGGTGTATATGGATGTTGACCGGGATGGTTTAATAGCGAAGGATAGCTGAGAGGGATTCTCAAAATTTCTAAGGTGTGTCTAATTTATTAGACACACCTTTTTTATTTGTAGCGTGTTTAAACTCTAAGATTTAATGTAGTTTATTGTGCCACTGAAGCAAACCCTGTTTTAATTCTTCAATAACTATGGGTTTACTAAGGTAGCCATCCATTCCAGCATCTAAACATCTCTCTTTATCCCCCTTCATCGCATTTGCCGTTAATGCAATAATTGGAATATTTGGATCAAACTTACCCCCTTTATGAGCGCGAATTATTCTGCTGGCTTCATAACCATCCATAACGGGCATTTGGCAGTCCATCAAAACAATATCAAAGGCTGTGGATGCGCGCGTTAGATGTTCTATAGCCTCTAATCCGTTATTTGCTACTTCTGTTATACACTCTAAATTATTAAGCATTTCATTGGCTACAGTCTGATTAATTTGATTGTCCTCAACTAACAATATGCGTGGCTTTCCAATTAAATTATGACTGGCATTGTGGCGTGTTATAAGCTCATAGTCTTGGTGCGATTTTTGTTCTTTTTCACTTTTATGATTAGCTATTTGGCTTATTGCCGAGAATAAATCGTCGTTTTTAATGGGTTTATGGAAAAACGCATCAAAACCAATACTTTTGAATTTCTGAGCATCTCCCCGCTTTGCAACTGATGTCATCAAAATCATATTTAAATATGCGAATCTTTCGTCACTCTTGATTGCTTTTCCTAATTCCATACCATTTATGCCTGGCATATCAGCATCGATAATTGCAATATCTATATTGTTTTTCATTTCACAGTGTTTACGCAGTAACTTTAACGCTTCAGGAGAATTCTTCGCTTGCATCACTGTTATATTTTCAGAAACTAGAATAGATGATAAAACTTCTCTATTGGTTTGATTATCGTCTACTACCAATACACTCAGGTTGGCTAAATTAGCACAAGATAAGTCGTAATTTTGGTCGCTGTGATCATTTTTAGCGGGCTCAAACTCGAGGGTAAACCAAAACTCGGAACCTTTTTGCCATTCGCTGTTAACGCCTATTTCTCCAGATAATAATTCAACAAGTTCTTTGGCGATGGATAAGCCTAAACCTGTACCACCAAATTTACGGGTGGTAGATGCATCTACTTGGCTAAACTTATGGAATAACTGCTGTTGCTTCTCTTGTGAAATTCCAATTCCAGAATCGACGACACAAAATATTAGTTTGTTTTCGCTAAGCAAGTTTACTTTAATGACTATTTCGCCTTTTTGGGTAAATTTGATAGCGTTACTTGTAAGATTGGTCAGTATTTGTCTTATTCTTCCAGGATCACCTTGAATCCATCTTGGTACATTCGGGTGCATAGAAAATATAAGTTCTAACTGTTTTTCTTGAGCTCGGATGGAGAAGCTTTCAACAAATTTATTTAGCATCTCATGTAAATCAAACTCAATAACTTCAATTTCTAATTTGCCAGCTTCAATCTTTGAAAAATCTAAAATATCATTAATCAAGGTCAGTAAAATGTGTCCGCTGTTTTGCGCAAGCTCTGCATACTTCAGCTGTTGTTCCGACAAAGGCGTATTTAGCAATAGATCATTCATTCCAATAATGCCGTTTATCGGTGTTCGAATCTCATGGCTCATGTTTGCTAAGAAATCACTTTTGGCCTGACTGGCAACTTTAGCCTTTTCTTCAGCCTCTTTAAGCTCCGTTATGTCTTGGAAAGCGCCACGCAGTATCACATCCCCATTTTGGTTATGTTCTCTAAAGCCAAATGATTTAACCCATATTTTATTGTTTTTTGCTGTGACAAATGGCAACTGGAAATTGAATGGAATATTATTTATGGTCGCTTCGCTTAATGCATCTTTAACTTTTTGTCGATGTTCAGGTAGGTAAAAGTTAATTGCATTTTCGACATCAACTTTGCTACCAATAGGAAGCTCGTGGATACGGTAAACCTCATCAGACCAATATACATCGTTAGTGCTCATATTTACTTCCCAAGCACCCAACTTAGCAACTCTTCCAGTCGCCCTTAATAACGACGCGCTTCGTTCTTTTTCCTCTTCAATATGCTTAAATTCAGAAATATCACGTCCAATTAGCAAAAATCCTTCAACGTCTTTATCTGCATTCATCACCGCCGTTACCGCTAACTGGATTGGAATTGTCTTGCCATTTTTGTTTACAAATTGAGTTTCATATTCATCAGCAATACCCTGTCTGGCTGAGTAGGTTATAGACTCTATACCTGGAGGAATAAGGGTACCTATTTTTTTACTGAGCTGCTTAGCGTGGTCATTCAAAGCTTCTGGAGTGAAAAATAACTCTGGTCTCAACCGGCCCACTACTTCTTGACGATCGTACTCCAACGTTTTCTCTGCAAAACTATTGTAAGTAATAATGTGGCCAGTTAAGTCTGTGGACATAACAATTAGGTTTGCGCTATTTAAAATAGCTTCCTGCATATTGCTGTAATTTACTAACTCTAGCTCTTGTTGTTTGGGTTTTGAAATATCTGTGGCAACAACAATAATTCGTTCAACGGCATTATTTTCCTTTATGGGTTTTATATTTGCACGTAACCAAACCGTCTGTTTTTGCTTATTGTAATGAATCAACTCATAGCTATAACTTTTACCTTCTGCAATCGCTAGTTTGATTTCCTGTACTGTTGAGGTGTCTGTCTTAGGACCAAAAAGAAAGTTCCTTGGTGATTGACCTTTAATTTCTTCCAGTGAGTATCCACTTAATTTAACAAAAGCGGGATTTACCCACTCAATAATCATATTAGCGTTGCACACCATGATTGCATTTTCAGCTTCTTGAACAATAGTCGCTAGAAATTCGTTTTCCGCTTTACTTTCTAATAACTTTTGCTGTGTTTCATATTGTTCCGTTAAGTCAATATTGATGCCGGTAAACTTCAAGGCGTTATTATCAGCTGTTTGAATAACTTGCCCAAAACTTTGGATGTATTTGTTACTACCCGAAGATGTTTTGATCCTAAACTCGGCTTCGTATTTGCAATTTAAGGCATCTGCTTGCTGAAATTCGTTGATTGCCATTTCACGATCTTCGGGATGAATAAATGAAAACCAATCTTGCAAATCGGTAGAGTAATGCTCTGCATTCACACCATACAAGCGGCACATCTGTTCGTCCCATATAACTTTCTGCGATGAGAAGTCATATTGCCAAACGCCAATACCAGATTGTTTGGCTACCTCGTACCTAGCTAATAAATTGTTGACAACGGTTTGTGCCGATACTAACTTTTTAGCTGGACTAAAAGAGATGATCCATCCTTCAAATTGCTCTTTTGGTAATTGATCGATTACAGCAGTGACATAATGGATGGCAAACGTGGGTGTGGAAATAGCGATTGGCTCACCCGCATTTAATTCTGTATGAACCCTGGGCAGGCGAGTGTTAGCTGTTTGTTCAAAAAACTCATCAAAGATAGATTTGCTATGATTTAAGGTGAAGAGATCGCAAACCTGTTTTCCTATTAACGAGGGGGTATCAACATCGAATAGTTGCCCAGCAGCATGGTTTGAGTTTGCGATCTTACCTTCTAAATCACAAACTATCATTGCGATGGAACTTTGCTCATATAAGGATTGAGCAACAGCCTGGTTCCAATTGTCTTGTTTTGCCACGATCAAATATCCTAATAATAGAGTTCTCTACCTCTTATAAGTATAGATAAATAACTCTTTTTATACGGTCAATTTTATAACTTCCGTAAACCACTAAATAAGCTAAAAGCGGAAACATGTTTAGCTCAAACTGCATTAGTACTTAGATCTGCTAATTTATTGAAAACACCGAACTATGGCAAATCGAATTACAGCAAGCATATTGGCTTAAAGTTTGCCTTAAAAAAACAGAAACTTTGCAATCCACCTAAATTTAGTTAAATAAGTTGAAAAAAAGGTCGGATTGCGTCAAATAAGTGCATCTCAATACAGTCAGATAGCAAAAAGGATCAAAATGACAACTAAAGCCAGTGGAAACTTTACCCAATTTTTAAGCCTACTCCTTGTTTGTATATCAATGACGGTAGTTGCGAAAAGCGAGTTTGATGTTTTAGTTGATAAAAACTTCAAGGAAACAATTTTATTGCATAAAGAACTGGTCAGTATTCCCAATTTACCTGCGAATACCGAACAAATGCTTGAAAATATCCACTGGGCAGAAAATCAATACAAAACCTTGGACTTCCAAACGACATTGTTAGAAAGCGATTCTTTGCCAATTCTGATGGCCGAAAAGGTTTTTGATCCGAATTATAAAACTATCTTGTTTTACTTCCATATTGATGGACAACCTGTATATCCAAAAGCTTGGGAACAAGCTGATCCATTTATTCCTGAGTTAAAAGAAAAAGATGCTAACGGAGAATGGCATACAATCGATTGGCAAAAGCTAGATGATAAAATTGATGATGAGTGGCGTATTTTTGCACGGGCTGCTGCGGATGATAAAGCCCCTATAACAATGTTTATAACCGCACTTAAAACCCTTAGGCTGAGAGGGGAGCAACCTAAAATAAACGTTAAAGTGATTTTCGATCCTGAGGAGGAATATGGATCTGCGGGGTTGAAGTCAACCTTAACTAAATACAAACAGCGTTATAAGGCAGACTATTTTATTGTGATGGATGGGCCTGCCCATGATTCCAACAAACCAACGGTCACTTTTGGATGTAGAGGTATAGTCAGTGCAAGTATCACTACATTTGGTGCTAAATCACCGCAACATAGCGGACATTTTGGCAATTTTTCTCCTAATCCGGTGTTTGGCTTAGCTAATATTTTATCTTCGATGAAAGATGAACAGGGCAGGGTGTTGATTGAAGATTATTATGAAGGAATTTCATTTAATCCAAAAACACAAAAACTACTCGACTCTGTCCCATTTAAAAGTGAAGAAGTTAATCGTCAGTTAGGCATACATTCTGCTGAAAAAGTAGGTGCAAACTATCAACAAGCTTTGCAATATCCGTCATTAAATGTACGTCAAATCGGTACATCATGGAAAGGAGAGGGCCTTAAAACGGTTATTCCAGAATTTGCTACTGCAAACCTAGATATTCGGTTAGTGCCTGAAACAAGTGCCAAAGTGCAATTAGGTAAAATTAAAAAACACATCGAAGGATTAAGCTATTACGTCATTGACAAGGAACCTAGTGACGCTGAGCGCCGTCAATATAAACATATCGTTAAATTCAACGGGTCAAATGGCTTAAGTGCATTTCGAACGGATCCTGAATCGCATTTTGGACTACAAGTACGAGCAAGCCTAGCTAATGGGCTAGGGGAGGAACCTGTTGTTATTCGGATGATGGGCGGTACAGTGCCAATTGTACCGATAATCAATGCTTTGAATATTCCAACGGTTATTGTACCTATGGTGAATATGGACAATAACCAACACAGCCCAAATGAAAATATTCGTATCGGTAATATTCGCCAAGGTATTCATATCTCATTGTCTTTATTAAACTCAACTTTCTAGCATTTATTGAGGTGATAAAGTCACCTCATTGCTCATTTTCTTTAATTCATTTAGCGAGTTTGACTTTAGGTTTAACGCACTTTTACAGTGACATTATTGGCAACTGTGTCGTTTGTTAATTACAATAGCGAAAATTTCTTATTAGAGGTTAACGCTTGTCAAACGCTCGGGTTAAAGCCCCACCATTTAAAATGTCTTTCTTATTGCCTCAATATTGGCCTGTTTGGTTGAGTGTCGGTCTACTTTATAGCATTTCATGGCTACCTTACCGATTGCAGTTAGTTATCGGTAAAGGCCTCAGCTTTTTATTAAAAGTATTCGGTAAGAAGCGTGTTGCTGTTGCCAAGCGTAACCTAGAACTGTGTTTTCCTGAAAAAACTGAAGCCCAGCGGGAAGCGTTATTAGCAAAAAATATTGAGTATGCTGGAATGGCTGTTCTTGAGTCTAGCATGGGCTGGTGGTGGCCAGATTGGCGGGTTAGACGTCATTCAGAAATTGAGGGTTATGAACACGTTCAAGCGATATTAGATAAAGGCAAAGGGGTTTTTGGTTTAGCCATTCATAATATGAATTTGGAACTTGGCTGTCGAATTGCAGGTCTAAAAAATCCATCAGTGGCATTTTATCGCAAACATAATAATGCGTTGATGGAATACATGCAGTATCACGGTAGAGCTCGTTCTAATAAGTACATGATCCATAAACGCAATGCTAAAGGGTTAATCAAGGCATTAAATCAAAAGGAAGTGTGTTTTTATTTACCGGATCAAGACTATGGGCGTCAATTTAGTGAATTTGTACCTTTTTTTGCAGTACAAGAAGTGGCTTCAACTAAAGGAACCATGTTGTTTGCTAAGAACTCTAATAGTGAGATGGTGTTTATTGTTTCAGTGCGCACTCAAGACGGTTACAAAGTTAAATTTGTACCAGGTCTTAATCATTTTCCGTCTGGAGACGATAAACAAGATATAGCTAGAATAAATCAAAAAATTGAAGAGTTAGTTAATATCGCTCCTGAGCAATATCTTTGGATGCATAAGAGGTTCAAAACTCGTCCTAATGAGGATGAACCTTCACTTTATGATTAACCATTCAATTGCGAAATGAGGCTCTTAAAATGAGCAAAAGAACATCTAACTTTTTATTTTGGGCGAAGCACATTGGCTTAGCCATAGCGTTGATTATTATTGCGGCCATCGTCTTAAACCTGCAACGTTTTAATATGTCGAGCCCAAAGCCTGAGGGGCAATCGGAACAAAAAAGTGTATCTCAGGGTATGACGGATTTCTATGCTGCGTATAGAATGTCATCTTCCAAACCCTTTGAAGACGACATCGGTGATTTTGTTCTACCTGTTAACCCTCCCAAAGAGCCATTAGAGCAACGTTTGCGGAAAATGGTAAGTATTCAAAGTAATATTAATTCTAGATGGGTAGGAGAGCATAAGTATCGGAGCTTCCGCGCGGGTAGTACGCTTCGAGAAGCTATCACAAATTATGCCCAATCAGAGGGGATGCAAGTATTATGGGAGTTGGATAAAGACTTTATTATCAAAAGTCAGTTTCAATTGGACGATACCATTACAGGTTCTGTGGCAGAAATCGCCAGTGCAGTGAATGGCAGTTTCGAGGGTGAAGTGAAAGCCTATATTTGTCCTAAACAACGTTCAATGATTGTCACTCAAGAAATCAATGACTATGTTCGTAAGAATTGTTATTTACTTGAGTAACCATCTCATACAAATAGGCTTTACGGTTTAAACTGTTAACCTAAACCAGCAATTAAGTGGGCTGATTAAAGGTTGCGTCCCAAATCGCTTTTACGTTTTTTTGGTGCTCTGAATACTGACTTTTATCAACTAAATTGTCTTTTTCTAATAGGGTTAATCGGTGTGAGCGGTTACGGTAATCTAAATAAGCCTCTGTTAGTTGAGCCTTATCATCAGCACTAATGCAGTTAGCAACACACAACTGTTCTAGTAGTCGAATATTATCTGACCAATCTACCATCTTAGGAAAATGTTGCGCATTTTTCAGGACCCAAAACTGCACTAAAAACTCTATATCCGCCATTGCCCCAGCATCTTGCTTAACATCTAACCAGTTTTCGTTTCCTTTGTTTAAATGATCACGCATTTTTTGCCGCATGTTTGCAACATCTTGTTGTAGGGTATTGATATCTCTGGAGCGGCACAAAATATCCCGTCTGATGGCCTCAATGCGTTGGGTGAAATCTGGACTTCCAATAACCACTCTTGCACGCACTAGAGCTTGATGCTCCCAGGTCCAAGCTTCTTGTAATTGATATTGTTCAAAACCATTTACATGGCATACTAATAGACCCGCGTTGCCCGAGGGGCGCAAGCGCATATCTATTTCATACAATTGACCTGATGGGGTTTTGGTCATAAATAAATGCATAATACGTTGCGCAAGTTTGGTATAAAACTGGTTTGCTTCAATGGATTTTTTTCCATTTGTCATGGTTTGTGAATCACATTCGTGGACAAATACTAAATCTAGATCTGAACCATAACCGAGCTCTATTCCGCCTAGTTTTCCGTAGCCGATAACGGCAAATTTTTTGTCTTGCTCAGAACTGCCTTCAGGAATACCGTATTTTTCCTTCATTTGATCCCAAGCCATATTCACCACTTCACGGATAATTGCTTCGGCCAAAAACGTTAGGTGATCACTAACTTTCATTATCGGTAAAACACCGGTAACATCTGCAGCCGCAATTTTAAGTTGCTGAATTTGTTTAAACTGTCTGAGGGTTTCCATTTGTAGCTCAAGATCATCAGGCTCAACACGCAATAATGATTGACGTAATTCATCTGGATAATCGTTTAACTCTGTAGGATGATAGAGCAATACGGGATTGAGCAATTCATCTAACAAAATGGGATACTTGGCTATCTGTTCTGCTATCCATGGACTGGCGTGACATAACCTTACAAGTTGGTGTTGAGCGCCCTGGTTTTCAACGAGTAACTGTAGGTAGGTTGTCCTTCTTATCACGGTCAACAGAATATGCGCAATTCGTTCTAGCAATATTGATAATTCGCTGCCGTCCAAGTTGGTTTGATTTAACGAGATAATATTGGCTAACAACTGCGGGACTAGTGTGTTCAACGCCACTATTGCTTTTGGCGATGGGTGTTTTTTAACGACCTGACTTTTTAGTTCAATGATGTGTTTGGCGAGCAATTCAGCGGTTTCATTAGAGGCTAGTTGAGCAAATAGGTCGGAAATTTCTTGAGGTGTTAGATCTAATTTCCAAGCATCTACAAAGGCACTGATATGAGTGGTTTCTTGGGTCTCACTTTCATTCGGATTATCGCCGATTAACATTTGAAACTGTTGATTGATCCACGCGCTATGTTCATTCAACTGTTGTTGCAACAAAGAATAGTCTTCACAATTCATGACTTTAGCTAAGCGTTCTTGATCTAACGGCGTATCTGGTAATACTTGGGTTTGTTTATCTGCAAATTGTTGTAAGCAATGCTCTACCTTTCGTAAGAACAAATAGCTTTGTCGAAGGTGTACGTATTCGTCCTCAGGCAGTAAATCTAACTCGGTCAGTTGTTCAAGGGTATAGAGTATACTGGGAAATTGTAAACGTGGCTCTCGTCCACCTTTTATTAATTGAAAGCTCTGTGCAATGAATTCCACTTCACGGATCCCACCTGACCCTAGCTTTATATTATTGGTTAAACCTCGGCGTCTGACTTCTTGGTTAATTAAGGATTTCATTTCTCTGAGGGAGTCGATAGCACTGTAATCTAAGTAACGACGATATATAAATGGCTTGAGTATGTTATGTAACTCTTCGGCATATTCAGAATGGTCATTCAGAATACGTGCTTTTACCATGGCATAACGTTCCCACTCACGACCTTGTTCTTGATAATAATCTTCAAAGGCGGCCATATGCATGACCAGTGGACCACTTTCACCTAAAGGGCGCAGTCTCATATCAACACGGAACACCTGACCTTGTTGATTTGTATGATGTAAAGCGTGGATCAGGCGTTGTGCCAGGCGGCTGAAAAATTGTTGATGCTCTAAGGTTTTTTTACCGTTTACGATTTCACCTTTGCTTGGGTAGCAAAAAATCAGGTCGATATCAGAAGAAAAGTTAAGTTCTTTACCGCCAAGTTTGCCCATGCCTAAAATTAACAGAGGTTGGGGGCCGAACTCACCCATAGGCGTACCGTAACGTTGACACAGGTTTTCATAAAGCCAAAAGTAGGCACCATTTATAAGTGCATCAGCTAATTCAGAAGTGTGTATTAACGAGTGCTCAATTGATTGTAAGTTTAATAAGTCCAGTGCTGCGATAGCGACCATATGTTGTTTCCGAAATATCCGCAAACAATCCAACAACTCAGCCTCTGTTGAAACTTTCTCAAGTTGCGCACTTAACTCTGCTTGGTAATTAATTGTTTGTGTTGGATTTTCTAGGGTATCTAGCAAAGCAGGGAGTTTTAACGGATCTGATAGTAAGGTATCACGTATGAAGTCACTCAATCCTAATAGCTGTTTTAATTGGGTTTTGATCCCTTCTGGTTGGGTTTCCACTGATGAGATTTCAGATAATTGCAGCCAGTATTTATCAGCAGTTTTATTGAGTATTGAAAAAGAAGTATTCATAGTGATATTAACCAAATTTGAGTCGTCTTGCGTGATCTTAAACAACAATGCTATATCATGTGTCGGTACAATCAATAGGTTAAATCAATTCGTTGTTAAATCTGAACTTTTAATTTGTTTTTAGCGTTTAACTGTTAATATTAACTTTAGAATACCTGAAGTTTGGAAGGCTTATTTATGCAAGATTTGGTGAATTTGGTGCCGTTGTTACCTGAAACTTGGTTTTACCTTGGCATTGATATTTGCATTGCCATTTGTTTGCTATTTGCATTGCGTTTAATGTCAGGGCGAATGGCGTCGGTTAGTACAACGGAAGAATTGGGGTCTCAGGATAATATCGCTTTTGGCATCAGTGTTGCTGGACGTATGTTAGCGCTTTGTCTTGTATTATCAGCAGCGGCAGCAAGTTCCGATACTAATGGCTTTGAAGAAGCCGCAATGAGTATGTTGTTATACGGTTTAGTTGGTATCTTTTTGATAAAAATTGGCCGGATATTACACGACAAGATTATTCTAAATCGCATTAACAAAGAAGCGATGATTAAAGATCGTAACACCAGCGTTGCCATAGTTGACGCTGCCAGTTCCGTTTCTACCGCTCTGATAGTCAGCAATGTTATGTTGTGGGTCATAGGTACTGATTTGAATGCATTATTCGCCGTCATATCAGGGTTTATTGTCACCCAAGCCATTTTATTATTGAGAACAAGAATTTATGAACGGCGCTTTTTAGCGTTAAGCCAAAGTAATACATTCCAACAAACCATTGCCAAGGGCCAATTGGCAGTTGCTATTCAACATTCAGGAAATTTACTTGCCACGGCAATAGTGGTTTCTGCTAGCAGCAGTCTTTTAATTTATAGCCCTCAAGGTTATGTCAGTAATTTAACTGGTTGGCTCATTGTGGGAATGGGATTGACTTTAATGTTGCTTGTTTTGGTGATAGTGGCTAAGAAGATCATTTTAGCCGGATTAAATTTAGCCCAAGAGGTAGAGCAGCAGCATAATATTGGTGTAGCTAGCATTGAAATGGTGCTTAGTGTAGGTATTGCGTTAATTGTTAGTGGCTTATTTACTTAATTCCATAGAAGCAATATTACGTTTTCTGATTGGACTATTTTGCGATTCTATCAGTTACTTCTAGTTGTAGGTTATTAAGTTGGGTTGGCTCAATTTTTATGGGGTTTGTGGGGAGGTTTTGCTGACCTTGGATAATCTTTAACTTTGTCGCTTTCGTTTGTTTCTTGAACCAATATTCGGATTTTAGAGCCGATGACTGATCTTCCATTATTGCAGCAAATTTCAATTTTAGGGGACCTTTTCCTCTAAGTGCTTTAGCACAACGTTTTGAGTTGCTAGCATGTTCATAAAAGCGTCGTGCTAAATCAGTACAAATTCCACAATAGGTCATTCCTAGGCGGTTTTCGAGAACGTAAATAAACCATTTTGTGTCAGCCATATAACCCCTATTTAGCTTTTTCAGTGTACAAGTGTACGCTCAGTGGGTAGACTTAAATACCCATTAATTTTGTGCAGAATCTAAAGTGAAACCCGTCCAACAAGTTAATACTTCCAATCAGGCTTATTCCGTTGAAGAAGAAGTCATGAATGTCGTCAGTCACGGTCTTGGCTTAATTTTCGCTGTGATTGGCCTAGTATATCTTGTCTTACGAAGTGACACAGTTACATCTATCACTTCAACTGCTGTTTATGGCGCTAGTTTAACCATTATGTTTTTGTCTTCCACCATTTATCATTGGGTGAGAGGTTCTCACGCTAAACAATTTTTTAAGTTGTTAGATCATAGTGCCATCTATTTACTGATAGCGGGCACTTACACGCCTATTTTGGCAGTGAGCATTGGTGGCTGGATCGGTTGGGTGTCTTTAAGCGTTATCTGGGCAATCGCAATATTTGGGGTGGTTTTTAAGTGTTTTGTACGCCACCGGTTCCCTAGAGTGTCTGTGATCACCTATTTGGTAATGGGCTGGTTGTCGATTATTTTAATTTACCCGTTATATCAGAGTTTGCCTGCCTACGGTTTATTGTTGTTGGTTGCTGGTGGTCTGTTTTTTAGTATTGGGGTGATTTTCTATGTTAAAAAACACTTAGCGTTTACCCATGCGATTTGGCATCTATTTGTCATCGCGGGTTGTGCTTGTCATTATTTCGCAATTTACTATTTTGTTATTTAGATTAAAGCATTTCCGTCTAACTTCAGTATAATTCAGGTAATTCATTTTAAGTACGGAATAGGTTTATGCTGTTACCTGATTTTTCACAATGTCGCATCCTAGTCGTGGGCGATGTCATGCTCGACCGATATTGGACTGGTCCTACAGGACGGATTTCACCAGAAGCGCCAGTGCCTGTAGTGGCAATACGCGATATCGAAGATAGACCTGGCGGAGCTGCAAACGTTGCAATGAATGTGGCCGCGTTGGGGGCAAAGGTGACATTGCTAGGAATGACAGGACAGGATGAGTCAGCACAGATTTTGCAGCGCTCGTTGAACTCATTGGGGGTTCTGTGTGATTTTTGCCAAATATCTGAATTTGATACTATTACCAAACTTCGCGTTTTAAGCCGAAACCAACAGTTAATTCGTCTGGATTTTGAAAAGAACTTTGCACAAGTCGATAAAACCCCATTACAAGAACGTTTTATTCAGCACCTTGAAAACGCAGACCTTGTTATCTTATCCGATTATGCCAAAGGAGCATTGAGCGACGTAAAAAACCTCATAGAGCTGGCTAAAAAGCATAATGTTCCAGTGGTTGTTGATCCTAAAGGGGATGATTTCAAAAAGTATTCTGGAGCAACCTTATTAACACCCAACATGGGGGAGTTCGAAGCTATAGTGGGCCCGTGTAATGATGAAAGTGTGTTAGTGGAAAAAGCTCAGCAATTGATCACTAACCTGGACTTAGATGCATTTTTACTGACACGTTCAGAAAATGGCATGACGTTACTGCAATCCGCTCAAGATGAAACTCACTTCCCCGCTAAAGCGAAGGAAGTGTATGACGTTACTGGCGCCGGCGATACTGTCATTTCAACTTTGTCAGTAGCGATTGCTGCAGGTTGTAGTTTTTCAGAAGCAAGTTTTCTAGCCAATACCGCAGCTAGTATTGTTGTTGGTAAGTTAGGAACATCCACAGTGAGTAGCTCAGAATTACGTCAAGCCGTGGAGAAAGTTGAGCATTATGGTCGAGGCGTAATGACACAACAACAGCTTTCTATTGCCGTTCAAAGCGCTAAACGGGGAGGCGATAAAATCGTTATGACCAATGGCTGCTTTGATATTCTCCATGCAGGTCATGTTTCATATTTAGAAAACGCAGCATCACTCGGTGATAAGTTAATTGTTGCCGTAAACTCCGATGAATCTGTTCGCGCGTTAAAAGGCTCAGGTAGACCAGTAAACAATGTTAATCGTCGCATGTCAGTTTTAGCTGGCTTAGCATCGGTATATTGGGTGGTTGAGTTTAATGAAGATACTCCGGAGCGATTGATTAGTGAATTGTTACCTGATGTACTCGTTAAAGGAGGCGACTATAAGGTTTCTGAAATTGCTGGTGGTAAACAAGTTATTGCCAACGGTGGGGAAGTGAAAGTGCTTAATTTTGAAGATGGTGTATCGACAACAAGTATTATTAATACCATTGTAAAATCTACGGATACTTAGTTAAGTATCCGTAAATTGTTAGTGTAGGTTTAAATCGCACTCATTATTTTATTTGGCTTGGAATAAATGCACGTCCCTTTGTGGGAAAGGAATGGTGATATCGTTCTCATCAAACGCGTATTTCACTTTTTCATGTAATCCGAAATGTACAGGCCAATAATCTTCACTTTTAACCCAACAACGGGTCAAAATATTTATCGAGCTATCAGCATGTGCAGATACATAAATCTCCATTTCTGGATCAGTTAAAATACGTTCGTCCGAGCTTATTACATCTTTTAATATCTGTTTTACTTTGCCAATATCATCATCGTAGCTGATCCCAAAAGTGACATCTACACGGCGATTTTCTTCACAAAACAAGTTTGTAACGCAACCATTAGACAGCAATGAATTAGGGATAACCACTCTTCTATTATCCAAAGTCAGCATAATAGTATTAAAAATTTGTATCTCTTTAACTGTTCCTAAATAACCCTGAGCTTCAATCACATCCCCAGACTTAAAAGGTTTAAATAATAATATCAGCACCCCGCCAGCGAAATTAGCTAAGCTGCCTTGAAGCGCAAGCCCTATAGCTAGACCAGCTGCGCCAAGCATGGCGATTAATGATGCTGTTTCCACTCCTATCATGGATGCAAATACTATTATCAACATTAATTTAAGAGTGACACTTATTATGCTGTGTAAAAACTTATTTAATGTTTCATCAACTTTAGCGCCAGCTAATGCTCTATCAATTCCTTTTAAAATGATGCCAATGACCCAAAAACCGACAACTAATACCACCAAGGCTAGTATGAGCTTTGGTCCGTAGGTCATCGATAACTCTATTCCTGTCTCAGTGATCATATCAATCGTATCTGAGCCATTTTGTATAGTTTCGTCCATTTTCTGTACCGTTTGATATTTTAATGAATCAAAAGTATGGCAAAATTTATGAACAAACGCTTAAGTTTTATTTTCATATATTGAAATTGGCCTAAGCACACTCAGAAATCTAGTCAATTTGTATAAAAAATTTGCGACTTGCAGCGCACCCCGCTAAGCTACTCACCTCAAATATAATCAGTATCTCAGGTAATTTTGCACTATGTATGAAAATTATTATGGACTCACGTCAAAGCCTTTCCAACTGACACCAGACCCGAGCTTCTTTTTTGCTAGTAAATGGCATAAAAGAGCGATGTCTTACCTTCAGTACGGCTTGTCGCAAGCAGAAGGATTTATCGTAATTACCGGAGATATTGGCACAGGTAAAACGACAATCGCTAATAGCCTTCTCGATAACATTGAAGATGATATTGTGGCAGCGCAAATTGTTACGCCAAAGTTATCTCCAGATGAATTGGTCAAAATGGTTGCCAGCAAATTCGAAGTCGGCACCCTAAACAAAACCAAGGCTGATATTCTTAAAGACTTGGAAGCGTACCTGTTTGATTTGCATAAATTGGGCAAACGGGCGTTATTAATTGTGGACGAGGCACAAAACTTACCTTTAGAAACCATTGAAGAGTTGCGCATGCTTTCGAACTTTCAGCAGCAAGGTAAACCACTATTACAGAGCTTTTTACTTGGTCAGGAAGAACTTCAGCCAATATTACGCGCTCCCAATATGGAGCAGTTTCGCCAGCGTATAGTAGCCTCATGTCACCTGGCACCTTTAAACGAAGGTGAGTGCAGAGAATATATCGAATATCGTTTAAAGCATGCTGGCTTGGAAAATGAGTCGTTATTCGCAGATGGTGCGTTCGACAAAATCTACCAATTTACTAATGGTGTGCCACGACGAATCAATACTCTAATGGATCGCATTCTGCTGTACGGTTTTTTAGAAGAGTTAACGTTATTAGATGAAAGCGCGGTTGATACTGTTACAGCTGAAGTAGCAGATGAAATGTTTCGACCAGAGGAGGGGACAGGTGCAACGCCTTTGCCCGCAGCGGGACAACCTCAACCTAAGGTTAATACTACTGAGCCGCAAACCGACGGTGGTGCAGATGTCATGTCAGAATTGACACCCGATGGCAGGGTTAAAGATGTGCAATATTACAAAACCATGCTGAATGAATTAACGGATGCATTAGACGACGCTATTAGCCATAAAATAAAGTTAACTCGCTATATAGACAATTTATTAAAGAAAAAATATAAAACCTATGTTCGCCTAAAATCTGATGATTAAAAACTAGACCTTAAATTAACACTAATTAATTGAATTAATTAACAAATTAGTTGAAACTAAGAGTAAGTTAGAAATAACAGTTAAATTAATTGGTTGAAAAATGAACTAATTGTGTGTATAGATCTCTAATAGCACAAGAGTATATATTTTACCGGAGTTTAAGGGGGAGTTATGAGACCGTTAAAAAGTTCAGGTAGTAGCGAAAGCAGATTTCATGAGCAATTCAGGAATAGAAGAAAAGCCTATTTTCACGGCAAATATAATAGAGAAATATTTACCGTGTTAATTGCTATATCTATTCTAAGTTGGATTTTGGATAGTGCTAAGGTTATTTAAAGCTGGTCTAATTCAGAAAGGTTTGTTAACTAACATATAATTTGCTAACAATTTTTCCGTGTTAAAAGCTAATGCATAACCAATGGCTATTAGCTGCTAATTTTGGTTCTTATCCCTATTGCTATCTCTTCACTCAAATATAAATCTGCAAGCTGTGTGAGCATCCATCTTTAAATGTTTTCATTTTAAACCTGCAGAATCAAATCAACGAAACTGCCATTTAAAATAATGTATAAACTACTTCGAAGGTGATACGGTCGGAGTCGTAATCTCTATTTTCTACAGGAGAACGACGAGTGGTATGTTGATAGCCTATTGTCGCGTTAAGATCGCGATTTAGCTTCCTAGTGTAATTAAGTGTTGCTGTAAAAACGTCATCATTGTCAGCACTTAATCTATCATCGTCTACGGTATTATCATAACTCGTAATTATAATAGAGCCGCTGAGGCTGGTTTTTCGATTTATTTGTAAACTTGAATCTAGGGATATTGTTTGTGTTTTTTGTTCTCTTGAGCCATCAATGTATTCTGTATTTGTATTTCTATACGTTAGGCTACTTTGTACTTTCCGAAAACTGTATCCAATATTGGTAGATAAGCTTTTTCTTATTATGTCGGACTCTGTAATATCAGGAATGATAAAATTAAAGTTAGAAAACTCTTCGCCTGGCTGCAGAACATAATCTATGGTTGCGGGTTGGAAACATTGAAGAATTTGGTCAGCACCAATAGGGCATACAAACGAACCTGTGACTGTATCTCCCGCAACTAAACGAGTATAGTTAGTAATGTTTTCTTCGTATGTTACTTGTGTTTGAAATTTTCTAATTTTATGAGTTAGATTTAAGTTTCCACTCTCCCCATAAAAACGTCTGCCATATTCACCAGCTATTGATGTACGAGAGGTAAAACGCCAATCAAATTTCAAACCTAAAAAGTTTTCTGATTCATCTTCATTTTCAGTAGAGCGATTGTAAGTTACATCTATAAAGCGTTGAGCAGACTGATACCACGACAACCCCACTCCATAACTGGTATAATTAAAATCACTGCTTACGTCAGAACCTCCACTTTCACTGCTCAATTCATTTCTTTCATTTTGCCCAGTAAAAACTAAGCTGAATTCATTTATTAAGCCTATACGAAAGTCTCCACTATATAGCTCCGACCTAGAATCATTAAAGCCTGAACCTAAAGTTTCATTATACGTACCGGATATATTCCAGTTAACACGTTTAACTTCATCACCTGAGTAAATTTGCGAAGTGACTGAAGTATTACTAGTGTCTAAATCACTATCTAAAAAAACCTGTCTATCACTTTTAACCTTAGAATAACTGCCTTCTACGGCCATTCTCACCCAGTCTCCTTGGGACAAACTAAAGTTAAATCCTGCCGAGTTGGTTTGTGTCTTTGAAAGCTCCTGACTACCATATAATTCATCGTTTACTAGTGCGTTTCCTGCGATAGTGTTGCGATACGACTGTGATCCTCTTGCCGTAAACGAAAGCACGTTATCAATAGCTGTGAGTCTGCCGTTGTAATTGAAACTAGTGAAGTTGTAATTTTGATCTAGGTTTAAATCTGTCGAGTCGCTGCTTGCATTGTTACTGACTTGCAGATATCGAACCGTAGCTGCCCCTTGAATTTTGTTGGCTTCGTAAGTCGCCCCCAAAGAGGGTTCAAAGGTGAATATATCAGAATCCCGTCGACTGAAGGCTTCTGAGTCAGATGAGTGTCTCACGTACGAAGAAGTAACATCAGAATTAAATTTGAGTTCGGCATTTGCTAATGATGAAAGTATTAGCGTTCCGGATGCAAAAACATAAACTAGTCTCAAAATTCTTCCCTACTACTTTTTATCGTCACTACCATAGTAATAACCGTAATATCCAGCGCCATCACTATTATTTTGCTTAGACTTGTTAAGTACAAATCCTTTTGCCATATCAGGATTTAGATGCTCAACAGCTTGGGATACTCTGTTTAACGAAGTTTTACCTTCTTGAACTACTACAACAGCCTGTCCGGCTAGGTTAGCCAAAATTGCAGTTTCATTAATACCCAATAGAGGAGGGCTATCAATGATTACAACACGGTCTGGGTAGCGGTTAGCAAACTCGCTAACAGACTCCAGCATTTTCTCACTGGCTAACAGTTCAGTTGACAGGTGGTGAGATTTTCCGGCAGGGATTATCCTAAGGGTATCTAAACTAGTGTGATGAATTACATCTGACAAATCATCTACTTCACCTAATAAGTATTCCATCAGGCCACTCTCGAAAGGTTGGTCAATGGTTTTCATAACACTAGGTCTTAAAACATCAGCATCCACTAACAAAACTGTCTTATCTTGCTCCAGAGCGATACTTAAGGCTAAATTAATAGCGGTGAAGGTTTTACCCTCATTTGGATTCGGACTGGTAACCATGACAATATTGGCGTTGCTCAAGGTTTTAGATAAAGGCCCAAACGCATTACTAAGAACTTTTCGTTTTATTGCCCGATATTCCTCGTTGATGGTGTTTCTACCCATATTCGAGACAAAACCTTCTTTTTGGATATGGGTCAAAGGAATAAACTTTTCTTTAGATGTTTCGTAAGAGAGCGTTTCTGGCTCTTCTGTTGAAATCACCGGCTCTTGTTTAACCTTTACTTGAGTTTCCATTCCACTAGGTTCGGGTTTTGTTACTTTCGCTGGCGTATCTGCACCACTGTCAGCAATTTCTTGTGCTTTTTCTTGCGCAGCTTCCAAAGTAGACTTCTCTGAACTTTCAGCCTTCAATTGCTTATTCTTTTGCAGTGCCTTTTCTATAGTACTCATATTAAATTCCCCAAAAGATAAATAGGCAATCTACCGTAGACAATATCGGCATAGACTAAACCAACGAAAATCAAAAATAATGCGAGACTAGATGCGCTGAATACCAACATTCTGCGTCTATCTACTTTAGCTATGGCCTTCGCATCAATATGAGATACTTTACCAAATACAGGAATACCAAAATTGCTTACCAGTTGACTTGGGCTTAATACAACAGGGTTGATCTGACTAACTAAAAATGCAATTCCAAGACCAGTACCAAATCCTACAAATAAAATCATTGAATAAAACAGAACACGATTAGGTCCAGACGGTTTAGTCGGTAAGGTGGGCGGATCTATGACTCTAAATTGCACATCATCGGATGTCGCTTCAGCCTTACGAGACAATTCTGCTTGCTCGCGTCTGCTAATTAACTCTAAATATTTTTCTTTAGTGATTTGGTAATCACGGTTTAGGCCCTGAGCTTCAGCTTCAATTTGTGGTACTAAATCCACAATTTTTTCTAACTCTGCTATTTTTGCTCTAATATTATCAGCCCTTACATTTAACTGTGATAATTGGCCTTCATACTGAGCAACAGACAGCTTTAACTCTTGATAAACAGGGTTTTGATTAATATTTCCAAATTGACTATATGAGCCAGTTTCTTCTGCAACGTCGCTTAAACTTTTAATATGAGCTTCACGCTCATCATATAAGTTTTCAAGTAAGTTTTTAGTTTTAACAACTTCGGGATGAATTTCCGTATATTGGATAAGTAGATCATCGATACTGCTTTCCAGTGCGGCAATACGATTATCATATTTTGTCGATATGGACGGAGCGACTCGTGAGTCTGGAGCAGCTAAACCGAAAACTGGAGCCTCACCAATCATTTGTGCTTTTGCGGCTTCTAATTGGGAGGTTAGTTCAAGAATACGTAATTCAGTTGATTGCAACTCACCGATTTGACGTTGCAATTGACTGTAATAATCGCGGCTTGAACCTGGAGCTCGGTCTATTCGACTGACCTTAAAGGCAGCTAATCGCTGTTCCGCCTCTTCAAGGCGCTGTTCGTATTCTTCAATTTGTCGGTTAATGAATTCTTCTGCGGAGTCACTACTCTGTCTATTGTTACCTAAGGAGTTTTCAACAAATTCATTAAGGGTAATTTGCACAATTTTCTGTGCTAGTTCAGGAGATTGAGAATTATATCTAATATTGTAAATATTCTGCTCAGCAGTACTGTTGAGCTTAATATCTCTACGCATGTTGTTTATTAGATCGTCCATTTCGGCTTGCGTGGTGACGGTAATATCTAAATCCGCTTCCCTTGCAATTTTTTCTAAATTGGGACGACTTAATAACGTTCGAGCGACAAGATTAACCTGCTCACTGGGATTGTTATAAACAGCTAAGCCTCTTAAAAGAGGACGCAACAAACTACTAGTGTCAACAAATAAACGTGCTGATGAAGCATATTGGTCTGGTAAATTAGCCACATATGCCCAACCGAGAGGGCATATTAGCCAAGTTGATATAATGATATAGCGTTTCTTTATCCAAACACCTTTAACATAGGTTTGGATTTGATCTATCGCTTCCTGAATTCCTAACATAGATACGTCTTCTTACCTTTAAATTATTAATTATTGCTAAGTGTCAAAGCCTAAAACCAAGCTTCTGGAATAATTAATATGTCACCGGGAAGTATGTCTACATTGTCTGAAATATTCCCTTCTTTGACCAGTGAGTCTAATCTCACTGAAAATTCCTTTTGTTCACCGTTAACGACTCTAATTAGTTTTGCACCGTCGCCATCTGCAAACTCAGTTAAACCACCAACCTGAATCATTAAATCTAATAATGTCATGTCTTCTGAGTAACTTATTGCTCTAGGTGATGAAGCTTCACCTACCACTCTAACTTGTTCGCTAAAAGGGCCGTTAAAGCCACTAACGCTCACTGTCACGATAGGATCTCGAATATATTTACCTAACTCTTGCTCTAAATCTCGCGCTAAAGCTGTTGGGGTTTTACCTGAAACGGGGATGTCTTCAACCAAAGATGTAGTAATCATACCATCTGGACGCACTAAAAATGATCCGGATACATCAGGGTTACGCCATACAAAGATTGAAAGGTTATCTCCTGGACCAATCAAATAGCTGTAGTCATCGATATTAGTGGTTAAAGATGCTCTTGTTGTTGCCTGAGGCAACGAACTGCCTGAGCTAGTACATGCATTTATTGCCGTAAATGCAGCTGCTGCAATCAGTAACTGAGCTATTCTACTTGCTTTCATATTATGTCTTTCCTATCCAAACAGAAACAAATGTAGCAAATCAGCCATTTACCCGAGCGTTTTAATCTCTATAATAGCTGACCAGAAAAGTTAGTCTATCTCAAATAATTCGTTTAGCATATGATAAATTTATCAAATAAATCCATAGGTAAGAGCTAATGGCAGCGACCAACAAACAAAATAAAAGGTCCAATGCTCTTGTTATAGCAGAAGCAGTGATCGTTTCATACTCAGCTTACTTAGCAAACTTTTTAGTTGTAAGTATTCTGGAAGTCGAGTCCCCGAGCTTTTTGAAGCTAGCGGCCAATATCTCTCTCATGACTTTTTTGGTCTTGGTGTCATCCCTTTCTGTTGGATTGTATGAAGCTAAATTAAGAGAAACCTTCCGCGGCATAATCAGACGGATTTTTGTCAGTTTAGCCTTGACGTATTTCGTGGTCGAGGTCATCACCAGTACCTTTATGGAAGAACTAAGGATGCACCCTTACTTCTTACCAGTCGCTTCAGGTGTGGTAATTCTATCTTTGGTGACATTTCGTTATTTTACAAATCGATTGGGACTATTAGGGCTAGGGCGGACTCGAATTGTGGTAATCGGTGCTGGTGAAAGAGCCTCTATTATTGAGAAGCGTATGCGTCGTGATGTCGATAGATTAGGCTTCGAATTATTAGGCTTTATTCCAATTCCAGGAGATAACCGCGAGGACGGTATTCGTAACGAGCGCCTAGTACACGTAAAAATTGACGATAATTTTCGTAACTACGTCATCGACAATGAAATAGATGAAATTATTATCGCTTGTGATCAGCGCAGAGGTACGCTGCCGATTGAAGTGCTATTTGATTGTAGGCTGCGTGGAGTAGAAATTACCGACTTACTTGATTTCATGGAACGGGAAACAGGTCAGATAGTAGTGAACCTGATGTATCCTAGTTGGGTGGTGTATTCAAACGGGTTCAATTCTCAAAACTATTTAAGAGATATTCTTGAATATGGCATTAATGCTTTTGTTGCTGTTTTTGTAATGCTGTTTACTTGGCCATTTATGCTGTTAACCGCCGTTATTATCTATTTGGATGATGGAAGACGAACAGGCACCTCGGTTTTCTATAAACAAGAACGTGTAGGTTTAAATGGCAAACTGTTTAAAATTATTAAGTTTCGCAGTATGCGTCCTGATGCTGAGAAAGACGGCGCGAAATGGGCGTCGGCAAATGATAACCGGGTAACTCGCATAGGTGCGTTTATACGTAAGTATCGTATTGATGAATTACCTCAGTTAATTAATGTGCTAAAAGGTGAAATGGCTTTCATTGGTCCGCGCCCAGAAAGACCACAGTTCGTTGAGCAATTAATCAGGGAAATTCCCTATTACAACCAGCGTCATAACGTGAAACCCGGTTTAGCGGGTTGGGCTCAACTTAATTATCCTTATGGTGCAAGTGTCGAAGATTCAATGGAAAAATTGAAATTTGACCTTTATTGCGTAAAACATCAAAGTTTGTTGTTAGATATGCTTATTTTTATCCGAACAGTTGAAGTAGTCTTGTTCGGAAAGGGACGATGAAGTGGTAAAAAATACAGCTCTAAATGCAATGACAGTTGATGTTGAAGATTTTTTTCACGTTTCTGCATTCGATTCAATTATCAAGCCAGAGGATTGGGATCAATACAAACCCCGTGTTGATGCTAATACCCGAAGATTGCTCGATGTGTTTGCTAAAGCTGATGTGAAATCGACATTTTTTGTGCTTGGCTGGGTTGCTGAACTTTACCCTCAACTTATAAAAGATATTCATGCCCAAGGTCATGAGATCGCCAGCCATGGATATGCGCATAGAAGAGCTTATCAGCAGACTCGTGAAGAATTAACGGCTGATATAATCCGCTCTAAAACCCATTTAGAAGATTTAATTGGTGAACCTGTTATTGGTTATCGTGCGCCAAGTTTTTCCATTGGTTACGACAACGAGTGGGCATTTGAAGTACTGGCAGAGCTTAAGTTTAAATATAGTTCTAGTACTTATCCGGTTAAACACGATTTGTATGGTACCCCTGACTGGCCGAGATTTGCCTATCAACGTCCAGAAAATATTATTGAGATTCCTATTCCAACCTTGAAACTAATGGGAAAGCAGGTTCCAATCGGTGGCGGTGGTTATTTTCGTTTATATCCTTATAAGATGACGCGAATGTTAGTTAACCGTTATTTGAATCAGGAAAAACAGCCTTATTCTTTTTATTTTCATCCTTGGGAAATTGATGGTGAGCAGCCTCGGTTGACTAACGCACCCTTAAAGTCGCGTTTTAGACACTATATAAATTTAGATAAAACTGAGGCAAAATTAGAGCGATTATTGGCTGATTTTAATTGGTCAACTATGAAAGATGTATATGGAGTAGCATAAGTGACGGACAACTACCAACTCTGTAGGTTAGGTGATGGCGCGCAAGAGTCGCAAAAATGGGACGATTTTGTAGATAGTATTGATACCGGCACTTTTTTCCACTTAACCGGTTGGAAGCGAGTGATTGAGTCAGTTTACGGCCATTCTTGTCATTATCTTTATGCCACATTAAACAATAATATTGTTGGTGTTCTTCCTTTAGTTGAACAGAAAAGTTTACTTTTTGGTCATGCTCTAATTTCTACCCCCTTTTGTGTTTACGGTGGTGTCGCGTCTAACTCAGATGATGCTACTTTGTTTTTAGAAAATGAAGCTATCGCCCTTGCCCATAAGTTGGGCGTTGACTATTTAGAAATGCGCTATCCATTTACGCGCAATAACCCAGAGTTGACTGAAAAATGTGCTCACTCTTCTTTTGGCTGGGAAATTGCTGATACACCAGAGGCAATTTTAGCTGGTATTAAAAAGAAGCAGAGAGCGGTGGTTAGGCACTCACTGAAAAATGAGCTTAATTTTCGGATCGAAGAAGATACCAAAACAGCCTACGATGTCTATTCTGAAAGTGTACGAAATCTAGGTACGCCAGTCTTTCCCAAAAAATACTTTGCATCATTAAAACAAGAGTTTGGTGATAATTGCGATGTATTAACCGTGGAAAAAGATCAAAAAGCGGTCTCATCGGTTCTCAGTTTTTATTACAAGAATCAAGTGCTACCTTTTTACGGTGGCGGATTATTTGATGCTAGAGCGTTAAAAAGCAATGACTTCATGTATTATCAGTTGATGTGTCATGCTCAAGAGAACAAGGAATGCACTTATTTCGACTTTGGTCGAAGTAAAGATGATTCTGGCGCATTCAAATACAAACGAACGTGGGGAATGGAGCCGGTCGCCCTGCATTATCAATTCCATTTGGTGAAAGCTGAAGCTTTACCTAATTTAAGTCCTAATAATCCTAAGTATCAGTTCTTTATCAAAATGTGGCAAAAGCTACCCGTTTGGTTAAGCCGACGTATCGGTCCCTTTCTATCCAAATTTTTGGGATAGAAGTGAATGACTAAGCCACCACTGCTGTTTTTGTGTCACCGTATTCCTTTTCCGCCCAACAAAGGTGACAAAATTCGATCGTTCAATATGCTCAAGGTATTAAGCCAACGGTTCGATATTTACTTAGGCAGTTTCGTTGATGACCCCTATGATTGGCAGTATGCGTCTAAGTTAGATAAATATTGCAAACAGGTGTTTTTACTCGGTCAAAATAAAACATGGTCTAAAGTAAAAGGACTAACGGCTTTTCTAACGGGGAAGTCCATTTCTGAACCCTATTATGCTAATGCTAAAATGCAACAATGGGTTGATAAAACCCTTCATCAACAAACCATTACTCAGGTATTTATATATTCTTCAGTGATGGCAATGTTCACCTCTGCTCATCATAAAACCATTCATCAAGTTGTTGATTATGTGGATGTCGACTCCGATAAATGGCGACAATACGCAGAAAATAAGTCTGGTATTGGCAGATGGGTTTACAATCGCGAACATCATAAATTACAAGCATTTGAAACTCAGGTATGTGAGCGCTCGCAACATGCTTTATTTGTATCTGATCCGGAAGCTGAATTATTCAAACAACAACTGCCTGCTAATCAATATAGAAAAGTTCAGGGCTTGTTAAATGGCGTTGATGTCGATTACTTTTCACCAAACTCAGAGATGGAAACAATCTCAGCGCAAATTGATGTGGTGTTCACTGGTGCAATGGATTATTGGGCCAACGTAGATGCAGTAATGTGGTTTGCTAAACATGTATGGCCTAGCATCCGAACACAATATCCTGAAGCCAATTTTTATGTGGTTGGGGGAAATCCAACTGCCCAAGTTCTAGCTTTAAACAATATAGATGGAATCGTGGTTACAGGTCGAGTGAAAGATGTTAGACCTTATATTCGTAACGCTAAAGTCTCTGTGGCCCCATTACAGATTGCCAGAGGTATTCAAAATAAAGTCTTAGAAGCGTTAGCAATGGCAAAACCTGTTGTTGCAACAAATATGGCGATTGAAGGCATTGATGCTAAGAATACGCATATAAAAGTGACTGATGATGCGGAGCAGTTTTGTTCAGCAGTTTGTTATTATTTAGAGTCGACAACTGAAGTGCCTGAGAGCCGTCAGTGGATTATGGACAATTTACAGTGGACTGCCACTATGAGCAAGTTACCTGCATTATTTAAGGTTTAATTATGACATTTTGGAAAAGTAGCATCTTCAAATATTTAATATCGATATTTATAGTCTGGGGGGCTGTTTTCTACGACAGCATAGCGTCAACTGTTGCCATCTGGACTCGCTCTGAAACTTTTACCCATTGTTTTATTATCCTGCCTATTTGTATCTACTTGATTAAACTCAAATGGACTAAATTAAACAACGCTAGTCTTCAACCATCATATATATCGTTAATCTTTGTTGTCGGGACTCTGTTTGTTTGGCTGTTTGGCAGTATGGCCCAGGTGTTAGTGATAGAGCAGTTAGCCAGTTTTGCTATGTTGCCTATGATGATTTGGTGCGTGATGGGTAACCAAGTTGCCCGAATAATGTTGTTTACATCGTTTTTCTGGTTATTCAGTGTGCCTGCTGGCGAGTTCTTAATTCCGCAATTACAGGAATTGACTGCAGATATAACTGTATTTGCGATTCAACTAACGGGTATCCCCGTTTTCCGCGAAGGGCTTTATATTGCTATTCCAGGTGGATTATTTGAAGTCGCTGTAGCTTGCTCGGGAATTCGTTATTTAATTGCGTCATTTACCTTAGGTACGTTGTTTGCGTATTTGAATTATAACGGCATTAAAAAACGCGCAATTTTTATCTTGTTTTCTATCTTCTTACCACTAATTGCTAATGGCATTCGAGCATACGGTATAGTTATGATTGCTCATCTGTCAGATATGGAGTACGCCACAGGTGTTGACCATCTTATTTACGGATGGTTATTTTTTGGCTTGGTGATTTTAATTATGTTTACGGTTGGTGGACGCTGGGCGGATCCTTTGCCGAAAGCTGAAAAATTAGAAAATGAATTTGGGCCTAAATACCCAGTTTCCTCAATTATTAAACCAGTAGGCGTATTAGTTGTTATTTTATCGCTGAGCATTACTTATAAGTCAGCTTTCGAAAATCCTGTGAGCCCTGTTAACCCTGACTTTGCTAAAGCTTTTAATTTAAAAGGAACAAGTAGCAATGCCACTTGGCTGCCAATTTTTCATAACCCAACGAGTGTCTACCGTGGCAGCAAAGATGGCGTTGAGTTTTATATAGCCTATTACAATGCAAATATTCAGGGACAAGAACTGATTAACGGCCGCAATAAGCTGTATAACATCGAGCAATGGTCAATTGTATCTGAAGATAGTAATCCAACTTATCGTTCAATGCAGATAATTGATAACTATGGAAATAAACGTTTATTAACCTATACCTATGTTTCTCCGTGGCGGGTGACACATAAATCCTTAGAGATTAAATTGGTACAGGCAATCCAAGCATTGTTAGGGCAGGCACAAAATGGTTATTTAATTGTGTTGTCAGTACCAGATAGTAAAAAAGAACAAACTAAGCAGGCGTTGGAAGAAATGTCTAAAGACATCTTTAGCGGTGATCTGCAATCAATACTGAGTGAAAGTAAAGGTGGATAAAACAAACTTCCACTGTACGCAAGGTTGACCAAAAGCAAATAGCATTAAGTGGGGAATAACGCCGATATGGATTTCAAGAAAACGCACATCATGCATATCATTTACCGGTTTGATACTGGTGGATTAGAAAATGGCGTGGTAAACCTGATAAACCGTTTAGATTCGCAAAAGTATCAGCATACTATTGTGACCTTAAAAGGTTATTCAGAGCTTTTTTGTCAGCGTATTGAAACCCAAAACGTTCAATTTTTTGATTTGGCCAAAAAAGATGGTAATGACATTAGTATCTTTTTTAAATTGCGTAAATTATTAAAACAACTCAAGCCAGATATCTTACATACCCGTAATACTGCAACTATTGAAAATCAATTAGTGGGATGGTGGTGCCGTGTGCCTTACCGTATACACGGTGAACACGGTTGGGATGTGAATGATATGCATGGTCAAAACAAAAAATATCAGATGCTTAGACGCTTTATGAAAACCTATATTCATAAATATGTGGCGTTATCTACCGAAGCCTTTGATTATCTGCGGGACACCATAGGTGTTTACGTTGGTGACATCAAACATATTTGTAACGGCGTAGATATTGATAAGTTTAGCCCTAAACAAGCTGATTTTAGCTTATATCCCGACAATTTCGTTACCGACAATATGCTGGTTTTTGGTACGGTTGGGCGTTTGGCTGAAGTCAAAAATCAACCCTTTTTAGTTGAAGCCTTTATTCGTTTAACCACACAGTTTCCCGAGCACAAAGATCGCCTTCGTTTAATCATTGTTGGTGATGGTGTGTTACTAGAAAAAATGCAAGCACGGGTAAATGAAGCCAAGTTGTCAGCACAGGTTTGGTTCGCTGGAAATCGTTCCGATGTGGCGCAATTGATGAACTGTATGGATATTTTTGTATTGCCTTCTTTAGCCGAGGGGATTTCTAACACCATACTTGAGGCATCGGCAAGCGGCTTACCTGTAATTGCGACCAATGTGGGCGGTAACCCTGAGTTGATTGCCACACAGATACAAAGCGGCCATTTAGTTGAAGTGAATAACGTCAACGAACTGGTTGAGGCAATGAGTCAATATGTTACTTCACCTGACTTAAAGCAAAAAAACAGCCTATTGGTAAGAAACCATTGCGTGGAAAACTTTAGTATAGATACAATGGTAGAGAAATATAATGAGCTTTATCAAACCTTTAGTAATTAAGGATTAACAAATGTGCGGAATAGCCGGTATTTTTCACCTATCAGATCAATCCCGTATTGATGCAGATTTGATTGCAAAGATGAATGATCGTCAAATTCATCGAGGACCCGATGCGGGGGACTATTTTTTCGACCCCGGTGTAGCCCTAGCACACAGACGCCTTTCGATTATTGATTTAGAAGGTAGCCCTCAGCCTATGTTAAGCGCTGATAAGCGGGCCTGTGTTGTGTTTAACGGTGAAATATATAACTTTAAAGAGTTACATAAAGAGCTTTCTGCAAAAGGTTATACATTCAATACCCACGGCGATACTGAAACTATTCTAAACGCTTGGTTAGAGTGGGGTGAAGATTGTGTGCACAAATTAAGAGGGATGTTTGCTTTTGCTATATGGGATCGGCAAAAAGAGTGTTTGTTTATTGCCCGTGATCGTCTAGGTATCAAACCATTTTTCTATAGTTTATTGCCCAGTGGCGAATTTATATTTGGTTCTGAATTAAAAGTCATTACCGCTCATCCTGCTTTTAATCGTGACCTTAGAAATACCACAATTGAAGACTATTTCAGCTTAGGGTACGTGCCTGAACCGAATACCATTTATCAAAATGCATTTAAGTTATCCCCAGGTCACACATTGATGCTGCATAAAGGTGATAAAGGTATAGCAGAACCGAAAGAATATTGGGATGTGCCACTTAATTATGAGCAGCCTATTGATCCAAAAGAAATAGACGAACAACTTATTGAGCGCCTAAAAGAAGCCGTCGATATTCGTATGGTAGCCGATGTGCCCTTAGGTTCATTTTTATCTGGTGGCGTAGATTCAAGTGCCGTGGTTGCTATGATGTCTCAGTTGCAATCGGATCCTGTCAATACTTGTGCCATCGGGTTTGATGTTAAAGAATTCAATGAAACAGAATATGCACAGTCAGTTGCAGACCGTTATCAAACTAACCATCGTGTTGAGGTGGTGGGGCAAGATGACTTCGACCTAGTCGATCAATTAGCCCATTTATACGATGAGCCCTACGCAGATAGTTCAGCCATTCCCACTTTTCGAGTCTGTGAACTTGCTAGAAAGCACGTCACTGTGGCGTTATCAGGTGATGGCGGTGATGAACTCTTTGCTGGTTATAGTCGCTACCGAATGCATCAGGGCGAAGAAAAAATCCGTAATTTATTACCCTTAGGATTACGCAAGCCAATCTTTGGTCCTTTAGGAAAGTTGTACCCTAAAGCTGATTGGGCACCTAAGTTTTTGCGCGCTAAAACTACCTTCCAGTCTATGGCTATGGATACCGTCGAAGGGTATCACAACACCATGAGTATTCTGCGTACGGGTGATAGAGCCAAGTTGTTTTCCGAAGATTATAAACGCAGCCTTAACGGCTATACCTCGCTGGAAATTTTTAGAAAATACGGTGACAAAGTTAAACATCTGGATGAAACCAAAATAGCCCAATATATAGATATGAAAACCTATTTGGTTGGGGATATTTTAACTAAAGTGGATAGGGCATCTATGGCCCATTCTTTAGAAGTCCGTGTGCCTATTATCGATCACAAATTTGTTGAATGGGCGTTTAATGTTCCCACCAATAAAAACCTTGCCAATGGGGTAGGGAAGCTGTCTTTTAAAAAGGCATTAGAACCTCATCTTCCCCACGATGTTCTTTATCGTAAAAAAATGGGATTTGCTGTGCCTTTAGCTAATTGGTTCAGAGGGCCTCTAAAAGAGCGACTCTATGAAGGTGTGCTATCTAAACAGATGACAGAGTCAGGTTATTTCAACAAATCTCAATTACAACGATTGATTAATGATCATATTTCAGGGCGACGAGACAACAGTGCGTCATTATGGACATTAATGATGTTTGAGTCGTTTTTACGTCAACAAAAGGCGCAGTAAGTCGTGAAAATAATGCACATTTTGGATCATTCTATTCCCTTGCATAGCGGATATACTTTTCGTACTCGCTCTATCTTGAATCAACAGCGTGCACGAGGCTGGGAAACCTGTCACGTCACGAGTGCAAAACAGGGTGTATGTGAAGCCGCTATTGAGGAAGTTGATGGTCTGAAGTTTTATCGAACAACTCCTCCTGATAGCCTTGCCAGTAAATTGCCGGTATTGAATCAATTGTCCTTAGTTAACCCGTTGCGGGATCGAATTTTAGAAGCGATTGAAATCGAAAAGCCTGATATTTTGCATGCTCATTCTCCAGCCCTAAACGGCTTGGCGGCAATCAAAGCGGCTAAAAAAACCGGCTTACCTTTAGTCTATGAAATTCGCGCATTTTGGGAAGATGCTGCCGTTGACCACGGTACCTGTAAAGAAGGGGATTTACGCTACCGCCTGACCCAAAAAATGGAAACTCACGTGGTACACAAAGCAGATGCTGTGACCACTATTTGTGAGGGACTTCGACAAGATCTGCTTGGTCGTGGCATTGCAGACAGCAAGATTACCGTTATACCAAATGCAGTGAATATTGAACAATTCAATATTATTACTCAGCGTAATCAATCCTTAGAAAAACAGTACAATTTGCATGACAAAGTGGTGTTAGGTTTTCTAGGATCTTTTTATGGTTATGAAGGCTTAGAGTTAATCGTTTCAGCTTTGCCCAAAATTCTTAAATCCATACCCAATGCCGTCTTTTTATTAGTCGGTGGCGGTCCTCAAGAACAGAATTTAAAAAATCAGATCAAGCAACTTGGTTTGCAAGATCATGTCATTATGCCCGGTCGCGTTCCCCATTCTGAAGTGGACAAATATTACAGTCTGGTAGATTTACTTATTTATCCTCGTAAGCCTATGCGTTTAACCGAACTAGTAACGCCCCTCAAGCCCTTGGAGGCTATGGCGCAAGGTAAACTGGTTCTGGCGTCTGATGTAGGTGGACACAAAGAACTTATTGAAGACGGTAAAACAGGTTGGTTGTTTGACAGTGGCAATATTGATGAATTAGCAAGTACCGCAGTGAAGGTGCTATCGAATCGAGGTTCTTGGCCTGAAATGGTTGAAAATGGTCGCAATTTTGTGATGCAAGTACGCAACTGGAAAAATTCCGTGGCAAATTATCAGTCCATCTATGAAAATTTACTGAGTAAATAGTCATGAAACGCCTTCGAATTGTCGTATTGAGTTCATTATTTCCTAACTCAGTACGAGCACAATCAGGTTTGTTTGTACGCGAAAGAATGTTTCGTGTAGCAGAGTATGCTGACATTGAAGTGATAAGCCCTGTTCCTTGGTTTCCTGGACAAGGTTTGATTAGGTTATTCAAACCTAATTATCGTCCTATGCCGGAAAAAAAGGAGATTCAACAGGGGATAACCGTTCATTTTCCCCGATTTTTATCTATTCCTAAGTTTTTTCGAAAGTTAGACGGTGCGATGATGGCGCGAGCGGCTTATAAAGTCGCTAAGCAATTAGAGCAACAGCAAACAATTGATATTCTTGATAGTCACTTTACGTATCCCGATGGTTTAGCTGCCACCAAAGTTGGCCATCGCCTAAATAAAAAAGTGACAATTACTCTACGTGGCACCGAGTTGTCTCATAGTAAAGATCCAGAAAAACTGAAGTTAATGTTACAAGCTTGGCAGGATGCCGACCACATGATTTGTGTGGCTAATTCATTGAAGCAACTTGCGGTCTCATTAGGGGCGCAAAAAGATAAATTCACTGTCGTGGGAAATGGCGTTGATACTCATAAGTTTTCGGCTATCGCGCCTAATCAGGCTCGACAACAAATGGGAATTGATGAAGATGCCAAGGTGCTGATTACGGTAGGTGGTTTAGTTAGGCGAAAAGGCTTCCACCGTGTCATTGACTGTCTTCCTGAATTATTAAAACGCTATCCTAAGCTTGTATATTTAATTGTTGGCGGCGCGAGTGCCGAGGGCAATATTGAAGCTGAACTGCGTGCTCAAGTTAAAAGCTTGAATTTAGAGGAGCATGTTAAGTTTTTAGGCTCTCTATCACAAGATAAACTCAGCGCCCCATTATCGTCTGCTGATTTGTTTGTACTTTCAACCGCCAATGAGGGATGGGCAAATGTTATTCTTGAAAGTATGGCCTGTGGTACGCCTGTTGTTGCTAGTGATGTAGGCGGTAATAGCGAAGTGATAAACAGTGACGATGTTGGCGAGATTGTACCATTTGATGACCATCCCGCATTGTTCGCGTCATTAAACAAAGGCTTAAACAAAGAGTGGGAGCGTCAGGCTATAATTGACTATGCCCAACAAAATCATTGGGACACCAGAATGGCTAAAATTATGGATATTTATAACAATTTAGTAAGTTCAAGGGAGCATTAGTGGATGTCTGGTCTATATACTCAAATCGTCTCAAAATTACTTTTTCCCTTACATGAAAGGCTTAAGAAGCACGATACCGTAAAAATTCGCAAGTCTTTAGAAAAGTCTCAATGGTTGGATCCAGAAACATTAAAGCAGCAGCAGTCACTTCGTTTGCAAAAATTCATGCAAACAGTCTACAAAAATGTGCCTTATTACCGTCAATTGTTTGATTCAGCGAACATCAGCCCTAATGACATCACCTGCGCTGAAGATTTAGTTAAGTTGCCATTTTTAGACAAAAGTAAGATTTCTGCTAACTTTGACCAACTAAAATCAGATGCAGCTGGCCCGTTAGCCCGGTTTAATACTGGTGGCTCAAGCGGCCAACCGCTAATATTTCTATTGGGTAATGAACGTGTGTCTCACGATGTCGCTGAAAAATGGCGTGCTACGCGCTGGTGGGATGTCGATATCGGTGATAAAGAAATCGTCGCTTGGGGCTCTCCCATTGAGCTAGGAGCGCAAGATAAAGTGCGCTTGATCCGCGACGGCCTGTTTCGTTCCGAATTAATTCCCGCATTTGATATGACAGAACAAAAGCTGTTGTCATTTTTGAAAACCATTCGAGATACTAAACCTAAAATGTTATTTGGTTATCCATCTGTATTTGATTTGTTGGCTAAAACTGCCAAACAGCAGGGTATGGAAATGAACAATTTAGGTATCAAGGTGGCTTTTGTTACGTCAGAAAGATTGTATCCATACCAACGAGAGAGTATTGAAGAGGTGTTTGGTTGCCCTGTAGCTAACGGCTATGGAGGCAGAGATGCTGGGTTTATTGCTCATCAATGCCCAGAAGGGGGCATGCACCTGTCTTACGAAGACATAGTGGTGGAGATTGTCGATACCCATGGTAATCCCCTTCCGCCTGGCCAATCGGGTGAAATTGTTGTGACACATATGGGCACATCTGAATTTCCATTTATTCGTTATCGTACCGGTGATATTGCTGTTATGTCGGATAAAAAATGTGCCTGCGGTCGTGGCCTACCAATGCTAGAATCTATCGAAGGGCGCAGCACAGATTTTGTCGTCGCGGCAGATGGCACGATTTTACATGGGCTTTCACTGATTTATATTTTACGAGATATAAAAAGTATTGAAGCTTTTAAAATCGTTCAGGAAACTAAGCAACATACCCACGTACAAGTAGTCTCAAAAACGGGTGAAGTTGATAAACAGACACAGAATATTATTGTTACTGGGATTCAAGCAAGACTTGGAGAAGAGGTATCTGTTACTGTAGAATCTTTAACCGAAATTGCACCGGAAAAATCGGGCAAATATCGATATGTCATAAGTAAAGTGAGCGTAACATGATAGATAGTTTGTATCTTATGGCTGATATTGCAGCTATTTGTTATATGTTTTGGTGGTCCAGCATGCAGGACGATGATTAATGCGTGATCTGCTCCTTGTTGGCTTCCTTTTTGTTGCCATTTATTACAGTTTTAAACGTCCTTATATAGGTACGGCTGCATGGGTGTGGATTGCTCTAACAGCGCCTGCAAAATGGGCTTTCGGTTTTTCCAGTCACTTTCGTTTGAATTTAACCATAGTGGTTATCACCGCGCTTTCATACATCATCGTCCAAAAATATAAACAATGGAAATTTAATGGACTAACCTTTTGGATGTTGATTTTTGCAATATGGACATTAATTTCTACTGCAACAAATCAAACCTCTTACTCCGCTTATGTTTGGGATTACTGGAATCAATTTATAAAAGTCATTTTACTGTTTTTATTTATTACGTTGACTATTTATAAAAGATTACATTTTAACACTATGGTTTGGGCTATAGTTTTGGCTATTTCCTCTTTTGCTGCAATGGAAGCCGTAAAATTCATGTTATCTGGAGGTAGTCATAGAATCGTCGGTAAAGCCGGTATTATACGGGATAGAAATGACCTGGCGGTTGCTATTAATATGTGTATTCCACTGGTTATTTATTTAATCTCAGTGACTGAGAATTTTTTAATAAAACGTGGTTTGAAAATCATTTTAGTACTAAACATATTGGCTATTATCGGAACATATTCTCGAGGCGGGTTTATTGGTTTAGTTATTCTAGGCGCGGCATTCTGGTGGACGTCTAAACGCAAGGTGCTATACGGTGTTGTTGCAGCAATCATTATCCCGTTATTTTTTGCATTTGCGCCAGGGGAGTGGAAAGAGCGACAAAATACTGTGTCCACAGCAGCAAGTGAAGATGGCTCGTTTATTGGTCGGTTGTGGGCTTGGAAAATTTCCACTCTGATTGCACTTGATTACCCAATGACTGGTGGGGGCTTCCACGCAGTTAAAAACCAACCACTTTGGCGCTACTACGCACCTATGACGCCACATTTTGGTCCAATTGAAACGCCTCCTATTCCACCTACTCTCGGAGCGAAGGCGGCTCATAATATTTACATGCAGGTGTTAGGTGACCATGGTTTTGGCGGCTTATTTATTTTTATGATGATACTATTAGGTACCCTCAGGCTTAATTTTAAAAATAAAAAGTGGGCCGAACAAAACGAGCAGGTTTGGTTAGTTAATTTAAGTAAAGCTCTAACGCTCACGCTTGTTGGTTATTGTATTACCGGCGGGAATGTGAGTTTGGCTTACTTTGATTTATTTTATACCATAGTGGGTATAGTGTGTGCGATTTCTATTCATATTGTGAATCCCAAGAAAGTGATAGAAAATCATGCTCTTGGAAGACAACCTATTAAGCAAATATAAGAAGTTAACTATGGTTAAAATTAATTTATTGAAAACCTCACTGACATATTCAGTACTTTTTACTTTGTTATCCTTTGGAGCAATAGGTGATGCTTTTGCTAAATCTGATTGTATGGAAATGAAATGGCGAAGAGGTAAGCCATTCGATTATTATGCAGCAGAGACGCGGCAAAGCACAGGGACTTATCGAGGCGGTTTACTATATTTGGTAGAGTCTGCACATTTCCCTAGAAAAGTTAGGCGTCTTACCGAAGGAAACACGGGTAAACAACCTGGTGATTTATTATTTGTTTTAGGTTCAATTCCCAATCACCCTGCAGCCTTAGACGCGTATGCTAGGTATGAATATCAATGGGAGAATTCTCGCTCATTTAAGGCCAACCTAAATACAGGTGCACCTAAATATGAGGCAGGTTGCTTTTTCGAACGAGCAGCTAAAATTTACCCTGGTCAAGCTTCAACATATTTAACGTGGGGAATTTATCATTACCGTCGTGGTGAACACCAAAGCGCATTAGAAAAGTTTTTGGAAGCTGACAAACTATCACCAGGTTCAGCAGAAACAAAATATAATGTTGGGCTAGCGTATGCTGAAGTAAATGATATTGCTAATGCAAAAAAATATGCTGAGGCGGCTTACAAATTAGGTTACCCCTTACCGGGTCTAAAAATGAAAATTGCAGAGCTAGAAAAAGCTAAAAATAACTAGGAGTTTAGGGTGTCTAAGAAGCTGATGTTGTCTGGCGGTTGCCTACGCCCGAATGGGTTTGAGTTAGGGGAAGGTAAATATTATGGAAAAGCCAGTTTAGTATTATTAGATTTAGAATCTGGTGAGTTTTCTCAACTTCTAACGAAAACCGAAGGTGGTGAGAACTATCCTGATGAGCATCCAAATTTACAATTTACAGCAGGATGTGTTGATGGGGATAAATTATGGTTACCCACTGATACAGAGGTTCACTGTTACCAGTTACCTGAATTAACGCTTTTATCTGTTTATTCTCACCCTTGTTTTCATAACATTCATTCTGTGCATGTGTTAGATGGTGATCTCGTGGTTACCTCTACAGGTTTAGATAATGTCGTGGTTATGGATATAACCAATGGTGAAATTAAGTCAATTTTAAATACGGAAGGTAAAGACCCTTGGCACCGATTTGATAAAAATGTTGACTACAGGCTAGTACATTCCACAAGGCCCCATGATAGTCATCCTAATTTTGTTTTTAAAATCGGGCATGATCTCTGGGCAACGCGCTGTCCTCAAGAAGACGCTGTTAATTTAAATAAGCCTACTGAGATTATCGATATCAGTTTAGGTGGCGAAGTAAGCGTTCATGATGGCATATGGTGGGATAATAAGATCGTGTTTACACGGGTCGATGGTTATCTTGTTTTTAGTGACCCAAAATCGAAAAAGACACTGGATACTTTTGACCCATTCGGTGGTGCACTAAATCGTCCAATGGGATGGTGCCGTGGATTGCATATTGATGGCGATATTTTTTACATAGGTTACTCTAAATTACGAAAAACTAATTTGAAATCTAAAATTAAGTTTTTAACCAAAGGTAATTTTAAATATTCGTCCGGTAATAATTCGCTAATCGTTGCTTTGAATATCCGAACTAAAAAAGTTGAAAAAATTTACTCAACCCCAGAAGGCTTAATAGACGCAATCTACGGTATTTTGCCGTTCAATTATGACTGAGCAAGTAAAGACCAATACACTTTTTAGTATCATCTGGTCAATTCTTTCTAAATGGGGCTCCAAGCTCATTGGTATGGTAAGTACATTTGTACTTGCCAGGCTTCTTACACCTGCTGATTTCGGAATAATAGCGATGGCCACTATCGTCGTTGCATTGTTGGAATCACTAACCCAAGCAGGGTTAAATCTCTATATTTTAAGATATAAAGAACATGATAATCGTGTTTTTAACGCAGCTTGGACTGTAGGCATAATTCAATCTTTTGTCATTGCCGTACCATTGGTTGTACTTGCCCCTTTTATCGCTGATTTCTATAGCCAGCCAGTATTAACCGATGTGATTTATTGTTTAGCTTTAGTTCGAGTGATTCAGGGGTTGAATAATTTCGGGATTATCATTGCGCAAAAGGAAATGAACTTTAAGGTCGATTTTGTTCTGACCATTTGGACGCGGTTAAGTTACCTTGCGGCTACTATCGGCTTTGCTTGGTATTTGCAGAGTTTTTGGGCATTAGTCATTGGTCAATTAGTGTCGTCAATTATTGGCTGTTTATTAAGTTACTTTATACACCCTTTTAGACCTAAGCTGAGTTTGTATAACTGGCAGGATATGCTCAAATATTCTAAAGCTACTGTACCACTTAGTATCGCTAGGTATATTAACAACCAAGCTGATGTCGCTATCGTCGGTCGCGTCGCTTCCGCTCAATTCTTAGGTGTTTATCACATTGCGGTAAATCTCGCGGGGCTATTCACAAAAGAGCTTTTGATGCCTGTAATCCGCGGGTTGATTCCTAATTTATCGGTGTTGAGAGAAAGTGCAAACTTTAAAGATATTTTATTGATTACGTTTGCAGCTGCGGTGTATGTCTTTTTGCCCGTTGGGATAGGTTTATCCCTTGTGGCAGAAGAGTTTGTCCCTGTTTTTTTAGGGGACAAGTGGCTCGCCGCCATTCCCATGCTTCAATGGTTTAGCTTATACGCTATGATTGGCGGTATAATGATGTTTTTTAGTGAACAATTTTTGGTCATGATGGAGAAGGAAGTTGTTTCTAACCGTTTGATGTGGGCCCGAAATGTTATTTTAATCACCACTATTCTAATTACACTTGTGTATTTAGATGTTTCTCATTTGCCTAAAATGTTGTTTTTCAGCGTACTTTTGGCGCTGCCAATGGTTTTAGTGAGCATTAGTCGTGAATTAGAGATATCGTTGCAACGTATTTTAGGTAGTTGGTGGCCTGCTTTAACTGGTGCAGTTGTCATGTTTGTTGTATTGACGTTTTTCCCACAACTCCATTGGCCCTTGTTTTTTGTTTTACTGCTGAAAGTCGCCATTGGAGGGATTTGTTATTTGGCCACCATCATATTGCTTTTTGTGGTGCGGGGAAGACCAGAAAATACTCTTGAAAGCCTAGTAATAAATAAAGCTTTTGGTTATAAATAAATTTGTTTTGTACTTAGAAAGGATAAATCAGCGTGCAATTAGCCGATTGGTATCAGATAACCGATAACAGCGAGTTAAAGCTGTTTGTTCATCATCATAAACAGACAAGTGCTTACACTTCTGAAGAAGGAAGCATAATTGTTCATGGTTATGTACTGCTAAACGGACGTCGAGTAGAGCCGAAATCGGTGCAAGATGCATATCTTACGAGTGCTTCATTAACTGATTTTTATCAACAACTATCAGGTCAGTTTTGGATAGTGATTAGTAGAAAGGGCTTGCCTGCAATTGTTTTGACTGACCATCTAGCCACTAAGCCTTGTTTTTACTATCAGTCGGGAAACCAGCTTTTTATTAGTGATTCGTTGCGTGCAATAAAGGCTATCGACACTGTAACATTACAGATAAGCAAACAAGCTTTATATAACTATATCTATTTTCACTGTATTCCAGCACCGAAAACCGTTTACCAAGGCGCATTTAAAATGGAACCGGGTAAAGCGGTATATTTTGGAGTGGATGGTGTCGTAAATAGTGAATTACTTTATTGCCCTGAGTTTGCCTCACAAATTGACGATCCTAACGGTGCTTTAAAAACATGTTTAAGTACTATTGAAACCGCAGTTGAGTCTCATTCTAGCGACAATGTAGGGGCTTTTTTAAGTGGTGGATTGGATAGTTCCACAGTGGCTGGAATGTTGGCAAAAATTCAGGGTAGAAAAGAACAGCCTGAAAAAGCCAAAACCTTTTCCATAGGTTTTGAAGTGCCCGGATACGACGAAACTGAATATGCTCTTATCACGGCTAAACACTTCGACACAGATCATGAGGTATTGTATTTAAAACCGGAAGAAGCAGCTAAAGAATTTGTTAAAGTTGCCCAATATTTTGATGAGCCATTTGGTAACTCCTCGGCGATGGCTGCATATTTTTGTGCAACATTTGCAAAAAACCAAGGAATTGATGTTTTGTTGGCGGGAGACGGTGGTGATGAGTTCTTTGCCGGAAACGAGCGCTATGCAAAACAAAAAGTATTTGAACACTATACTAAGTTGCCAACATGGTTAGCGAATAGTTTGGATGCCTTATTGAATAACGGGGTAACCCGTAAATTACCGTTATTTAAGAAAGTAGCAAGTTATATTGCCCAGGCAAAAGTGGCTTTACCAGGTCGGCTACAAACTCATAATTTTGTGAATCAATTAGGTAATGACGCTATTTTTACTCGGGGAATTCTTGACGAAGTCGATGTTGAACAACCTGCGCAACAATTAATGAGTCGTTTTAAAGATTGTAAAAGTGAGCACCCAGTTGATGGTATGTTATATCTAGATTGGAAGTTTACCCTTGCTGATAATGACTTGGTTAAAGTTAATAAAATGTGTGAGCTTGCTGGTGTTGAAGTACGTTATCCATTGATAGATAAAAATATAGTCGATTTCAGTTGCACTATTCCTGCAGATCTTAAATTACCTGGAAATAAATTACGCGACTTTTATAAAAAGACCTGTAAAGGGTTTCTACCCGATGAAACACTTAATAAAAGCAAACATGGTTTCGGTTTGCCCTTTGGTGTTTGGATGAATGAAAACCAAACATTAAAAGATTTGACCATAAACGCACTAAACAGTTTTAAAAAACGAAATATTGTTAAACAAAGTCTAGTGGAGCAGGCTCTGGAGTCCCATGGGAGCGTCCACGCCGGTTACTTTGGCGAGCTGATTTGGATCATGGTGGTGTTAGAGTTGTGGTTGCAAAAAGAAGCTGAGGATTTTCGTGCATAGTATTTTAGGGGCGGTAAACAAATTAATTGGTGGTAACAAGCTCAGTATTTTGATCTATCATCAGGTTTTAGAACAGTTCGATCCAATGCGTCCCTATGAAGTTACCGCTGATATTTTTAATTGGCATATGCAACTGATATCCAAGCACTTTTCGCCTATTAGTTTATCTGAAGCCGCTGACCACATAAAAAACAATACTCTGCCTAAACGAGCCATATGTGTCACTTTCGATGATGGATATTTGAATAACCTCACTGTTGCCCAGCCTATTTTAGCAAAGTACAAAATTCCAGCTACTGTTTATGTAGCCACAGCCTTTACTGAAGGCGCAGATATGTGGAATGACAGGGTGTTGGATTTATTTAAAGACGCTAACTTAACTAGTTTAATTATTGAGAATAAATCGGTGCTGTTAGGTGATTGGGATAATCGTAATCGATTAGCTGAAGAGCAATTGATGCGGCTAAAGTACCTGTCGATTGAAGAGCGTCTTGCCGGTGTTCAACAACTTTATGATGACAACAACTTACCAGATCCAACTCCTCGGATGATGAATGCACAGCAAATCAAACAACTTTCTGAGACTGGTGTTGAAATTGGTGGACATACAGTTAACCATCCTATCCTCAAAGTACTTTCTAAAGAGCTACAGTTTGAAGAAATAAATCGCTGTAAAGCACAGTTAGAGGGATGGACTGGTAAAGCTGTAAAACATTTTGCTTATCCTAATGGCTCCTATGGCAAAGACTTAACCGATGAAACTGTACAGCTAGTTAAAGACGCGGGCTATGAAACCGCTGTAGTGACAGATTGGGGGACATCAAGTTATGGGGACGACTTACACCGATTAAAGCGCTTTACTCCTTGGGATACCTCACCACTTAAGTTTCATGCGCGGTTACTCAAGTCGAGATTATAATAAATAAAATGTTGAATAAAAATTATGGATAATTCCCCTCAGTTAAAAAAAATTGAAATAGTTAACTTTCTTTTTGTTGTTATTGCTGTGATTGCATATGCAGCATTTGCAACTAATTTCACTTTTGATTTTTTCCAGCCGCAATTTCTATGGCGGGCCTATAACTTTTATACATTGGCAATTATTGATGGTCGCTTAGATATACCTGCTTTTAGTATTGGACAAGAAGGTAATTACATCGATTCGAAAGTCTACATGTATTACGGGATGCTTCCCACGTTGCCTAGGCTTATACTGAGCCCCTTTATTGACCTTCAGTCCACACCACTTTCTACCTTGGTAGTTTTTCTGTTTTCGACGTTTGGGCAGGTGATTTTACATTTTAGTATATGGAAACGATTTGTTAAGTTTGGTGATTTTTCAATTACCAATCTGATTATGGTGTTTGGACTTTTATGTGTTCTTTGGTTCGGTTCAGGCACATTTATTATTTTACAGAATTCAGTGATATACCATGAGCCCTACGCTGCAGCATTGTGTTTGAGTAACATATTTTTAGGTTTATTAATCAAAGACAACTTTTTTATAGATTCACAAAAAAACTATAGTTTTGTAAAGTATGCAGTGGTTGCTGGCTTATGTGTTCATACTCGAATGCCAACTGCGTTAGCCTTGTATAGTGTAACTTGCTTCTTAATGCTAATTTGTATTTTAAGAACGATGCAAAGTGAGGGAGTGAAACAAAATTATATACTAAATATTGTAACTACCGCTTTCCGTAATCATACAGTTTCGCTCTTGATAATGTTTGCTTTTGGTCTAAGTGTATTGCTAATAAACTACTTGAAGTTTGGTGATGCCATAGAGTTCATGGGTCACAATTATGGTTACAACTTTTTAGAAGGGTTCACGGAGAGGCGTTGTCCAGTTCTGCCTGTAGGGGAGTTTGCTAAGGCTTTCAGAATCATTCCAAATCTCTATGTTTATTTTACCGCCGACATGGAAACCTATAAATATTTAAGGTTGAATTTAGAAACGGGTTTCGGAAGAATTGAAGATCCGGTTGTTCCGATTTATCAGTTGTGGTCACTATCTTGTCTTTGTTATTTGATTGTTTTAGTGCAAGGGATTGTAAAAAGTAGAAAAGGTAACCCTTTATTACTGATCGGAATACTTTTATTGAGTTCGATTGGCGCATTTTTCCAATTAACCTATCCAACTATTGCTCACCGTTATATTACAGAGTTTTGGCCACCTTTGGCCCTAGCAACCATTATAGTGGTCTATGTCAATGCAATCGAAGGGAAACGTTACAATAAAGGTGTTCTAGCGCTTATGGCGTTTTTAGGCGCTTTCGGCATACTAAATATGTTGAATCTAAGCCTGACTAATCGTTATTACTTGGAAGATGGTCCTGTGTTTAATCATAATGATTATCACTATTCTGACTCAGATAATGCGTTCTTATCTGAATTAACAGAGGATAAAATTGAACAGTTCATGATTCAATATCACAAAGATAAAGAAGCAGCATGTGCGAAGTATTTAGTTGAAGGAGCACAATAAATGTTAATTCACTCAATTAACTTTTCATGGGCGTTAATTTGATGACCCAATATTTACCTAAAATTTCTGTTGTAACAGCTGTATATAACGGTGAAAAATATGTTGAACACTGCATAAAAAGTATTGTTGAACAAACATATAGTAATATTGAATATGTATTTATTGATGGGGGATCTTCTGACAATACGCTAAATATTGCTAACAAATACGCCGATAAAATAGATATTTTAGTCTCTGAACCTGATAACGGTATCTCTGATGCAATGAACAAAGGCATCAAAGCCTGTACCGGTGACTACATTATCGTTATTCACTCAGATGATTACCTTTATGAGCCTGAAACAATTAGTCGATTGGTTTCTCAAATGGAAGAGTCTGATGATGTAGTGCTATGCAATGTTAAATATGGCAGAAATAACTCTACATTAATTGCTCGTCCTTTAAGTTGGAAAACTAATTTCAAAGGTGTTCACCATCAGGGCTCTGTGTGTAAGCGAGCTTTGTTTGAAAAATACGGACATTTTGATGAAACTTTTAAAATTTGCATGGATTACGATTTCTTTCTCAGAATTTATAGAAAAGGAATACGCTCTAAAACAGTCAATATCACTTTGTCTTTTATGCGAGATACAGGAGTTAGCTCCCAACAAGATTGGCAGTCTTTAAAAGCCCGATTCGATGAAGAGAGGAGGGTACAGGCCACTAACCCATCAACCCTACTAAATACGTTTATTCATAAATTATATTGGCTTGTTTATCTTCCGTATAGACGACTCAAATATTTAATTAACTAATTGTTTAGTAATTTGTTTATTGAATATCAGTCACAAAGAGTGTTGAAGCTTAGTGAAAAATTAGCCTGAGGTAATCTCTACATATTTAGATTCGTATAATTTTGCTATGGTTTCTAGACTAAATTTATTTTTAGCGTTGAGGCTTAATTTTTCAGGCGACTTTTGTGCACTTAAATCAAGTTTTGAAACACCATCCCAAATAAAACCACCTTCTGTTGCTAATATCAACTCTTCAGGAGCACCTCCTGCGAGGGTGATAACTGGGGTTCCACAGGACAAGGATTCAACAATTGTTTTACCAAAACCCTCTTGAATAGAACACATTAAAAAGTAATCAGCGATGTTGTAGAGTTTAGCTAAGGAGGGCTCATCTTGAAATCCAACAAGTTGAATATTCTCAACATCTAAACCACTGGTTAATGTTTCAGCGTTTTGTCCAAAAATAATAAAATAGAACTCATCTGAATGTAATTTGATAAATTCACGCACGAAGCCCGGACCTTTATAGGTATCCATTACATCTTGAGCCCCAGTAAGTATAATTTTTTTGGTGGTTTTAATATTAAACTTCTTTTTTAAACTCTCTATAGCAGCGATATCATTTATGACAGTAAATTCGGAAACATCTACTGAATTATAAATAGTATCAATTGATGAGTTATTTAAAATGGTGCTAGATAAAGCTTCAGTCTTTAGCCAATCAGATATGGCTATGAATTGGATATTCTTAAAAGCTAATTGTTTTTTTAAAAGAAGGGAGTTAGAAATATCTGTCTCTGAATTCGATTTTAACTTCGGGCAATACCCACACACTTTTTTATAACCGATACAGTCCAGGGAGTAATGGCATCCTCCCGTAAACGGCCACATGTCCCTTAACGTCCAAACTAGCTTCGTTTGAGTTTTTAAGTACCCTATAAAATCAATATTTATTGAGTAATTTACCCAGTGTAAATTGACTATATCGTAGTCACTAAAGTTAATATGTTTGAAACAATTAAACGGGTCTTTGCCGACACTGAATATTTCATCACTTTTGTCATTATATCGACTTAGGTCAAGGGTGTTTTTTTTACGATTTATCGAATATTTAACTTTATCAAGAAAACTCAATTCTATTAAATTTTCTATGTTCTCTAGAGTGTTGTTATTACCGCATAGGTGAGATTCTACGCCAATATCAAGTAAACCTTTATGTAAGCGCAAAGCTCCTTTTGAGGCTCCGCCAGACAACTTTCCAGATGTTAAGTGGAGTACTTTCACCGGGAGTTGCCTTGCAACACCTCTACAACGTCTGCCCACATATGTTTATTGATATCTTTCTGCTTTTCGAAATTGGTTTTAACAATATTTCGTTTTAAAAGATTTTGATTTTCATCCGCAAGAATATTGATTAATGAAGATAGCTCTTTTTCCCCATGTTGCTCTGAAATTAAAAACTCGCTTAATCCAAAATCACTTAACAATTCAGCATATTTATGAGACCAGCCTATAGATATAACGGGTACATCGTTGGATAAGGCTGCAACTAAACCATGAAATCTTGAACCTACAACAAATTGCATAGTGCTTAACATTGATTTCAATTCCCAAGGATCATCGATTTGAAGCACTTGAATTTCATCTGCTCTTTCTAATAGCGCTTTTTGGGCAACCTTAATATCTTCTCCAGCTTGGTCGTGAATAACAAAAATCGGGTCTAAGCCTTTATCAATACAAGTATCAATAGTCATATTTAAATACTGAACGTAGTTTTCTTTCCAGAACTCACTTCCTTGATCTAGCATTCGCATATTAGGGATTATTGCTACTTTATTGCTTACTATCTGACTTTCGCTACTATTTGCTTTTACAAATAGCGTTATATCAGGCGCTTTTTTTACTACATCTGTGTTATTGGTTATTTCTAAAAGATGTTTAAATGAGGAGGAGTCTCTAGCATAAATTAAATTTGCGTTATTAATGATTTTTTCAATTGCATTGATTATTTGAGGTTGAGTAAAAGTTCCAAATGCTTGTGGAAGCATAACGACCTTCTTACCTTTTTGGCGATAATAACCAGCTAGCTTAGCGAAGTCTTCGCTTGGTTTATAACCCCATTGGTCTGTGTACGCAAAACCCGCAACATCAATTACTCCATCAATCTTATTTAAAGTAAATACATCCTTAAACAAGAATGGAAAAGCTGACGCCACAGCAGCTATGATTCGCTGTATAAAAAGACCAATAGTAAATCGTTTAGAGCCCATCCACCCGCGTTTAAATAAAAGTTTTTTTAAGTTTAGGGAGTCTAATTGCTGGTCGTTGCCAACACATCCATCGACAACAAAAGTAACATTGGGAATTCGTTGCTCTAGCTGTTTTATGCATGTGACGAGCATCTTCATCGCGCCTTTATTTTGAAATTGGCCACCGTGAATTTCGAAAATCATTTTGGACATCTTAGTTATACTTCCTTAATTGACTTAGAGACTTTTTATGAGAAAAGGGGACTTTCTCGTTTTTGTCGGGATAGCCAACAGCTATACACATGATAACTCTTTCGTCTCCATCTAGGTCAAGGGCCTTGCTCATTTGCTTTTCCCGCTCTGGTACATCTGGCCAATTTATAGCACAGCTACTCAATCCTAAAGTTTCTAGAGCAAATAAAAAAGACATACTTGCTAAGGATGCATCAATATATATCACGTGTCTGTCACGTTCATCAAAATAAGCACGCAGTTGACCAATCACGGCAATAAATACAGGAAAGTTATGACTGAACCCTGCGGTACCACCGGGAATGTTAGATACTTCTTGAACTAAGGATGGGTCGTCAAAAATATGAAACCTAAAAGGTTGACGGTTACAAGCACTTGGTGATTGCGAAGAAGCCAAAATCGCTTGATCAATAAGCTCTCTAGGCACAGCTCTATCCTCAAACCATCGAACAGAGCGTCTTCTAAGGCTTAGATTTTCAAATTGCTCGAAACTAGGGATATCGTTGGAAAAGTCTCTAACATATGGAATCTTGTCAGTAATTTTGAGATTTTTGGTCTTAATGGTAACGTCAAATAAACGTTTTGCTTCATCAATGACGGGATCATTTTTCACGGCTAAAAAATAGGTCATTAGGACATCGCAAAACCAGTTGAGTTCATCAGCCTCCGTCTCAGGGTTTTCAGTAACAACTTTGTGCAAGAAGTCGACAGTTTCGGTTATATAGTCTTTTGCAAATATGGGTCTACGTGGTTTCATTATAAGACCCTTCTCAATCCGGTGCACATTTCGGCGAAGTAGGGTTAATCCTGCAGTGCCATGTCTTATATCATTGGCATACCGCTTTTTTCCATGCAAAACCGAGTAATGTTCTCTGTCAAATGCGCGAGAGAATAAAAAATAATAAGTAGTAGAAAGAAACATGTTTTTACTACATTGGAAAGCAATGGCTTCTTTTAATTCCCCAAGTTTCGTAAATATAGACTGTATTAAAGTAATTATTGGACGGGGCAAAATACTCTTGATCAACTTTAAACTCATTACAGTCCTACTTTTTTTTATTGATGAGGCTTAAACAATGCTTTGGAAATACGAAAGGCGCGCATGTCATGATAATGGCTATTTTAACTGTTTTTTTAGTGAAAAAGAATGAAAACCAACTTGCTATAGCAAGTGATATGATTGTCGCCCAAGCGGCCCCAATCCCTCCGTATTGAGGTATTAGTATTAGGTTTAGAAGAATATTGACTATAGCGCCAGTTCCTTGAGTCACTAATGAGAAGTACAAAAGATCTTCGATGATTAACCACTTACTCAATAGTGCTCTCATATAGACAAAAACACCCCCCCAAACATGAACAGCTAGAATTGATGCTGACGCATCATACTCTGTCCCGTACAGTATTTTTATAAGGTAAGTAGCTATTAAGGTAACAACAATCGCAACGCTAATGCCCAACCAGCACAAACCGCCAAGAAATATCGCTAAGGTTTTGTTATATGCAGTGAAGCTTGCTTGTTTACGCTCAATTAGGAATGGGAAAAATGCTGTAACAATGGCAACAGGAAGAAAGTAAGACATCTCTGAAAAGCGAACCGCTACTGAGTAAATCCCCACTTCAGATTTTGTTGCGATTGTGCCAAGCATAACCTGATCTATTTTCATATATAAAGCTGCTGCGAGCCCAGAAAAAATTAACCACCAGCATTTTTTAATTATTTGTTTTCCGTAGGCATAGGAAGGCTGCCATTTAAAATGACATTGGTAAATCTTCGCCAACAAATAATAAAGTAGGTAGCCAACTATTAACTCAGTGGCTTGAACTAGCAAAAGCAAGTTTAATGATTCAAACTTTATGACTACTGTGACTTTTAAAATACTAAACAGTAGTAAGGTTAAAACTCTTGTAATTGCTACTGGGCGATTGTTTTTCTTCGACTCAAACCAGAAATTAAAAATATCGAATGCGGAGAAGGTATAAGAAAAAAGTAGTAAAACGAATAGCACAAGGTAACGTTCATCAATCCAGTTGAATAAGACCGCTGAGGCTACACCAACTATAAATGTGAATATCGAAGCTAATAATCGAATCGATAATGCAGTAGATAGTATTTCATTGGTTTTATCGGTAAGACTAACCAATTCTTTGGTTAAAACTGAGTTTAAACCGAATTGCATAAGCGGGAGGAAAATATAGACGGCTGATATTAGAAAACTAAACACTCCAAAATACTCTGGCCCTAAGTATCTAGCCAGAAATATACTAGTGATTAATCCAATGGGTAAACTAATTAACTTTTCAATAATTAGCCAATTAGCATTATAAAAATAAGTTGTTAGCTTCATGCTGAAAAGTGAGTTAAGTGATTCAAAATTAGTGGATTCTCTCTAGTTTTTTTTGCAAACGTTTTGCTAAATACAGCCAGTCATACTTTTTACTATTTTGCCTAACAGATGAAGATGGCATATCTAGTGCTTTTTCTAGATCACTGGCATAAATATTCATATCAAAGGATGATTCGTAACCAGACGATATATTACGTACCGTTTTATTCATTGGTGTGTAAATGTAATTTGCTTCACATCCTTCATATTCCATTAATTTGCTTGGAAAACAATACTTCGTAAATTCATCATGTCGATTTGGAATTAACATTATATCAGCAGAATTAATGAGCAACGGTATTTGAGTCATTGCCATTTTCCCTAAAAATAAAACATTGCTTCGGTCTACGAACTCTGGGACTGAGGAATTACTTGCTACTACGAATAAGCAGTTCTCAAATTTAGGTGATTTAAATAAATACTCAAGATTGCTATTTACTCTTTGATCAAGAGAGCCTGCAAAACCTATGACTTTAGCGTCTAATGGTATATTTAGTTGTTGTCTAGATAAAACTTTATCCATTTTAGTGAAAATTGTAGGGTCGTAACCATTTATATTTACGTGTCTTTTAGTTGTTTTATTTTTATCTAATTTTGCCAGTTCTGCTGTTACATAGATGCAAAGCATCGCTGATTTCCTAATGTACTTATCAACTAAAGTTATTGGAAAAAGTAACTTGGGATAGTACGTATCGTAATTATCCAATACTTCATAAATAATTTTTTTCTTGAATATATTTAGAAATATCATGGAAATAAATGCGACTATTGGACCATTAGTAAACCAATAAATATCAGGTTTTTGATCACCTAAAAATATTTTTAATAGACTTCGGCTTTTGAATAGTTTTAAAGGATGAGCACTTAATACACATAATTTTTTATCGTCAGAAATGTAGCATTTTGTACTTTTATAGTTAATTAATAGCAATTTAACGTCTACACCTAGTGCAGAGAATGCTTCTTGTATTTTATAACTGCGATATTGGCTATTTTGAGAAATATCCATATTAGATGAAAAGCAATTTCCAACTAAAAGTATGCGCTTATATTTATTAGCCATTAACTAAATTACCTTAAATTGAATACATCCACATTTTTATGGTAAACAGTAAGTTCGATAAGTGTTCCATGCATTTAAATAGTTTGTTAATCATCTACTTTGTCGCTATTTATTGAGCTAATAAATTTATCTGCAACATGTTCTACTAAATAATTTTCATTAGCGAATTTTCGTGCGTTTTGAATAATGTTAGCAACGTCGTCTTGGTGAAATAATACATTTTCTATGGCTTTGGCTAAATCTTCTGCATTATTTGGTTCACACAGCCAACCTGTTTTACCTGGCTGAACGGCATCAGGTATACCGCCACTTTTAGTACCAATAACTGCGCATTCAGCAAGCATCGCCTCTACAAAAGTGAGACCTTGAGCTTCTATCCAACCTGAAGAACTTTGTTTAGATGGGCCAATAAAAACATCAGAAGATTTGAAGTAAGTGTATATTTGGTTGCTATCAACCCATCCTTCAAACTGAACATGTTGAGTTAATTGATGCTCGTCAACTAAGTCTAAGAATTTTTGTTTATCATGTCCTTCGCCAGCGACTATCAGGCGTATATCCAAACCTTTATCGACTAATAGTTTAGTCGCTAAAATAGCGTCTCCAACGCCCTTTTCTTCACTCAACCTACCTACGAACAAAACTAATTTTTGTTTTGGTGATTGACGTAACTTAGCTTGAAGCTTTTTGACATCTTCGATTTCGATTGGAGGTAAAGGTAATATCCCTGTAGGCAATCGGAATAATTTATCGTTAATATTCGGCGCTAAATCTAGTACTTTCTGTTCAGTTACGCTGCTATTTACACTTACGTAATTTGCTTGTTTAATCGCGAACGTTTTTACTTTTTTCATTATGCCGCTATTTAAAGCAAAAACGTCACCGCCATGCACAGTAGCTACATGTTTAGTGCGAGTTAAAATAGCAACAATAGAGCATAAAAAGCTCTGAGGGACTAGCCAATGTGAATTGATAACTTCCGGTCGCCAGAGCAAGGTTTGCACTAAGATACTTAACCATTCAAACATCAATAAGAAAGGAAGTTTATATTTATTAGTGGAATTCTTTTCTAAATTACCTAAAGCACCACCTTGGTAACAAACTGTCTGAGCTGATTGGGGAAGTAAGTATTGAAAACGTCTAATTTCTACGTTATCTAAAGTTTCTTTTTTTAAAGCGCCTTCGAAATGTGGAGCGATCACTCTTACCTGATGACCTTTTTCAACCAACTGTTTCGCAAAGTTATGTACAAAAGGTGTTGTACTATCCCCTTTCCATCTGGGGTAGTTCGAGCTAACGACTAATATTTTCACTTTTTATCTTTCGTTTGATCGTTAATTTCGAGCTCAAGACGTCTAACTTTTTCCAAAGTTTGCTCAACCAATTGTCGATTAAAGTTTATGAGATCAGCTAACAACGCAATTAAGAACGTTATAAAACCTAAAATGGTTAAAGCACCACCTAAAATTAACGATTGGATGTGTCCGCTACCATCACCGGTAAAATAAAAGTACAAAAAGCGAATGATCGGAATTATACCTAATACGGATAAGGTGACCGCTATAATAAAAAACACCTTTAATGGCTGATACATGGTGTACATACGTACAATAGTCGTCAACTGTCGCTCGATAAACTTGGGGATACTGGTAAATAAGCGGGACTCGCGAGTTTTTTCGTTCGTATCAACAGGAACAGATGTTACGGCCATATGTTTTTTGCCAGCTTGAATCAGCGCTTCAATGGTATAACTAAATGGTGAAACAATATTAAGTTGTAAGGCTGCTTCGCGGCTATATGCGCGAAAACCACTGACGGCATCGGGGACATCTACGCCTGAGAGCTGTCTAACCACAAAACTTCCTAGGCGCTGAAGGAATTTTTTGAAACCAGAAAAATGATCGATTTGCCCTGTACGACGATCACCCACTACAACATCTGATGTTCCATCTAGTATAGGCTGAATTAATTTGGGAATATCCCAACCTGCATATTGATTATCACCGTCGGTGTTAACAATAATATCTGCCCCTCGCTTAAGACATTCATCGATACCTTTGCGAAATGTTCGAGCCAAACCTCTGTTATTTTTATTAATAACGATGTGATCTACGCCAAGTTCTTTAGCAACTTCGATGGTTCGATCTTTGGAACCATCATCAATTATCATGATTTCTACCTGATCAACCCCTTCAATTGTTTTAGGAATATCGTGAAAAGTTGCAGGTAAAGTGTGCTCTTCGTTGTAGCAGGGAATTTGTACTATTAGTTTCAAAGTTTATTCCTAATACTAATTATTGTAACCGTCGCAGTGAAAATTGACTGAAACATTAATTCAATCGTTTTAATAAAGTGTCTCGAAAAGGTTTATTTTGCGTAAAGTGCTTATATAGCAGCTTTAAAGCTGAGAGTTTAAGTCTTTTCAGCATAGATTGTAAGTTGCCGATGTATGCTTTACGGTTGTCATACAGCATATTTTTTACGATTTTACGGTTTGCATCTGTCATGTTTATGTTATGAAGCAAAAAGTACCGATAATTTATTTCATCAAACAACCTTTCGCACATATGTTTACTACCCCATTTAGCCCCAGAAAATAGATTTATACCTTCGCCATATTTTACCGTAATGGAGTTTGTAAACGTAATTTTTTGGGCATGCTCTAGTATTGATAACCACATTAAATAATCTTCGCCAGCAAATTTAAACTTTTCATCAAAACGTAAATGAGGCGTTTTCGTGAACCGGTAAAATACGGTGGATGTACCAATAATATTTGCTGTTGTAGTTTGTAGAACCATGTCGCCAATGTACTCGTGAATATTGTCATCAACAACAACTGGGTGTTGAGAAGGATCAATATAGCCTGCTCTTTCAAAGGCTCCTATTGTTACTCCCATGTGGGTGAAATTAGAAAAGTGAAAATCGCTTCCCAAATCCAGCCCTTTTAGGGACAGTTCTACATGTTGAGGTTGCCAAAAGTCATCAGGATCTAGAAAAGCGACATACTCGCTGTTATCAGTAACTGCATCTAACCCCACATTTCTAGCTCGTGATACTCCCGCATTATTTTGTTCAATTAGGATGATTTTTTGGTAAAAATCCGAATTTGACTTAAACGCATCTATTTCAGGCTTAGCGGGGGTAGGGGACCCATCATCAACAACAATAATATTTGCAATTCGCGACACTGCAGTTTGGGCTTCAATACCTTTCAAAGCATTGCTTAGCAGCCCTTTGCTTCTTTGATAAAATGGGATAATTATCGATACTGAGTTATTCATAGTTAATAAATTACTTTTTCACTTTTTTAATTAGGTTTATGGCACTTTTAAGCAATTTATTCGGGAAATAGGTGACATGCTCTATTTCTCTTAATGTCGAATCTAACCGCTTGTGCCATTCCATCGCTTTTCCGTAAAACTCGATATTGTTAATGCCTTCAAGTTCTCGTTGTTGAGAATAGTGTTTAATCATTTCAATTTTAAGCATTAACGCCGGAGATTGTTTATTAAATTGCTCGTTGTAGGTGGTTTTCAAAATAATTAAGCAATCATCTTGCTGTATACACAAATCCACAGCGACTATTTCATCGTTAATTAAATAGTACCAACAACAGGCTTTGTTATTTTCAGCTAAGCTGCCCAAGGCTTGTTGATAAAATTTCCCTTGGGTGTTGTCAGGGGATATGGCCGTGCCTTCTTCACCTTTCCAGCCACTACTTTCTAATTCACCGTATTTAATAATTGCTTGTTTAACCTCAGCAGGCTTAGTAACTTTCTGCCAAGATAATGTATCTTCTGCTCGGGCGGCGCGATTAATTACTTTGTTGTAATTTTGCCGCATATTTTTGCCCAGAGATTGAAAATACTTGTCAAAATCTTCAGGAATGGGACGGTTCCCAGAAGTAATGTAAGGCATGATTTCAAATTCGTCTGCTGGGGTAAACTGGCTATATTTTGAATCCATTTGCAGCATATCTAACATCGCCACGTTACCGGGAAGGGCACTGCATAACGACTTCATCACGCTACTACTGATTTGTGGTTCTCGATGTAAGAATAATCCAAGCGGACATTGCGAGGGCATAGCTGTTGCCCAACGACCTTTACCATGGGGCTTAAAGAAGCCTGCGAATTGCAATTCATCGTTTGCATACGCTACAACTAATTTTTCATTTCCATCAAAAAAGTGAGCAATGAGTCCTTGTACGAATTCAGGCTCAAAAAACGCTAGATTCATGGTTTTACGATTGAGATCTGCCCAAGCTTTTTGATGGGTAGAAAATTCAGAACAACTTAAAACTGACCAATTCATTAAACTATCCTAGGGGCGTAATTGATTAAAAGTGTCGACAATAAAATTTAACTGACTAGTAGAAAGTTGCTGGTGACAAGGTATCTGGATCAGTCGAGATCGGTAATCTTGACTTACACTGCAGTCACTAACCGCAACTTCTTCCCAACGGAGAATTTGAATGCCTTTTTTACGCAAATCAAAAAAGTATTTTTCGTCTTGTAATAAAAACGGAATGACATAAGGAATGTCTTCATTTTCTAATTGCTGGAATAAAGCATTACCTACTTCTGGATTATCAATGTTTTTCACAATGAATTCGAAATTATCTCGTCTTTGTTTTCGAATATCCGTTAAATTGCTGTGGCAAAAAATGGTTTTAGTGTGCCTATAACTAGCAGAGGCTAAATCGATTGGCTGAAAATAGCGCAAATGCATGTCTTCTTCAGACGGGTCTGCATTGTGCTGGGTAGGTTCCACTTCAGTCTTTTTAAATAGCGCTTTTATTTTTGCCACTCGTTGCGGTATACCAACAATAAATGCACAGGCTTTAGCTTCTTCAACCCAACCAACATGGGTTAATTCAGCTTCATATTTATGTTTTAGATAAAGTGCACCACCGTCAATGGTGGGCAGTATCTTGTTAATGCTACATATACTCGCACTAACATCTGGAACTTGCTTGCCGGAGTCTGCAAAATGATCTACAAATCGAAACAACGAGTGAGCACAATCTTCAATAATTTCTACCGGCTGGCTGTGTAAAAATTGAATAACGTCATTGTTATTTTGACCGAATCCAAAATACCTGACAACTACGCAGTGGGTCACATCGCCTGACGAAATTTCTTTCTCTAATAGATTAAGATCTATGGATAAATCCGATCGCACGGGATAAAAACGGATTTCGTAATCTAACCAAATGAAAGGTTCGACTAGCGCAGGACAATGATAAGCAGGGATCAAAATGACGTTTTTACGATTTTCTTTTCTAAGCGCGGTCCCTGCGATACCTATGGCACCACGACCATTTCGAGTAAAAATGGTTTCCCTCACATCTCCTTTGGTGTGTTGAGCTATATCTAAATCGCTCAACCTAAATTTAGGAGTCGCTGTGACGCTAGGAGTTGGAAATTGACTTGCATCGGCAAGGGGTTTTAAAAATTTTACTGCCATGTGATTCCGCTTAACTATGCCTGATATCGCTTTTCTTCATGAAAAACAGAGAATTCCTAAGCTTATGCTAAGGTATGTTCGGCAAAATTGCTATATTGTTGATTGAAGTATGGGGAAAGTGATAAAAAAGTATTATTCTTGAAGATGTGTTTGGGCTGTTCATTGGAGTTTTTTTATCATCTAGGTGCCTTTTCATATGGAGTAAGATATTATTATCTTTGTTAAAAAACATGTACCTATAGGAAGCAAAAGTGATCAAAGGTTATTTCCTACCTAGTGCCGAAGGTAACTTGTTTGTTAGTCAATACGGACAAACAAATCCACAAAAAACAGTTTTACTGCTTCCATCTATTTTCGAAGAGCTAAACCTGAGTCGAGCGATAATCACCAAACAAGCGTTATTTTTAGCTAAACAGGGATATTGCGTATTTGCATTAGATTATCTTGGTACCGGCGACAGTGAAAAAGATATTGAACACGTCAATGTCTCGATTTGGCGCGATAATATTATTACCCTGGCTCATTGGTTAAAATCTAAAGATATCGATAGCATTGACCTCTGGGGAGTACGTTTTGGCGGGTTGATGGCCTTAACATCATGGGAAAGCATCGAAGCAATCTTATCCATTAAGCACATTCTGTTGTGGAAACCCGTTATGAAGGGTAAGCAGTTTATGACTCAGTTTTTACGTTTAAAGCAGGCCAATTCAATGATGCAGGGGGAGCAAAAAGTAAATTGGCGTGAACGAATTCTGTCAGGCACTAACGTTGAGGTAGCTGGTTACGAAATTACTGCAGACTTGCTGGCATCCATCGATGGCATAGAGGTCTCTAAATCATTAGCCCTGACGTGCCCATTAACTTGGTTTGAATTGGCAACTGAATCAATCACGCCAGCGGTATCGATACAGACTAAAAATTGGGATCCACAGCTTCTCAAAATAGCCTGTTTTGAGGGTTCTGCATTCTGGCAAATACCAGAAATATTCGAACAAAGTCAGTTGCACACACCCACTCTGAACGCCTTGCAGGGAGAATTATGATTATGCCTGAATCTATTGAGTCAGCAGTGGTGTTTAACAGTAATGGTGCTGAATTGATGGGGATACTACACCGTCCAACACAAGCCGTTAAAACTGCCGTACTTATTGTTGTTGGAGGGCCTCAATATCGTGTAGGCAGTCATCGACAATTTGTACAGCTTTCTCGGGCTTTAGCTAAAGAAAACATAGCTTCATTGCGCTTTGATTACACCGGCATGGGTGATAGCGAAGGAGACAAAAAATCCTTTGAGAACATCAGTGATGATATTCATGCTGCTTGTGATCTACTTTGTGACGAGCTCGGTATAGATTCCATTGTTATATGGGGACTTTGTGATGCAGCCTCGGCTGCGCTGATATATGTTCCGCAAGACAAACGAGTTAAAGGTTTATTTTTATTAAACCCTTGGCTGAGAAGTGATGCTGCCATGGGCAAAACCATGCTGAAATACTATTATGTGCAGCGTTTACTTTCGAAAGAGTTTTGGTCTAAATTAATTCGCGGTAAAGTGAATGTGGCTAATAGCATCGGTGATGCAAAAGGTTTTGTGAGCGATAGTGTTTCTAGCCAAGATAATCAACAGCAAAGTTATCAAGCTCAAATGCAAAAAGGTTTGCAAACATTCTCGGGCAAGGTTTGTTTAGTTTTAAGTGGTGTCGATTTGACCGCAAAGGAATTTGAACAGCAAACGCTGAATAACAAAGCGTGGAAAAAGTTGAAAAGTAGCGATAGCACGGTTCACCGAATTGCTAAAGCAGACCATACTTTTTCAAGCAAAGCGTTTAAACAAGAAGTCGAAAAATACACCATTGCATTCGTCAAAAACAACGAATTTTCTGGAATTGGGTAGAAGGGCGCTTTTAATATTGTTAGATTGCTGCTGCAGCCTAACTACCTGCTACAACGCCTTTTAGATTTAAAAAATTTTATAGGATTGAATGTGTCAAACACTAGTCGTCAGTATTTTATTTTAAGCACAGTCGTACAGCTTATTTTAGTCGCCTTAACCGTATCGTTAAGTTTTAGCTTTACTAAGCACTTTGAAATAATTCCAGATAGTATTTTACATTTGCCCGATGTCTACGTAAGTCATGGGGACATGCTGCAAATAGTGAAAATATTTGTCATTACCTATGCTATTCAGATAGGTCTAGCGTGCTGGCGAAACGGCAGTAGTGCTTTTTCAAGTGCTAAACGTTTTGCAAATGAATACATTTGGTTCTTATATGCTTATACAACTGCATCGCTGTATTTATTTCTTGCTACCACTATCAATTATGATCCTCAACTAATTGCAGCTATCGGTTTGTTTGCAACTGTTTTCTATCTTATTGCATTTATGTTGATTAATAGCCTGCTATTTGGCGGCACAATTTTAGGCAGTTTAGGAACAGGGATTGCAGCCACCTTCAAACGAGTGTTCAGTGTTACAGGCATCTTAGCCCTAATATACTTTTTGGTTCCCCTTGCGATGGGAAAAGCATTCACTTCCGACCGAGATATTGCTAATGCAATTACCCAAGTCCGTATTTGGTTCAACCCTGTTGAGACCTCGGATTGGGGGTTCAAGAATTACTTACCTAAGCTCAAGTTTGCGCAGCCTGTTTTAGTGCGCGAGGGACCTGAAAATGACGGCACGGTTTATGTGTTAGAGCGAGGCGGTAAAATCAAAAAGATATCCCCATTAACTTCTGAAAATGCACAGGTAGTGGTGAATGTGTCAGAATTCATGGGTGAAGTGGAAATGGAGAATGGCGCTATTGGTTTCGATTTTCATCCTAATTTTGCCAACCAGAACGAACCTAAACCTTATTTATACCTGTATTACACAGATACACGGGAAGAAAATATTCAACACAATAGAATTTCTCGGTTTGAAATTACGTCACCGGACGCTTTGGTAAACACGGCTTCAGAAACTATTTTATTTGATTTAATTCGTAATGATTCAGGGTTTCACAATGGTGGTGCTTTAGAGTTTGGAGCTGATGGATTTCTATATATTGGATTGGGAGAAGGTGTGCATCCACCTGAAGCGAAAACCTCTTCGCAGGTTTTACGCTCTGGGATTTTACGTATTGATGTAGATATGGATCCTCAAAAAAGTCAGCCTATTAGTCAGCCTATGGAATATGGTGTAGTACAAAATTACTATATTCCTAAGGATAATCCGTTTTTAGATAAAGACGACATACGTAATGAATATTATGCGTTAGGTTTACGCAATCCCTTTCGATTCAAGTTCGATCCTCTAACAAACGATCTTTGGTTAGGTGATGTAGGCTCTACTATTTGGGAAGAAGTAAACAAAATTGAAGCCGGTAAACACTACCAGTTTCCAGTGATAGAAGGGCGCAGCAAAAGTGGTGTAGATGCATGGGAAGAATTAGATATTCCTCAACAAGGTCCTGTTTATACCTATGAACATAATGCCTACGACAGAGCGGTAATTGGCGGCATTGTTAATCGTTCTGATATGTATCCAGAATTAAAAGATAAGTATGTTTTTGCAGATAATTATTCAGCCAAAGTATTTGTGATGGACTCGGATAAAGCTCAAGTTGAAAGCGTTAAATTGATAGCCAGAGCCAATCAATATGCGCAACGAGGAATCAGTTCAGTGGTGCAATTGAGCGGTGGAGAAATACTGGTTACAACGTTAGGGGCAGCATCTGAACCTAGCGGAGAAGTATTGCAATTAGTTCATGCTGATCAAGCGAATGTTTTTCGAGAAGAAGTAGATAACACACCAGAGGGTTATGACCAAACTGCCACTGCCGGCTTGTTTGCGGTTAACTGCGCCCGTTGTCATGGAGTGAAAGGGGATGGAAAAGGACCTGATGCAGCGCTGTTAGGTGTTCCAATGCCAGATTTCACATCCCCTTTGTATCATCACAATACTGATACCTCAGCAATAAAATCTATTATTGTTGAAGGTGGTGGAGCGGTTGGTAAAAGTCCGCTTATGCCGCCGTGGGGAGGATTCTTAAAACCAAAAGAAATAGATCACCTGGTGACTTATTTAGAAACTTTGCCAGACCAACATCATCAACATTAGCCATTAGATGTGCGCGTTTAAAAACAAAAATCCCCTGTAAAACAGGGGATTTTTTATTAATAAGCACCTTTGGAAAACTAAAGGCATTGATTTTGTGAGTTAATCCGTAGCAGTTAAAAATTTATGGTGAAAACGCAAATGTTCTTCAATAAAACTAGCAATAAAAAAGTAACTATGATCATACCCAGAATGGTAATTCACTATGGCGGGGTACTTTAGTTTTTGAGCGAGTTCGTCAAATGGTTTGGTCAATTTCTGACTTTGATAAAAATCATCGTTCAACCCTTGGTCAATTAATATGGGAATTTGCAAAAATTGACCTTGCTGCTGCAGTAATTTACAAGCGTCATATTGTTCCCATTCACTCACATCATCCCCTAAATAGGCATGCAATGCTTTTTTACCCCAAGGACAATCTAACGGGTTTACAATAGGTGCAAATGCAGAAATAGATGTGTATTTCTGGATATTTGATAAACCTATTGTTAGTGCGCCATGCCCTCCCATAGAATGTCCAGCAAGTGCGACTTTAGGGATGCAATTAAACGATTGGTTTATTAGGTCGGGCAACTCATCAACAATGTAATCATACATATAATAATGGCTATTCCAAGGGGGCTGAGTTGCATTGACATAAAACCCAGCTCCTTGGCCTAAATCGTAACCGTCGTCATCAGCAACATTGTCTCCTCTGGGGCTAGTATCAGAGCATACGATAATGAGACCTAGTTCAGCCGCAACTCTTGCCGCGCCGGCTTTGGTTACGAAGTTTTCATCCGTACAAGTCAGCCCGCTTAACCAATATACCACTGGGAGCGGCTTGTTTTGCTCAACTTGCGGTGGGACAAAAACACTGACGTTCATTTCACAATTAAGCACCTTTGACTGGTGTTTAAAGCGCTGTTGCTGACCACCAAAGCTTTTAACTGAAGAGGTGAGTTCCAAGACAGACATCAGTAATGTACTACCGATCTAATGGATTTACCTTCATGCATTAGGTCGAAGGCCTGATTAATATCTTCCAAGCCCATAGTATGGGTAATGAAGGTGTCGAGTTCGAATTCACCATCCATGTACCTCTGTACATAATCTGGTAATTGGCTGCGACCTTTCACACCACCAAAGGCGGTGCCACGCCAAACTCTGCCAGTAACAAGTTGAAAAGGGCGTGTGGAGATTTCTTGGCCCGCGCCTGCTACACCAATTATCACCGACTCTCCCCAACCTTTGTGGCAACACTCTAGTGCGGAGCGCATAACATTGACGTTACCGATACATTCAAATGAATATTCAACACCACCGTCTGTCATGTCTACGATGACTTCTTGAATAGGCTTATCGTAATCTTTTGGATTAATCACGTCTGTTGCGCCAAGTTGTTTGGCTATTTCAAATTTATCTTCATTAATATCAATGGCGATAATGCGACCGGCTTTGGCCATTCTGGCACCAATGAGCACCGACAGGCCAATTCCGCCTAATCCGAACACGGCAACAGTGTCGCCTTCTTGCACTTTTGCGGCATTTGTAACCGCACCCATACCTGTAGTGACTCCACACCCTAATAAACACACTTTTTCCAAAGGGGCTTCTTTAGGGATTTTAGCCAACGCAATTTCGGGGACCACTGTGTGTTCAGCAAAAGTGGAAGTGCCCATATAATGATAAATTGGCTTACCGTCTTTAGAAAAACGTGTACTGCCATCGGGCATTAAGCCTTGGCCTTGGGTTGCCCGTATCGCCTGACATAAATTGGTTTTACCAGAAAGGCAATATTTGCACTTGCCACATTCAGCGGTATACAAAGGAATAACATGATCGCCTACTTCAACTAAGGTCACACCTTCACCCACAGCTTCAACAATTCCTGCACCTTCATGACCTAAAATCGCTGGGAAAAGACCTTCAGGATCATCTCCTGACAAAGTGTATGCATCAGTGTGACAAACACCTGTGGCGACTATTTTCACTAGCACTTCCCCTTTTTGCGGGGGCATTAAATCAACTTCTTCGATGCTAAGCGGTTTGCCTGCTTCCCAAGCTACGGCGGCGCGTGTCTTAATGGTTTGCATATTTATATCCTTTATTTAGGCTAGTGGCTTTAATTTGCATTACTGGCATTCTCCAATAAATCCAATGGAACGTTCAAGCCATTTAATTTGTTCAATTGTATATCCATGCGGGCACATTTGATTAGATTCAAGCTCAGTTTCTAATCGTTGAATTGCAATGTCTTCCAATTTGAGACGAGTCTCATTGTTTATAGAGAATCGCGAAACTTGAGCACTTTTCGATGCAACCCCGGTCTTTGCAATCAGACTGTTTTGTTGGCGACGAACCAACTCAGAAGGCGGTAAATACCAAATCAAAACAAACTCGAAGCCAGCACTATCATGTGTCATTTGTTTGTCGAAAACGTGACGAATTTGAAGTTGCGAATCGTCATTGGCAACGCAGCCTGTTAAGCAGGCAAGAGCAATCCATATTGTGCATTTTAGTGTAGAAAAAACTATTTTCAAAAGTGTAAACCCGCCAATCAATATCTTATTTTACGATTTTCATAACGAACGTGTCGGTTTACCCCTTGGTAAACTAAGCACATTCTATAGTCTTATCTATTCGGAAAAGTGGAAGCTAGTTCTTAACATCGCCTCTTTCGCAATGCAGACAAATATTTACTTATCTAGAATATACAGCATGTGGCTGCTAATTTTACTTTATTTGTTGGATAGATTAAAACCTAGCTTGAGTCGATTTTGCCTGAAAAAATAAGCACATCCTTAAAAAATTGGGGTAACATTAGGTTTCAAATTAGCTTGGTTTTTTACCAATCAAGCTAAATTAATGTATACAGTCTCACTGTGTTTTTAGCTCAATTTGAAGGATTATGTGTGAAAATCTCTCGTTGTCTTTTTATTACCTCTTCATTAATTCTAAGCGGTCATGCTGTTGCAACAGACAATATGTATGGTGTTACGACTCTGGGATACGGCAAAACCGACCTAGAATCCACTAGCGCCAGTACAATCAGTTACAAATTAGCTGTGGGCTACCAGTTTGCTGAACAATGGTATGCAGAATTTGGATTCCATCAGCTTTCGGACCAGTCTCAAGTTGAGCAAATGCCCACCACCATAGATGGCCTTAATTCGACTGAGTTTGGGCTTAATGCTGAAGCATTGGGCATTTCTGTACTTGGAAAAGCGACTAACAATTATGGTGAGCTCTATTATCGATTAGGGATTTTGAACGTGGATATCGAAGGTCAAAATCTATCTTCAGGGGAGGGTTGCGAATTTGGCGCGGCAACCCCATTTAGTTTAAGTAGCGAAGAAAGTTTCACCTTGTGTGAGTTTGATGAAGGTGTGGCTGCTGGGCAAATTGGTATAGGCTTCGATTTTTATCTTGGGGTTAACTTACTATTACGCACGGAAGTTGAACATATTCGTGGCGAGCACGGTTTCGAACATAATGGGGCTTATATCGGCTTACGTTACAATTTCAATTAAGTTAAGGTACGTTAAAGCGTTTAGGTGCAGTTTCCAGCTTGCACTATAGGTATGTTTTTAAATGTATTTGCAGAATACGGAGGTTTATATGAAAAATGAATTAGACAGTCGTTTTATTTTAAATGTGTTTGAAAAAATCCGTGATAAAGGCGAGGCAGTAAAAGGTGGATATCTTTTTCAAGGTGTTAAAGCCTATACAGACCATGATGGTTATACAGTCTTTCTAGAAGATGCATTGGTTAGTTTACGTTTTGGTTTCCACAATCAATACCATTTTGATTATGAAAAAGCCGAACACTTAGAGCAGTTTGAAAAAAAATTAAAAGCGATAAGCGAAATAGAGTGATTAGCGCTGAAATAAACATTCAGCGCAGTTAAAGCTTAGCTACAACTTAACGCGCTACCAGTGATACTTTCATGAACGCCGTCTTTGTCTGAGTCTTGACTTATTTTAACTCTACCCTGTGGGGTAACCGCAAGTTGCCGTGCGTAAGTGGCCTCTTTACCATCGTGACAAATGAGTATTGTAGATAGTGCATTAGCCGAGCCATTGGGGTTAAATTGAATGGCTTGGGCCGGGCCAGTAACGTAATTATTATTGGAAGTAAGTGAGGTGGCCACCAAAAGATCTTCATCGTCCCCTCTAGATCCATTACCATCTTCATCACCAAACACCATTTTTACTTGACTCCAATTGGTCGTACAGGTCGCAAAATCTGTAGTGGGGCATACGATTGTGGTAAGTTGCTCATCCACGGCGTTAGCCCTAGCAAACTGAATTACGCCACTGATTTCATTCACTTCTGATACAATACGGTTTTTGATAATGATCCCTTGGGCAGAAGGAACGGCGATAGTTAACACTATGCCAACTAAGGCAATGCCAATCATTAATTCGACAAGTGTAACGCCTTTTTGTAAAGTATTGGACATCAAAGAGATGTTTACGCTTTTCAAAGATACTCCATATGTTATTAGCTTATTTACTGAACTGAAAATAACCTGATTAGACAGTACAATAACGTATTTAAACTACTTTTAGGTATACAATTACACATCAAAGTATCTGAGAATATTTAATTTTAAAGGCATAACGTTTATTTCAAAAACGATTGCCAAACTAAGTTTAACCGTTCGTTACTGAACGTCGTACCCAGCCTAACAACCTAAAAACGAGAACTGAGATGCACAAAAAAGCCATTTTAGAAGAAATGCACGTACTTCCAGAAATTAATCCGCAAAAAGAAGTAGAAAGACGAGTCGCATTTATTCAGAACCAACTTACGCTTTCTGGAATGAAAACGTTAGTGTTGGGGATCAGTGGGGGGATTGACTCTTGCACTTTAGGTCGATTAGCACAGTTGGCTGTTGATGGATTGAATAAACAGTCTAACGGTGGATATCAGTTTGTTGCTGTGCGTTTGCCATACAGTGTTCAGGCCGACGAAGAAGATGCGCAAATCAGTATCGATTTTATACAGCCAAGTCATGCGGTTAGTGTAAATATTCAACCAGGCGCAGATGCAATTCACGATCAAACATGTGGTTCATTAGCCGCAGCTGGGTTACTGCCCGATGATGCCCACAAACAAGATTTTGTGAAAGGGAATGTAAAAGCACGCTCACGAATGGTTGTACAGTATGAGATTGCCGGAATGATGGATGGGCTAGTGCTTGGCACCGATCATTCTGCTGAAAACATTACGGGGTTCTACACCAAATATGGTGATGGTGCATGTGATCTAGTTCCTCTATTTGGTTTAAACAAACGTCAAGTTAGACAAATCGCCGCTCACCTTGGTGCGCCTGATAAAATTGTTTATAAAGCACCAACCGCTGATTTAGAAACATTGTCACCCCAAAAGGCAGATGAACAAGCTTTGGGCATGACCTATGACCAGATAGATGACTTTCTGGAAGGTAAAGAGGTTTCACAAGATGTAGAGCTAAAACTCATCGAAATATTCACCAAGACTCAGCACAAAAGGGTACCTATACCGACGCTTTATGATTAAGGATGATTTGCTAGTTAAAGAAGTAAGCAACAATGAGTACGACTTTTTAAAAAACTTAGGGATCTTTATCCGGATAGGGTAATTGCAGATGGTATATTTTATTAACCTGATGTAAATTAAATGTAAATATAAGTGGCAGCTAGAATGTAAGGTTGTTACTACGACTAAAAGTAACAACTTAAATGCTCTGAAATAGGCATGAAGTAAGCTAGACCCTAAGGATATTTGATGAAAAAAGTCGAAGCAATTATTAAACCTTTCAAAATGGAAGATGTGCGTTCAGCGCTTTCAGGCATAGGGGTTACGGGTATGACAGTCACCGAAGTCAAAGGCTTTGGTCGACAAAAAGGACATTCAGAGTTATATCGCGGCGCAGAGTATCACATTGGTTTTCTGCCAAAGCATAAAATAGAAGTTATCGTTGCCGATGACATGGTTGATCGGGTGATTGAAGTGATAATGGATAACGCGCGAACGGGGAAAATTGGTGATGGCAAAATTTTTGTTTCAACTATCGACCGAGCGATTCGAATCCGTACCGGTGAAGAAAACGAAGAAGCCGTTTAGTCTCACTGATATACGGAAAATCAACCTTAATAGCTGATTTTCCGTTCTAGGGAATCTTCGTTAGCTCTTAATGATGATGACCACAACCGCCTTCGGCATGTGGATGGCCATGGGCTATTTCATCATCCGTTGCTTCTCTTACTTCTAGAATTTCAACGTCAAAATTCAGTGGCACACCAGAAAGAGGGTGATTGCCATCGATCACAACCTCATCATCAGTTTCATCAATTACCATGACGGATTGCTCACCATTGTCCGTTGTCGCTCTAAACGTCATACCAACTTCAACTTCCATTCCTTCAAACATGGTTTTTGGTACCATTTGTACAAGTTCATCATGACGTTCACCATAAGCTAGTTCAGGCGGCACATCGAGAGCAAACTTATCGCCTTTTTGGCGACCTTCTAAGGCATCTTCTAAGCCTTTAATAAGGTATTGGCTACCTTGCATGTAGATCATTGGTTCACCGTCTCGAGATGAATCAATTTGCGTTCCATCTTGGGTTTTTACGGTAAAGTGCATTGTCACAATGGCATTTTCTGAAATTAGCATAAAACGTTATTCTCTATATTGTTTGGTTAATCACACCGGATAAATTAATCAAGGCTGTAGGGTAAAGGCGCTACCGTAAATAGTTGCTCTGGGTTCTCTTTGGATCTAAATATTTGCTCTGCTGTTGTATCATTTGGCAGTATGGCTAATACGCAGGTGCCAGTTTCTAACGAGGCGCTACGCAATACAGTACCACTTCGTCGCCAGTTATCTCCCATTTTAGCCTCTAAAATATCACCTGCAAGTAAGGAAGAGCTATTGTCTGATTTTAGAATGAAGGCGGCTCTTTTGTTTTTACCTAGATATTTAGTGCGGGCAACAACTTCTTGCCCCATGTAACAACCTTTATCAAAGCTGATGGCCTGAAGTGCTTGCAAATTCATCATTTGCGGGACAAATTGCTCTGAGGTGGCCCCTTGAATGTTTGCTAAACCACTTAATATATCCGCGGCTTCCCAATACGCTTCTGCCATTTTTGATGTTGTTAGTTGTTGATTCAATTGCTGCGCTAGAGCGGGTTTAGCTAACACTAGATAACGTGTAAAAGGCGCATCGAAGCGAATAACTTTACCATCTTCATTCGAGATAACCTGCAAATGTTCAGTTGGGAGTTGTTCGAAGATACCTTCTAATGATTGTTCTGATTCTGCGCCACTTAACGCAAAATACTGCCAGTTAGCTGTAGTGTCGTTGAATTCTACTTTAGAAAACACGCCATATTTTTTTAGCTCAGCCAATGATGCAGGGATACTTTCGCGATGACACAGTAAATCTACTCCCTCAGGAGTTTTGATGGCGTGAAAAATATTCCAGGTTTTGCCTTTAAAATCACAATGGCAACCAAGTTGTATCTTTTCTTCGCCTAATGAATCCATGTCGTTGGTGACTTTTCCTTGCAGATAACTGACTGCTTCTTCCCCTTCGACGGAAATAATCCCTAGGTTAGTTAATTCACCATAAAAACTGTCTGGTGTTGAAAAACTAGACTGCATATTCGCTAATACCTTGTTAATCTATCTATCATGACCACTATAATGGGGTTTTGCGACTCAGATGCAAGTGTCTCGTGAATTTGTCTGAGATTTTTTAGCATAATCAGAATACAATTAGCCTCGGCTAATTATTCAATAATGCGTTGACTAAAATAGCTATCCCATAATGTTTAATATTTTTACCTGGAGCCAGGATGTTTGATAAAAAAAGATTGTCTAGATTGAAGTGGGCGTGTCGACGAGGCATGCTTGAACTTGACGTCCTTTTTATGCCGTTTGTTGATGAAGCGTTTGAGGATTTGGATGAATCTCAACAATTGGTCTTTGAACGTTTACTCACCAGTGATGATCCTGACCTGTTTGCTTGGTTTATGGGGCATCAAGAATGCGAAGATCCCGAGCTTGCGCAAATGGTCGAGTATATTTTGAGCCGTGTCAAAGTATAGGATCAGCATTGCAAAAAGCCGTCTAATGCTTTGTTTACAAATCAGTTGGATTAGCTTTTTAATAATGACCTTTTGGCTGTGGAAAGAGTCCGTTATTCCAGGCCAATTGTTATTACAAAGTGGTTGCAGTCTTCTCACCTTAATATTCGGTCTTGGCTGGATATTCAAACTGAAGCAAAAGTATTCTCCAAGTGTAATGAGCTTAACCCCCACAGGGGAAGTTAATTGGTTGCAAGGTGCTCATCACGGATATTGTAAACTTAGCCATCAAAGTAAAATTTGTGGTGCTTTTATCTGTTTGTTCTTCGAAAAAACGGTGTTTGATAACCAACCACGTTTTTTGTGGTTAGCAAAAGATCAAGTTTCTGAACAAGATTTCAGACGTCTTTGTCGAATTATATTGCGATGCCAGCAGCAGCCAATGGATTGTTAACGGCCTCGTATACTTGTACTCCCTTTTGGATAATGGCCGTTAAGGTATTACTAGTCCGATTTTGGTCAAAAAGGATTAAGGTGTTTATGCTGGATTTTTTAAGAGCAGGTCTAAAAAGAAATCACCCTTTAGTGTTCGACTCAGCTCTGTTGCCTAGACTGGACCTGAATATTCGACAAAAAATTAATGAAGTCGATGGGGCTAAAATCAAGGCATATCACAATGTTGTTCAATGGCAAGAGACCCAGCACGATGACATTCATCCGTGCTTTTTACATTTGTATGCTTTCAAGCAACATATGCAATTAATGCTCAATGAGCAGTTTCCGTTCGCATTGTTAGGCATTGTTCATTTAAGCAATCAAATCGAAGTGTTAATGCCGTTAGACCGCTCCAGTGAATTAGAACTTGAAAGTAAGCTTGTTAGTTTCGAGCGACATGTAAAAGGTATTAGTTTTAAAATTGAGTCTACATTTTATCAGCATCAGCAAGTGATATGGCAGTCTGTAAGTGAGCTATTAGCCGTTAATAAGTCATGTTTTACTGGCAAGTCCCAATCTTCACCCTATCAATTTGATACTAACTTAGATTTTATGAGTCAATGGCATTGTGATACCGGTATAGGTCGTCGTTACGGCAAAGTATCTGGTGACCTTAATCCCATACACTTGAGTCAAACTAGCGCCAAATTATTCGGCTTTAAATCTGCTATTGCACACGGAATGTGGAGTAAGGCAAGAAGTGTGTCTGAGTTCCAACAGCAAATTTCTGATAGGTTTTTTGTGAAGGTTAACTTTTTGAAGCCTTTATTTTTGCCGTCGGATGTGATTTTGTGGAGGGCGTCTAACAGCGCTTCTGAAACACAATTTGTGCTTACCAGTGAAGATAAACAAATTTGTCACTGCAAAGGACAGATAAGGCTTTAGTAGGACTTCGAGTTAACGTTTAGAGCAGGGGAGATGGAAATCTCCCTTGCTCACAAATAACCTAGGGCGTTTACGAGTCAAGCCGTTGAGATGGCGAACTGCTGCGGCCACTAAGTACTGTGACTTCAGCTTTATCAAGGGTATCTGGATAATCAAGATTATAGTGTAAACCACGACTTTCTTTACGTTTCATTGCACAACGTACGATGAGTTCAGCCACTGTAACTAAGTTTCTTAATTCCAATATGTTGTTGCAAACACGAAAGTTAGCATAGTACTCGTGAATTTCCTGTTGCAATAACTCTATTCTGCGCAACGCTCTTTCTAATCGTTTATTGGTGCGCACTATGCCAACATAATCCCACATAAATAGGCGTAGCTCATGCCAGTTATGTTGTATCACGACCTCTTCATCTGAATCACCCACTTGGCTTTCATCCCAAGGTGGAATTGATTGTTCGAAAGTTGGTCTATCAGATTTGGCTAAAATATCATTCGCTGCTGCATGGGCAAACACAACACATTCCAATAATGAATTGCTGGCCATGCGGTTAGCACCATGCAACCCTGTGTACGCTACTTCACCTATGGCATACAAGTTATCTAAATCTGTCTTAGCGTTAAAATCGGTTTTTACTCCACCACAACTATAGTGGGCAGCTGGCACTACGGGAATAGGGTGGCGTGTAATATCAATGCCAAGGGAGCGACATTTACGATAAATATTTGGGAAATGCTTAACAATGAAATCGGCAGATTTATGACTAATGTCCAAATACATACAGTCTTTTCCAAGACGCTTCATTTCAAAATCGATTGCGCGGGCAACAATATCTCGCGGCGCTAAATCACCTCTAGGGTCAAATTTATGCATAAATTTACTGCCATCAGCGTGGCATAAAAATGCACCTTCTCCACGTAATGCTTCGGTGATTAGGAAGTTTTTGGCTTCTGGATGAAACAGACAGGTTGGGTGAAATTGATTAAATTCCATATTCGCTACTGAACAACCAGCGCGCCACGCCATTGCAATGCCATCGCCACTGGAAACATCCGGATTTGAGGTGTACTGATAAACTTTGCTTGCTCCGCCAGTTGCCAAAGCAGTAAATCGACTGCGTATAAGTTCTACGTGTTCTTTTTTGCGGTTCCAAACATAGGCACCTAAACACTGATTTGGCGCATCTTCGTGACGCACTAAATCAATGGCATTATATCGTTCAAATAGGTGAATATTAGGATGTTGCATCACCGCTTCTTGTAAAGAGGTTTGAACTGCGAAGCCTGTGGCATCGGCTGCATGTAAAATTCTGCGGTGACTGTGTCCGCCTTCTCTGGTTAGGTGGTAGCGGGAGTTACCTTGTTCATCTTTTTCTTGATCAAAGGGAACGCCATAATTGATAAGCCATTCCATACAGGACTTTGCTTGATTAGCTGTAAAGCGAACGGCTTGTTCTTCGCATAGGCCTGCGCCGGCTTCAAGGGTATCTTTAACATGTGACTCAATAGAGTCTTGTTCATCAAAAACCGCGGCGATCCCACCCTGAGCATATCGAGTGGATCCCTCTGATAAGGTACTTTTACTTAGCACGATGACGTTATATTTTTCAGCTAACTTCAATGCTAATGAAAGACCTGCTGCGCCACTTCCAATAATCAAAACGTCACAACGATGTTCAACAGTAGAGCTCATATAGTATAATAGCCAATTGGAATGAATTTGCAGACCCTATCAGAATTGACAGCTTGTGAAAATAAGCCTTTTAATAGAAAGTTTGTAATAATTTAATTTAAATCGAACTTTTCGCAAAACGTACAGTCTATATTTGTGCTTGCGAGAGCCGTGGTAGTATTTGTATTAGGAGTGATGGCTCGAATGAGCGAGCAGATAACGGATCAACAAATTGTTGAAAAAGTACAACGCGGAGATAAAAACGCGTTTGGTTTGTTGGTAACTAAGTATCAACACAAAGTCGCGCATTTGGTATCACGTTATGTGAAAAACTCAGGTGATGTAGCAGATGTGACCCAAGAAGCTTTTATTAAAGCTTATAAGGCTTTACCTAATTTTCGCGGTGACAGTGCCTTTTACACTTGGCTTTACAGAATTGCGGTTAATAGTGCAAAGAATTATTTAGTTTCGCAGGGGAGAAAGCCTCCTGCCAGTGATGTGGATGCAGAAGAAGCAGATTATTATGACGGAAGTGACGCGTTAAAGGAACAAAACTCCCCTGAACGTAGTCTGATGTCAGAAGAGCTTGAAAAAGTGTTATTTGATGCACTTGATAAATTGCCCGAAGATTTACGCATGGCTATTACATTACGTGAATTGGAAGGGTTGAGCTATGAAGACATAGCAAATGTGATGGACTGCCCTGTAGGGACAGTACGTTCAAGAATTTTTAGAGCGAGAGAGGCGATAGATAAAGTCTTAAACCCGCTCTTAGAAAGATAAATAAATGACATTTGTAAAAAAATGTTGAAGAATGAAGCGTTAATTCAGGAACCTTTTATGACGCATAAGCATGAAAATTTGTCCGCATTTGTTGACGGTGAGAGTCAAGACGATAACTTTGTCTCCGATATCCTCAATGATGATGAAATGGCTGCTAAGTGGCAGCGTTATCACATTATTCGTCAATCTATGCGTAAAGAAATGCCAATAAGCGCGGATTTTGATGTAAGCGCATCTATTGCGGCTGCATTGGAGTCTGAACCCGCTATATTAGCTCCTAAGCGCACTTGGCGTGATCTACCGGTTATCAGTAATGTGGTACCTTTAGTTCGCTCTGGTGGTCAATTAGCGATAGCCGCCTCTGTTGCAGTTGCAGTAGTTGTTGGTGTTCAACAATTGAATCAAGATGAGCAACAGGTGTTCAACCCAGCTCCAGCTTCATACCCTGGTATCCAAGGTGGATTATCACCAGTTAGCCTAGAGCAAACACAGGTGACACCAGCGGTAAGTGTTCGTGACCATCAACGTCGTATCAACGCGTTTATCAACGACCACATGGAGCAAGTTTTGCTAAAAGATAGCCAACGTTATCTTGAAGACGAAAGTGCTTTGGTAGATGAAGTTAAATCTGAAGCTAATCAACCAGAAGTAAACCAAGAACGTGAGAAACTTCCTGAATAAATACTTTCTGCAGCTCAATTATCTTTGGGCTGCATTACTCTTTTTTAGTTGTATCAAATTGGCTAGTGCGCAGGTTGGATTAATACAAGATCCAAACGTGTTAATGTGGCTAGACAAAATGGCGAACGCTAAAACCCAGCTCAATTACACAGTTTCATTTGTTTTATCCAAACCAGGATCGGATCCTCAGCCTTACCTTTGGCGTCATGGCGTGAATGAACATGGCATTGAAATGGAGCAGCTCGATCAATTAAATGGTCCAGGACGCGAAGTTGTGAGGGTAGGGGATAAAGTCAGTTATTTTGAGTCTCACCGTGCACCCTATAGTTTGGCTTCAGGTTACATTATTGGTCCTATGCCGAATGTGTTGCTAACAGATCCTAAATCACTTTTGAGTTCCTACGACTTTGTCATCATCGGAAAGAGCCGGATCTCTGGTAAAATTGCTCAACAAATTCGGATGATAAGTAAAGATAAAAGCCGTTATGGATATAACCTTTGGTTAGATCAGGAAACGGGCTTACCGTTAAAAATTAATGTAATGGAATTGAACGGTCAAAAAGTTGAACAAATTCAAGTTACTGAATTAAACGTAACGGAACAACCTGATCCTTATTTCGCTAAATTAGAAGCGGCAACAATGCCAGCTGTTATTCAATTAGAAGCAACTGAGGAAGTAGAGAAGCTGTGGCAAGTTGATTATGTCCCTGTGGGCATGAAACAGATAAAACATAGTGTGCGCCAATTACCTGATAATGCAGGATCTTTAGAATATTTAATGTTAAGCGATGGCTTGGTTGATATCTCTGTGTATATGCAACAAGCCACTGCGTCTGCAGCAGAAAGCGACATAGTCGCTCGCTTTGGTTCAGATATTTATTTTTCAAGAAAGCAGGGGCCAGTTCTGGTCACGGTAATTGGAAAAATTCCCGCTAATACCGCAAATTCTATCGCCGCTTCAGTAACTAAGGTGCAATAACGTGATTGAAGAGATTGGGGTTATTACCGCAGTGGATAAAGATCATATTTGGGTTGAAACCGAAATTAAATCTACCTGCGGTGGTTGTCAGGCGCAAGATAACTGCGGCACCGGCGTGGTTGCTAAAGCGTTTACCCCAAAAAAAGAGCAATTAATTTTACGCTGTCATCACAGCGCCAAAGTTGGTCAAAAAGTTAAGCTTGGGGTTGCAGAAAACCAGCTGTTGACGGCTTCTGCAATGATATATTTATTGCCACTGTTGGTGATGATTGTTACTGCGTTAAGTGCACAATATTTGTTACCTTTAATTGATTTACAACATGAACTCTGGATTGTTGGAGCTGCTTTTTTTACCACATTTATCACGTTTAAATTTCTTAAAAAGTACGCAAATCAACCGAATAAGAATCGATTCCAACCTAAGCTATTGGCTATTTTACCCGCTCAAGATGACTCTTTAGTCGTTAACTCTAAATAATCTGTTCAATTATCAACGATGCTATCCAGCTGGCCAGTCGGAGGGAATGTTTTTGCAATAACGCCTACGACCCCGTCAATACGAAATTTGCGCCACGATAAGTGAGGAGCTAACCTTAAAAATCGTTTTATTAACAAGTATTAAATCAATTGTCTGAGTATTCGTCAGAACATTATCGCAATGTGCTCCAGAACACTGTAAAATCCCCGCCAAATTATTTTTTATTCGTTCCTGCGTCATCACTTTTGATAGCAAGGGCACTAGCTGTAGGTAACAGTCTTAAACTATGCAACATAAGCACATTCGTAACTTTTCCATAATAGCCCATATTGATCATGGTAAATCGACTCTTTCAGATCGACTTATTCAACATTGTGGCGGTTTGACCCAACGTGAGATGTCTGAGCAAGTCTTAGACTCGATGGACATTGAGCGTGAGCGCGGGATTACGATTAAAGCCCAAAGTGTCACCCTAAATTACACTGCCAAAGATGGTGAAACTTATCAGTTGAATTTCATTGATACACCAGGGCATGTTGACTTTACCTATGAAGTGTCACGTTCTTTAGCTGCATGTGAAGGGGCCTTGTTAGTCGTTGATGCAGGACAAGGTGTTGAAGCGCAAACCTTAGCCAACTGTTATACCGCCATCGATTTAGATATGGAAGTGGTTCCAGTTTTGAATAAAATTGACCTTCCACAAGCCGAACCTGACCGTGTTGCCGAAGAAATTGAAGACATAGTCGGTATCGATGCCATTGATGCGGTGCGTTGTTCTGCTAAAACCGGAATTGGAATCGAAGATGTTTTAGAAGTGATTGTTCGTCAAGTTCCTCCTCCTGAAGGCGATCCTGACGCACCTTTAAAAGCACTTATTGTCGACTCTTGGTTCGACAACTACCAAGGAGTGGTTTCCTTAGTACGAGTGATGGAAGGAACTCTCAACGCCAAAGATAAAATACAAATCATGTCAAATGGTGCAGTACACCAAGCGGATAATGTGGGTATCTTTACACCTAAACAAACCAAAACCGGTGAGCTTAAAACCGGTGAAGTGGGTTATGTCATTGCCGGTATTAAAGATATTCAAGGGGCGCCGGTTGGCGATACTATTACGTTAGCAAAAGCGCCTGCTGAAACTGCACTTCCGGGTTTTCAAAAAATTAAGCCGCAAGTGTATGCAGGTTTATTCCCGGTCAGCTCTGATGAATACGAAGATTTCCGCGATGCGTTAGCAAAACTTACCTTAAACGATGCATCGTTGTTTTATGAGCCAGAAAGCTCTTCTGCACTGGGCTTTGGATTCCGAATTGGATTCTTAGGTATGTTGCACATGGAAATCATCCAAGAGCGTTTGGAAAGAGAATACGACTTAGATTTGATCACTACTGCGCCAACCGTGGTGTATGAAGTAGAAACCACTAAAGGTGAATTACTCAAAGTAGACAACCCGTCCAAATTACCTCCTATAAATGACATTGCTGAAATTCGTGAGCCTATTGTCGAAGCCCACATCTTGGTACCACAAGACTATTTAGGTAATGTAATTACACTGTGTATCGAAAAACGTGGTGTACAAACTAATATGACCTACCACGGTAAGCAGGTTGCAGTGGTTTATGAATTACCAATGGCTGAAGTTGTCATGGACTTTTTCGACCGTTTGAAATCAACTAGCCGCGGTTTTGCTTCTCTGGATTATAACTTTATTAAGTTTAATGCTGCTGACATGGTGCGTTTAGATATCTTGATTAATGGAGAGCGAGTAGACGCCCTTGCGGTTATTACCCATAAGGATAACGCTCAAGGTCGTGGTCGTGATTTAGTCGAAAAATTGCGGGAATTAATCCCCAGACAAATGTTCGATATTGCGATTCAAGCCGCTATTGGAAATCATGTTATTGCCAGAAGTACTATAAAGCAGCTTCGTAAAAACGTAATTGCAAAATGTTATGGTGGTGACGTGAGTCGTAAGAAAAAGCTGCTACAGAAGCAGAAAGAAGGTAAAAAACGTATGAAACAAGTGGGTAATGTTGAGTTACCGCAGGATGCATTTTTAGCCGTACTCAAGGTAGGAAAATAAATGGCCAATTACTTTTCATTATTTCTAGTTTTTATAACAGTAGCATCAGGTTTGATTTGGTTAATCGATGCCAAGGTGTTCGCGCCAAAACGTCGGCAGAAAGTAATTGCTGCTAACGGCGGCAACGCTTTACCCGAGGGTACCGAACTACCTATTCCTTATGTAGTGGATACTGCACAGCAAATTTTTCCGGTAATTGCATTTGTATTGGTTTTACGTTCTTTTTTATATGAACCATTTCAGATCCCATCAGGTTCAATGATGCCAACTTTATTAGTGGGCGATTTTATTCTGGTAGAAAAGTTTTCTTATGGTTTAAAAGATCCTGTCACTCGCACTAAGTTTTTTGAAACGGGTGAGCCAGAGCGTGGCGATGTCGTTGTTTTTAAATATCCAGAAAATACTAAGTTAGATTATATTAAACGAGTCGTTGGGTTACCTGGCGATACTATTAGTTATTCGTCTAAAGATCTGTATATCAAACCTGCATGTCCTTCAAGGCAAGGTTGTTTGCCAGAGTACAAAGTAGAAAGAGACTTTTTGGGACAATATAACTATCAAGGTTATCAGATTAATAAATTTAGTGAAAAATTGGGCGATGTGAATCATGAGATCCTTATTTTCCCAAGAAGATTAGATGATATTAGTCGTTACCATGAGCAGCCAGGTACCAAAATTGGTGAATGGGTAGTGCCACAAGGACATTATTTTGTTATGGGCGATAACCGTGACAATAGTGAAGATGGCCGCTTTTGGGGATTTGTTTCAGACGATCATTTAGTCGGTAAAGCGGTTGCTATTTGGATTAGTTTTGAATTTGAACGTGTTCCTGAAGATATATTGCCAACGTGGATACCTACAGGTGTGCGATTTGAGCGTGTGGGTGGCATTGAATAAATGGCGCTAAACCCATCCTACAAAAAATTATATAAACGCATTGGTTACCAATTTTTAGATGCAGATAATCTAACCTTGGCACTGACTCATCGCAGTTATAAAAATGTTCACAATGAACGTTTGGAATATTTGGGTGATGCAGTCTTAGGGCTGGTGGTCGCGGAAGAGTTGTTCAAACGTTTTCCAATGCAACCCGAAGGTAAACTCACTAGAATGCGAGCGACTTTAGTAAAAGGGGAAACCCTAGCTGAAGTCGGCAGAGAGTTTGAGCTAGGGGACATTCTATTACTTGGCTCAGGAGAGCTAAAAAGTGGCGGTTATCGACGCAGCTCAATACTTGCTGATGCCGTTGAAGCGATCATTGGTGCAATTTATTTAGAATCAGGTTTAGATTGCTGTAAGCAGTTGATTTTGAATTGGTTCGCTTCGCGATTTAATGATTTAGATCCCACTGCACACCCCAAAGACAATAAAACTCAATTGCAGGAATTTCTCCAAGGCCGTAAGTTGCCTTTGCCAGAATACGAAGTAGTGGAAGTGCTTGGTAAAGATCATGACCAAATATTCGTGGTTAACTGTTCGGTTGAAGGCTTATCGGAAAAAGTGTCGGGTCGAGGTAGTTCACGTCGAAAAGCAGAGCAAGAAGCAGCCAAACAGGTATTGGAGAAATTAACGTGACAGAGGCAAAAACATTTTGTGGCATGGTTGCCATCGTAGGTCGTCCTAATGTTGGAAAATCAACGCTACTGAATAAGCTGTTGGGGCAAAAAGTGAGTATCACTTCTAGAAAGCCCCAGACTACACGTCACCGAATCATGGGAATCGATACAGAAGGTCATCACCAAGCTATTTTTGTTGATACGCCGGGATTACACGTGGAAGAAAAGCGTGCAATCAATAAACTCATGAATCGTGCTGCATCAAGTTCTCTAGCAGAAGTCGGACTGGTTTTGTTCTTAGTTGAAGGCACAAAGTGGACCGATGATGATCAAATGGTACTGACTAAGGTTAAGCAGTCCGGATTGCCCTGTTGGTTGTTAATCAACAAAAGTGACAACGTAAAAGATAAAACCCAATTGATGACACATATGCAATGGCTTCAGGAGCAACATGATTTTGAAAAAATCATGCCGGTTTCCGCTAAGTTAGGGCGCAATGTCGAAGAACTTCGGGAAATGGTCCATTACACCTTGCCAGAAAGTGAGTTTTATTTTCCTGAGGATTACATAACCGATAGATCAAGTCGGTTTATGGCAGCTGAAATTGTACGTGAAAAGCTCATGCGCTTTACCGGTGACGAATTACCTTATTCTGTGACAGTTGAAATTGAACAATTTTTGCTTGCTGAGAATGGCGTATATCGAATCAATGGCTTGATTTTAGTCGAGCGTGAGACGCAAAAGCGCATGGTAATAGGTAAGGGCGGTCAACGACTAAAAACTATCGGCGCAGAGGCAAGAAAAGATCTAGAAAGTTTGTTCGAAAACAAAGTGTTTTTGGAGCTTTGGGTTAAAGTTAAGTCAGGCTGGGCAGATGACGAACGTGCCCTTAGAAGCCTGGGTTACGGAGATAACAATTATTAAACGCGCCTATCATTATGAGCGTGAGTGAATTAACAAAGGTGAGTGAGATGGCAAATATCCATGGTCTGCGAAGAAATTACAACCTGGGTGAGTTACGTCAAGAGGATCTCGATTCAAACCCAATAAACCAATTTAACCATTGGCTCAAACAGGTTATTGATTCGGACTCACCAGATCCAACGGCCATGACCGTGGCCACAGTATCTCCTGATGGTCAGCCGTCTCAACGAATTGTGTTGCTCAAAGATGTCGATGACAGAGGTTTTGTATTCTACACAAACTTAGGTAGTCGAAAAGCAACAGAGTTGGCCAATAACCCTAAAGTATCCCTGCATTTTCCATGGTATTTTATGGAGCGACAAGTCAAAGTCTGTGGTACTGCTCAGCCCCTTAGTACTGCTGAAGTGGCCAAGTACTTTCTCTCTCGACCGAAGGAAAGTCAGCTAGCTGCATGGGCATCGAAACAAAGCCAACCCATCTCTACTCGTCAAATGTTAATGAGTAAATTTGATGAAGTGAAAAAGAAATTCTCTGCAGGGGAAATTCCCCTTCCTAAGTTTTGGGGTGGCTACCGTGTTGTTCCCCATGAAATCGAGTTCTGGCAGGGGGGAGAGCATCGTCTGCACAATCGCTTTGTTTATACCTTAGGGGATACACAACAAACAGCAGATTCGAATAGTCAGAACTGGCAAATACAACGTTTAATGCCTTAATGGAAGACTGGCTGTAATGATTGATAGCCACTGCCATTTAGATTTTGATGCCTTTGATATAGATAGAAATGAGGTGCTAAATCGTTGTTCACAACTGGGTATTAAAAAAATTATCATCCCAGGGACTCAAGCTAGCCGCTGGCAGTCCCTTATTGAACTGTGTGAAAGCTCATCAATGTTAGAGTATGGATTAGGCATACATCCATATTTTATTAACCAAAGTGAACAAGCCCATATTGATAACCTGATTACTTTAATTGAGCAGCATTCAATGGTCAGAGCGATTGGGGAGATTGGTCTCGACTTTCATGATACTGACCAGCACAACGAAAACAAACAACAAGACTTCTTTACTCAGCAACTCACTATAGCCAAGCATTACAAACTACCTGTTATTGTCCATCACCGCCGTTCACACAATGAAATTATTCGCACCTTAAAGCAGCAAAAATTTCAGCAGTCAGGGGTGATACACGCTTTTTCTGGCAGTTATCAGCAAGCTAAAAGTTATTTAGATTTGGGCTTCAAACTGGGGTTTGGTGGCGTTATTACCTACCCCAGAGCTGGCAAGACCAGAGATGTCCTAAAACAGCTCCCACTGAGTGCAATTGTATTGGAAACTGATGCACCGGACATGCCCATTTGCGGCAAGCAAGGACAACGGAATAGCCCAGAGTATTTACCTGAAATAGCGCAGCATATTGCCGTTATTAAGAATGTTGGCGTTGAAGAGGTGATTGAACAGACTAGCGTTAACAGTTGCGAGCTCTTTGCTTTGAATGACTAGACAAAAACACCAGGGCCTAGCTTTGTGAGTTTTTGATTCCCTTAGGTTCTGTTGGATTTGCTTACTTTTTCATAATGCCGAAAGCGCAATTTATAGTAAGCTCGAGTGAGCAATAACCCCACCAAACCCGCTACCAACATTAGCATCAAAAGCTGTTTATAAATTTGATTCTGATATTCTAGGTGGTAGAGCATTACTTGTTGTTTATCTAGTAACAATCTTACGTAACCTAACAATTTATCTTCTAAAAAAACTTCTTCCACAAACACTAAAGGAAATTCATCTTCAATTAGATAACTTGCTAGTACAGAAGCATTTTGCTCATTACTTTCAACCACTTCACCTAAACGGTTATAAACTGAAACCCCTGCGACATGCTGGTCTTGAGATAATAAATTGATATACCGAAGAATTTTATCATTTTGCTGTTCTTGTAAATGGGGAGCAATAATATCGGCTGTGAATTTGGCCAAGCTGCGACCTAGTTGTGACGATTGATTGTTGTGCCAATTTTGTGACTGTTCGGTATTTAACAACCATATGTTCACACAAATAGCTGCCGCTACCACTAATAAGGTGAGGTTCGCTACTCGTTTGAAAATTGAGTAATTGCTGGGGACTTTTTGGGCTGAATCAGCCAATCCGAACTTTGTCATATCCATGGCGTAGACAATAAGACAATTTGCCACGTTTGCCAATATTAGTTGTTGTTTTATTTATTAATTTGAACTCAGTTAGTTAATTGTTCTAAGTCATAGGGATATCTTATTGCGTCACCTATTGAAATCGGTAAAATCCCTGTCCTAATTAATAATCCGGTGGGTTAATTGTGCTTTCGACCAAATTATCAAACGAAGAATGGCTATCGGCCAAATATTTGACCAATCTTCACCATAAAAATGTGAGTTTCACCTTATCTGACGAACAGCAAATTGAATTAGCTGAGAGCAGCGAGATCTGTACACAACAACTTATCCTTTTTTCAGAGAGTTTGAATTTGGAAAAGTTGTATCAAGTGCAAACTGCATTGGCGGATGTGATAAATATTTTGGTATTTCAACCAGGCTACGAAGGAAATAGCGGTTGCGTTTATGAAGCAGAAGTGGAAGTTACAAGTTCTGCAGACTTAGCGGCTGTTATCGAATCCGCTGCTGTGAAGTTTCAAGTGGATATTAGTTTCCTGAAACAACGTCCCACGCTAGCTGAGCCAGGTTTGTTATTGATGGATATGGATAGCACAGTCATCGGTATTGAATGCATTGATGAAATTGCAAAGCTGGCAGGGGTTGGCAAGCAAGTATCAGAAGTGACTGAATTAGCCATGCAAGGTAAGCTTGATTTTGCGCAAAGCTTGAATAGCCGTGTAGCGTGTTTAAAAGGAGCCAATGAATCTATTCTTAAACAGGTACGCGATGGAGTTCCAATTAACCCTGGGATCAGCCGTTTGTTAGCTAAACTTAAAAAAGCTAACTGGAAACTGGCTATAGCGTCAGGAGGCTTTACCTTCTTTGCTGATTATTTAGCAGAACGTTTGAATTTAGATTATGCCATTTCCAATCAACTCGAGATTGTCGACGGTAAGTTAACGGGCAAGGTAGACGGGGAAATTATTGGTGCTCAAAGTAAAGCCGATACCCTGAACCTATTGGCACAGCGCTATCAAATTGATGCTTCACAAACCATTGCTTTAGGTGATGGCGCCAATGATTTGGTAATGATGGAGCAGGCAGCATTGGGTGTGGCTTATCATGCTAAACCCGTTGTTCGTCAGCAAGCTGATGCAGCTCTAAGATTCTGTGCTGCTGATGGGCTGTTAGCCTTGTTGAAGAGTTAGCCTTGAGAATAAAGTAATCTGTTAATCCATTAACTTAACAGACGTTTAGAACTTACTTTGATCCCTTTAATACATCGTGACCAACAAAAGAAAATAATTATGTCTAACTCTGAAAATACCGCCGCTAACCTTGACACTTCGCTACTGGCGAATGTGCGAATTGTGTTGGTGAATACATCTCATACTGGCAATATCGGTTCTACCGCTAGAGCTATGAAAACCATGGGGTTAAGTCAATTAGTTTTAGTTGATCCTATCGATAAGCCCGATGGCAAAGCGAGCGCTCTTGCAGCAGGAGCGGGTGATGTATTAGCTAATGCAAAAATAGTCTCTACCCTTGAAGAAGCCGTGCAAGACTGTGGTTTAGTGGTGGGCACAAGTGCCCGTTCAAGAACCTTGCCTTGGCCAATGCTTGAGCCAAGAGAGTGCGGCGAAAAGCTCATTGGCGAAGTGCAGAAATACCCAGTAGCCTTGGTTTTTGGACGTGAGAATAATGGCCTAAGTAATGAGGAATTGCAGCAATGTCATTTCCATGTATGTATTCCTGCTAATCCAGAGTATAGCTCTCTCAACTTAGCCGCGGCAGTGCAAACCCTGTGTTACGAAATTAGAATGGCTTTTTTAAATCAGTCACGTATTAAAAGTGAACCAAATGAATACCCTTTGGCTGATGACCTAGAGCGTTTTTATAGTCATTTGGAACAAACCCTTTCAAAAACGAATTTCATCATTCCCCAACATCCCGGTATGGTGATGACCAAATTAAGACGTCTGTTTAATCGTGCCCGTCCCGAAACCCAAGAACTGAATATTTTAAGGGGTATTTTGGCTTCAGTGGATAAATCGATTAAAGCCAAAGATTAGGAAATCTCTAAGTAAAACTATGTTTGAGCGAATAAAAGAAGATATTCAAAGTGTATTTCATCGCGATCCAGCAGCACGTACAACCTTTGAAGTACTGACTAACTATCCGGGTTTGCACGCAATCTGGTTGCATCGTCTCGCTCATAAATTATGGAAATCTAATTGGTTGTGGCTTGCACGCAGCATTTCAACATTTTCACGCTGGTTGACGGGCATAGAAATCCATCCAGGAGCCACACTAGGACGTCGTTTTTTTATTGACCACGGTATGGGAGTAGTCATTGGTGAGACGGCAGAGATTGGTAACGATGTCACCCTATATCATAGTGTTACTTTAGGCGGAACAAGCTGGAACGGTGGAAAACGCCATCCTACCTTAGAAGACAATGTGGTGGTGGGAGCGGGCGCTAAAGTCCTTGGACCTATTACTATGCATAAAGGCGCAAAAGTTGGCTCTAACTCAGTGGTGGTTAAAGATGTACCCGAAAATGCCACAGTAATCGGTATTCCTGGCAGAATAGTCGTACAAAAACAGCAAAAAGATCAGGATAAACATCAGCGCCGTGATAAAATCGCGCGCAAATATGGCTTTGATGCTTACGCGGTCGCCCCAGATAACCCAGATCCCGTGGCGAATGCCATTGGTGTTATGTTAGATCATGTGCATTTGATTGACACCAAAGTGGAAGAAATGTGTAAAGAAATTAATAAAATGGGCGGCACTGTGTGTGGAGATTCATTACCTTCTATTAATTTAGATAACTTTCAAGACTCTGATCTTGTTGATGATTTTCAAAAAGAAAAGGATGCATTTGATCCATCCATCTAAACATTACTTTTTCTAAGTAATACCTGACTAAATTACTAGGTCTAATACTTGACTAAATTAGTCAGGTATGTGAAAATTCACAGTATCTTGTTAACTGGTATTTTCTATGAAACTAACTTCCAAAGGCCGATATGCCGTAACTGCTATGTTAGATGTTGCATTACATTCTCGTAGAGGGCCGGTCTCGTTAGCCGATATTTCGGAGCGTCAGGAAATTTCATTGTCATATTTAGAGCAATTGTTTTCGCGCTTAAGAAAAGAAAATCTTGTACAAAGTGTTCGTGGACCAGGCGGTGGCTACAAATTAGGTCGTGTACCTGAAGAAATCGCAGTAGGTGAAGTTATACGTGCTGTAGACGAATCAGTGGATGCAACACGATGCCAAGGCAATTCAGATTGCCAAGGCGGAGAGCGATGCCTTACTCATAGCCTGTGGCATGATTTAAGTGAGCGAATCAGTCAATTCCTGAACAATATTACGTTAGGTGAACTTATGGACAAACAAGACGTAAAAACGGTTGCAGGAAGACAAGACAGAACTAAACAACTTAATACTGTTGTTGCAAATGAAATTGAAATTAGCTTGCAACTATAAGTGGAGCCAAAAATGAGCAATATTAATTTACCTATCTACTTGGATTATTCGGCAACCACTCCGGTTGACCCTCGTGTAGCCCAGAAAATGATGGAATGTTTAACCCTTGAAGGGAATTTCGGTAATCCGGCCTCTCGGTCCCATAAATATGGATGGATTGCTGAAGAAGCCATCGACTTGGCTAGAAATCAAATTGCTGAATTGGTGAATGCTGATCCGCGCGAAATTGTATTCACTTCAGGTGCTACAGAGTCAAATAACTTAGCTATCAAAGGTGCGGCTCACTTTTATAGTAAAAAAGGTAAGCACATTATTACCCTTAAAACTGAACACAAAGCAGTGTTAGATACCTGTCGTCAGTTAGAGCGTGAAGGGTTTGAAGTAACTTACATGGATCCAAAACCAAATGGTCTGTTGGATTTAGAAGAGTTTAAGGCAAATTTACGTCCTGATACTGTATTGGTCAGTGTTATGCACGTGAATAATGAAATCGGGGTGATTCAGGATATTCAACAAATTGGTGAAATTTGTCGAGAAAACAAAACCTTGTTTCATGTAGATGCCGCCCAAAGTGCAGGTAAAATTGAAATTGATTTACAGGCATTGAAAGTCGATTTAATGTCGTTTTCAGCTCACAAAATATATGGTCCAAAAGGCATAGGCGCTTTGTATGTTCGTCGTAAGCCTCGGGTAAGAATTGAAGCCCAAATGCATGGCGGTGGACACGAACGTGGTATGCGTTCAGGTACCTTGGCGACTCATCAAATCGTGGGTATGGGTGAAGCTTTCCGTATTGCTAAAGAAGAAATGGTTGAAGAAAATGCGCGCATTTTGAAACTGCGTGACCGTTTGTGGAATGGTTTAAAAGACATCGAAGAAGTTTATTTAAACGGTGACCTTGAACAGCGTATTACAGGTAACTTAAATGTGAGTTTTGCCTATGTTGAAGGTGAGTCATTAATTATGGCGCTTAAAGATATGGCCGTGTCTTCTGGTTCAGCTTGTACGTCAGCAAGTTTAGAGCCGTCTTATGTGCTTCGAGCATTGGGACTAAACGATGAGTTAGCTCACAGCTCTATTCGATTCAGCATTGGTAGATTTACCACTGAAGAAGAAATTGATCACGTGGTTAGTGTGGTGCAAAACGCCATTGATAAACTACGTGAAATGTCACCGCTTTGGGATATGTTTAAAGACGGTGTGGATCTGACTAAAGTTGAATGGGTTCACCACTAGTTGGTGAATCGTTTAAATTGGAATTAACGCGAGAAATCGTAATTTAAGAGGTAAGTAACATGGCTTACAGTGAAAAAGTAATCGATCATTACGAAAATCCACGCAACGTTGGTGGATTTGATAAAAACGACCCAACTATTGCTACTGGAATGGTGGGTGCGCCTGCCTGTGGTGATGTGATGAAATTGCAACTTAAAGTAGGTGAAAACGGTTTAATCGAAGACGCCAAATTTAAAACTTATGGTTGTGGTTCTGCTATCGCATCAAGCTCATTGGTAACAGAATGGGTTAAAGGTAAGACTTTAGATGAAGCTGTAACCATTAAAAATACAGACATCGCTGAAGAGCTTGCTTTACCGCCGGTAAAAATCCACTGTTCTATTTTAGCGGAAGATGCAATTAAAGCCGCTGTGGAAGATTACAAATCTAAGCATTCTAAAGCTTAATACACGAAGTGATAGGAGCCAGTTTTGGGAATTAAAGTGTCAGACGCCGCTGCAAAGCGAGCTAGAACATTCTTAGAAAGCCGTGGAAAAGGAGTTGGTTTGCGCCTTGGTGTAAAAACGACTGGTTGTTCCGGCCTCGCTTATGTTTTGGAGTTTGTCGACGAACTAAATGCTGATGATGAAGTATTTGAAGACAATGGTGTTAAAATTATCATTGATGGAAAAAGCTTGGTTTATCTTGACGGTACAGAACTAGACTTCGCGAAAGAAGGGCTTAATGAAGGATTTTTATTCAATAACCCGAATGCGAACGGTGAATGTGGTTGCGGCGAAAGCTTTAATGTTTAGAGCGTTTATTCTCAACTTTTGTACTAATCAATTGATAGAAAGAAAATAAAGCTATGAATTTCTTTACGCTTTTTGGTCTTCCAGAAACATATCATATTGATACCGTTAAATTAGCCAACGTTTATCAATCGTTGGCTAAAGTGACCCACCCAGATAGATTTTCCAATGCGGGTGGTCAAGAAAAACTCATGGCCGTGCAAAAGAATGCACAGGTCAATGACGGGTATCAAATTCTCAAAAATCCTCTATCTCGCGCTGAACATATGTTGGAACTTCGAGGGATTTCGCTGCAACATGAAACCCAAACAATGCAAGATTCAGCATTTTTAATGCAACAAATGGAATGGCGCGAACAATTATCCGAAATTGAAACTGCCGGCGACCCCGAGCAAGTTTTAGAAGCTTTGGATGAAGACGTTGCGATACATACCAAGCAGCATTTTAAGGCGTTACAAGAATTACTCGATCAACAAACAGACGACGCGAATAATCTAGCCGCAGCTGAAGTCAGAAAACTAAAGTTTTTGAATAAGTTACATAAAGAAATTGAACTGAAAGAAGATGCGTTGTTTGACGATTAGCGCGACTGCGATTCACTAAACATTAAAAAGCGAGTTAGAATCAATTATGGCATTATTGCAAATTGCTGAGCCGGGTCAGGCGGCTGCACCACATCAACGTAAACTAGCCGTTGGAATTGATCTGGGGACCACCAATTCTTTAGTTGCCACTGTACGCAGTGGTTCTGCCGAAACATTACCAGATCAATTAGGACAACACATTTTACCTTCGGTTGTTCAGTACACCAACGATGGAATTGTCGTCGGTGAGCAAGCCAAACTTTCAGCAAACTTAGATCCAGCCAACACCATAATATCCATCAAGCGTTTGATGGGAAGAAGCTTACAAGATATTCAAAGTCAGTATGCAAATTTACCCTATGAATTTGTTCCTAATAATGAGCAGGTATCTATCCAAGTACCTGGCGCGACAGTTAATCCTATCCAAGTTTCAGCGCAAATATTAGCTAATTTAAAAGCCCGTGCCGAAGACTCCTTAGGTGATGAGCTAACAGGGGCAGTGGTAACCGTGCCCGCTTATTTTGATGATGCCCAAAGGCAAGGTACAAAAGACGCAGCACAATTGGCTGGTTTACACGTTTTACGCTTATTAAATGAACCTACCGCTGCCGCAATCGCCTATGGTTTAGATTCCGGGCAAGAAGGTGTGATCGCCATCTATGATCTAGGTGGCGGTACCTTTGATATTTCTATTTTGCGTTTATCAAAAGGTGTCTTTGAGGTTTTAGCCACTGGTGGCGATACGGCATTGGGCGGCGACGATTTCGACCAACTGTTGTTTGAACATATTTGTCAGCAAGCAAACTTGCCTAAGGATATATCCAAAGGATTAAGGCGTCGTTTACTTGATGATGCGAAACAAGCGAAAGAAGCCCTAAGCAACGACTCGGCGGTTGATATTGAATTTAGTGATGATAATGGGGAGTCCCATCAAGTTGTCATAAGTTGTATGACGTTCGAGGCATTAATTGAACCCTTGATTAAAAAGTCATTGCGCGCTTGTAAGCGAGCAGTCAAAGATGCGGAAATCGACATCGATGAAGTACTGCAAGTTGTGATGGTCGGCGGCTCAACTCGTGTGCCTATGGTTCGACATAAAGTGGGTGAGTTTTTTGGTAAAACGCCTTTAACCTCTATCGATCCAGACAAAGTCGTTGCCATAGGTGCTGCTATTCAGGCAGATATTTTAGCTGGCAACAAACCTGATAGCGAAATGTTGTTATTAGATGTGTTACCCCTTTCTTTGGGGATAGAAACTATGGGTGGATTGACGGAAAAAATCGTTGCTAGGAATACCACCATACCCGTTGCAAAAGCGCAGGAATTTACTACCTTCAAAGACGGTCAAACGGCGATGATGGTGCATGTATTACAAGGAGAGCGAGAGTTAGTGAAAGATTGCCGCTCCTTGGCTAAATTTAACCTAACAGGCATTCCGTCAATGACTGCTGGTGCGGCGCATATTCGGGTAACTTTCCAGGTAGATGCCGATGGTTTACTAAATGTAACTGCCATGGAAAAGTCCACGGGTGTTAAGGCGGAGATTCAAGTTAAACCCTCATACGGTCTCAAAGACGAAGAAGTAGCAGAAATGCTCAAAGATTCAATGCAATATGCCAAACAAGACATGCAAGCTAGAATGCTGAAAGAGCAGCAAGTGGAAGCGACTAGGGTTGCTGAAACTCTGAATAGCGCACTGCAAAAAGACGGTGACGAACTGCTAAGTGAAGAAGAAAACGCAGCAATTAATAGTGCATTGTCTTATATGCTCAAACTGGCCCAAGGTGAGGATATTGAAGCCATTAAACAGGCCATAGAAAAAGTCGACAGCATTAGTCAAGCATTTGCCGCTAGACGAATGGACAAGTCAATTAATCAAGCACTGACTGGTCATTCAGTTAACGATATTTAAGGAGCAGTAATGCCACAAATTATATTTTTACCCCACGCAGAATTGTGTCCAGATGGCGCTGTTTTAGAAGGCGACAAAGGAACCTCAGTTTTAGATGTTGCCCTGAAAAATGGCATTGGAATTGAACATGCTTGTGAAAAAGTTTGTGCATGCACCACTTGCCATGTGCTTATCCGAGAAGGATTAGATTCATTAGGTGAAGCTGATGATCTAGAAGAAGATATGTTAGATAAAGCTTGGGGTCTTGAACCTGAATCTCGTTTAGGCTGTCAGGCTGTTATCCAAGATGAAGATTTGGTTGTAGAAATACCTAAATACACAGTTAATCAGGTTAGTGAAGGGCATTAATTTCACTCGCTAGATTTACAGCAAAAACCCGGAATTCAATTCCGGGTTTTTTCGTTTTAAAGGCTGCCAACGACAGCCATTATTTTTAGGGGCTTTATATTTCAGTGACTTGGTAAACCGTTACTGTTCCACTGACTTCATTGCCGATAATTAATAAGGCGTTGCCATTTGGACTTTGTTCGGCGGACACAAACTTGATGCTCTCTGGACCAAGGTCGCCAGATTCGGCTACCTCAGAACAGTCCATGCCTTCGGCTGTATCACATGGATTATCCAAATCGTCATCTAATTCAAAATCAGTGTCAAAATCACGGTTATTGTAATGGGCAACAAACGCCACGTTGAATGGGTTAGTAACATCGTAGGTGAATAAGTCACCGGAGCGCTCTAAACCAATAAACGCATAAGTACGTCCATTTATTTCGCCCACAGCTATAGCTTCAGGCTCACCACCTTTATCATCGGAGCGATTATCTCCTTTGTTTTCAGTATGGGCGCTATTAAAATCATCACCCAAAATAGCAGCTGAGATTTTTTCGAAGTCATCACCCGAGTCGAAGACTTGATTGACATTTTGGTCCCAAATTGAAAACGAACGGCCGCCATAAGCATAAAGAGCTTCGTACACACCATCTTGGTTTGCATCACCCAATACTGTGGTGACTTTTAGACGACCTAAACCATCATCTGCACCACTGGCGTCATAGATTGCTTGTAGCTCATCGGACAGCAACATATTCATCTCATCAGGATCAACGATATCTTCTACACGCACTTCTTCAGAGTATTCGTCCCAATCCCGTGAGTCACCTTCATTTGCCGATAAAATAAAAGTCGCGCCATTCCATTGGTAACTGGCGATGGTGTCGGGTTGGTACATGCCATATAAACCCGCTACGCTGCTGAAACTTGGCAATTCATCTTTGTTAGTGAAGTCTAATTCAAATTGGCTCCAATCTTTAAAGCCCAATGCTTTGACTTCGATGGTCATATCATCTAAATCGATAATGCCAATTCCATTCGCTTCTTGTAAGGAAACATAAGCCGTTTTGCCATCGTCACTTATGGTTATGTACTCGGGCTCTATATCTTGAGCCACGGTCGTACCTTCTGGACTTGAGAACTTGATGCCCATAGCACTAAGTAGCGCCCTGCGTTCTGCATCGGTATCGAAGTCTTCTTCATCTAAGGTATCATTTGAAAACACCATATCTGTGGATAAATTGATGACGTCAGCCACATCTGCGGGCACTCCATCTGCAATATTAACCACTGAGATACTGCCTTCAGGATCTACTGCATAATCTGTGTCTGGCTCACCTTCGTTGGCAACGAGGACTAGACTGCCATCTTCACTGAATGTCACCATGTCCGGCAGCGCGCCTGCTAAAACGGCTTTGACAAAGCTAGCCTGGCCTAGGGCATCTAAGCTATAAAACAATATCGCTCCGTTATCTGTTTTGGATTCACCTTCTACTGCAAGGGCCAACATATCACCGTTTATGGCAACAGAGTTCGCTACACCAAGTGCGACGGTTTGCTCAACCCCGTCAGTATCTTTAACGGTGACACTACTAGGGAAGGTGAAAGCTTGTGAGGTTAAACTGCTATCTGTAATCGGATTGCCTACAGCTGCGGTCGGCAAACTACCTAGGGATATCACTTCAACTTGGTTTAGTGCGGCATTAATGGCAAAGGCGGATTGAGAACTTGCATGGAATTGCACAATTTCTGCAGCACTCTTACCGTATATCTCTTCGCCGCCGGCTGAAAATCTGCCAACTACTTCAATGGCTAATTCACGGGGTAAGCTTTGACCGTCTAGTCCGTCAGAACCATCAGTTCCATCTATACCTGCGGTACCTTGGGCACCTGTTGCGCCATCTTGACCATCTTCACCATCAAGAGTACATCCACCTAAAGCGGTTACTACCGCTAATGCAACTAGACCTAGTTTTAATTTTTTTAGCTGATCTTTCATTATTATTCCAAGTTAGACATCTGTGTTTAAAATCAGCCGATTACCTTAAGAGTTGGAAATTAAATATTTGCGACACTTGTGTGAAGTAATTGTGACGATTTACCACGGGATTGCCCAAACCGTTCTGTTTTGTAAGGCTTTTTGGGTAGTTTTTTGCAGCACTGTTGATCTTTTGTTACAGCTTAAATAAAAATATTTAATCAAATTGTCAGATAAATTAGTCATTGAGGGCAAAGTTGCATATAATCCGCGCGGAAATTTTAGCAAATACTTTTTTATATGTAATCGGAGACCTGTCAATGGCCTTAGAACGTACTTTTTCAATCATCAAACCAGACGCTGTAGCAAAAAATGTTATCGGTGCGATCTATAATCGTTTCGAGTCAGCGGGTTTACGCATCGTTGCTTCAAAAATGGTGCACTTAAGCAAAGAACAAGCAGAAGGTTTTTACGCTGAACATAGTGAGCGTCCTTTCTTTAATGCTTTGGTATCTTTCATGACATCTGGCCCAGTTATGGTTCAGGTTTTAGAAGGTGAAAACGCAGTTTTACGTCATCGTGAAATCATGGGTGCAACTAACCCAGCAGAAGCATTAGCTGGTACTTTACGTGCTGATTATGCTGCTTCTATCGACGAAAATGCAGTTCACGGTTCTGACGCAACAGAATCAGCTGCTCGCGAAATTGCATACTTCTTCTCTGACGAAGAAATCTGCCCACGCACTCGATAAGCTAATTGCTTTATTCAAAAGGGGAGCTTTGCTCCCCTTTTGTCGTAGTAAAGTTAGCTTATAAAATGTACAATCTAGTTAGTTTGAATTGAGGTTATTTGTTTTATGTCTGTAGTCCATCAAGTGGCTAAAACCAATTTGTTAGATTTTAATCGTCAAGGTATGCGAGAGTTTTTTGCGTCCATGGGCGAGAAACCATTTCGTGCCGATCAAATGATGAAATGGATTTATCAGCAAGGTGAAACAGACTTTGAAAAAATGACGAACCTGAATAAATCCTTGCGGGCGAAATTGATTGAACGCTGTGAAATACGCGCACCAGAAATTGCTTACCAGCAAAATGCCACTGATGGCACTATTAAGTTCGCGTTAAAATTAGAAGGCGGTCAGGAAGTTGAAACGGTTTGGATACCTGATGGAGACCGCGCAACCTTATGCGTATCTTCTCAAGTAGGCTGTGCGTTAGAATGTACATTTTGTTCCACCGCTCAACAAGGTTTCAACCGTAACTTGACTGTAGCTGAGATTATCGGGCAAGTTTGGCGGGTAGCGATCACCATAGGTTTATCCAAAGATACGGCTAAACGACCTATTACCAATGTGGTGATGATGGGCATGGGTGAGCCACTGTTGAATTTAAAACATGTGGTACCAGCAATGGAAATTATGTTAGATGACCTTGGTTTTGGTCTATCTAAACGTAGGGTGACATTAAGCACTTCCGGTGTCGTTCCAGCACTTGATAAGTTAGGTGATATGATTGACGTGGCATTAGCCATATCCTTACATGCACCAACCAATGATTTACGAGACGAAATTGTACCGGTTAATAAGAAGTATCCCATTGAAGAGTTTTTAGCGGGTGTGCGACGTTATTTGGCGAAGTCGAATGCGAATCAAGGTAAAGTAACCGTGGAGTATGTCATGCTAAATGGCATTAACGACAGTACTGACCAAGCTCACTTGTTAGCTAAAGTGCTGAAAGAAACCCCATGTAAAATTAACCTGATACCCTTTAATCCTTACCCTGGGTCGCCTTATACCTGCTCAAGTAATTCTCGAATTGATCGTTTTGCTAAAGTGTTGATGGAATACGGCATAACGGTAGTGGTTCGCCGTACACGTGGCGATGATATCGATGCCGCTTGTGGCCAATTAGTCGGGGACGTTGTTGATCGCACTAAGCGTATGTTGAAAAAACAGCAAAAAGGTCAACAAATTTCAGTAAAAATGGCTAACTAGTTGGATTAGTACCTAACAAGCAGTTAGCATAGGTCAATCTACATAATCCCTAACGTAAGTGAGTTATATGCGTAGTTTTTTGATTATCGCAATGATATTTCTCTCCGCTTGTGTAAGCGAGCCTTTGCCAGAAGGTTTTAAAGCAAGTGATGATTTTGATCCAATCGCAGCGGCAAAAAATAGAATTTCATTGGGTTTAACTTACCTAAAAAATGGCAACTTCAGCCAAGCTAAGTTTAATTTAGATAAAGCCCTAAAATTTGCTCCTCGTCTTGCTGATGCGCATTTTAGTATGGCCTATTATTATCAACAGGTGGATGAAAATGAGTTAGCCGATGAGGCCTACCAAAAAGCCTTAGACTTTGATCCTAAAAATCCAGATATCGCAAACTCCTACGGTGCATTTTTATGTGAAAATGGCCAGTACGAAGAAGCCAAAACCTATTTTCTGAAAGCCGTTAATAGCACGAACTATATTTCCACTGCAGAAACGTATGAAAACCTAGCTTTGTGTAGTCAGAGTCAAGGAGAAATAGACGATGCCCTCACTTATTTACAAAGCTCACTAAACCATCAACCTTCCCGAGCTAAAACGTTGAAGTTATTAGTTGAATTGCAAATGCAACAACAACAATGGGAAGAGGCTAAACTAAACTTACGTCGCTTGGAGAAAACCTCTAGAGTGACCCCTGATACTTTGTGGATGTCGATTATTATCGAACAGGCGTTAAATAATGATGACGTAGCTAAAGGCTATGGCGACATGTTAATTGGTATGTACCCAGCGCACCCTAATACGGTAAAATATATCCAAAATAGACAAAACCTAGCCAATTTAGTGGCCCCCAAAAAGGTCGCTAAAAAATTGACTCCTGAGACCAGCAAAACAAAAAGTAATAGCAATCAGGATACGCTTACAGAGCAACTAAACACTAATCAAAATGTTGAAGTTGACTCTCAAACGCAAACATTAAAAGCAACCACTATGGTTGAACAAAACAAACAAGCCCCTGTGGTGGAAGATTATCCGGTTGACGATTCTCAGGTTCAAGATGACCTCAAAAAAAGCAAGAAAGTCGAGTCGGAACAAGAGGTAGTGGCACAACTAGAACAACAAGAGTCTTTAGAGACTAACCAAGACGCGGTGCAGAAATACCATATTGTAAGCAAAGGCGAAAATTTATATCGTATTTCTTTGAAGTATAATGTCAAAATGCAGCGCCTGATAGATTGGAATAATCTCTCTGATGGCGCATCTATATACGTAGGAAAAAAGTTGATAGTGATTGACCCCCAAGCGGTAGAAAATAAATGACAGTAGAACAGCAAGAACAACCCGTAAATGTGAAAGGACCTGGTGCGATTCTAAAGGAAGCGCGGGAAAAGTTAGGCCTAAAATCTTTGGATATTGCCAATAAATTACACCTTAAAGTGAATATTATTGAATCAATTGAATCAGATGAATACGACCCCAAAATCTCCATGACATTTACCAAGGGGTATTTGAAGCTATATGCAAAACAAGTAAATGTGGATGAACAGGTTATTGTTGAAGCATTTGCGTCTCAAACTGAAATAGAAAAAGAACCCGCTAAATTACAAAGTTTTTCAAAGCGTGTAGCTAAACAAGCCAGTGACGACCGATTAATGTTAATTACTTACGGTATTATCGCTGCGCTACTAGCTTTAGTCGTGATTTGGTGGTTACAACAAGACTCTTCTGATAATACAAATATCGAAACTACTCAGCTTGCGGAGCCTATTGCAGAACAAGTGGCGACAGATGTATCAACTGAAGATAACCTGCCTGATAGCGCCCTAGAGACAGAACTTTCTGAAGAACCTACAGCCGATGATTTGATTATTAGTGCCCAAATTAGCGAAGAAGTTGACGATGCCTCTGAGCAAAATGAAATCAACGAAGATGATGTTGTTGTTGCTGACCTTGCGCAACAAGCTGATGTTGAAATAGCGACGGACGAGCCGCAAAATCCGGCGAACCAAATAGAATTGGTATTTGAATTTTCTGACAATTGCTGGATGAACCTTAAAGATGCGACGGGTGAAGCCATTGCATATGGTGTTAAAAAGCAAGGTCGGGTGATGACTGTTTCTGGGGTTGCACCTTTCGAGGTTACTTTAGGTGCGCCAAGTGTTGTACAGATTCGTTATGATGGCGTGTTAGTTGATATGTCGCGTTTTGAAGCGGGCAAGTCAGCTAAATTCTCATTGCCATTTGCTTCATAGGTTAAGGTACTTATATGTTTTCTGAATCTCCCATAAAACGTCGTAAATCGACCCGTATTAACGTTGGCAATGTTCCCATTGGCGACGGTGCACCTATTGCCGTGCAATCAATGACCAATACGCACACCACAGATGTTGATGCCACAGTGGCACAAATTAATCGTATCGTTGCAGTGGGTGGCGAAATCGTTAGAGTATCGGTGCCTACCATGGATGCGGCTGAAGCATTTAAACTCATCAAAGAACAAGTGAATGTGCCGCTGATTGCCGACATTCATTTTGATTATCGTATTGCCTTAAAAGTGGCAGAATACGGTGTAGATTGCTTACGTATTAATCCTGGTAATATCGGTAGTATGGAGCGTGTTCGTTCTGTGGTCGACTGCGCTAGAGATAAGAATATTCCTATTCGTATTGGCGTAAATGGCGGCTCTTTGGAAAAAGAGTTGCAAGAAAAATACGGAGAACCAACACCAGAAGCACTAGTTGAGTCTGCCATGCGTCATGTGGATATTTTAGATAAGCTGAACTTTGATCAATTTAAAGTCAGTGTAAAAGCCTCTGATGTGTTTTTGGCCGTGGGCGCATATCGCGAATTAGCGAAAAAGATTGATCAACCTTTGCATTTAGGGATCACCGAGGCGGGTGGATTCCGTTCTGGTGCGGTGAAAAGCTCAGTTGGTTTGGGGATGTTATTAGCCGAGGGGATTGGTGATACCATTCGTATCTCACTGGCGGCAGATCCTATCGAAGAAATAAAAGTTGGCTTCGATATCTTGAAGTCCCTGCGGATCCGTTCCAGAGGCATAAACTTTATTGCTTGTCCAAGTTGCTCACGCCAAGAGTTTGATGTGATTGCTACGGTAAATGCCCTCGAGCAAAGAGTGGAAGATATTTTAACGCCCATGGATGTATCAATTATTGGTTGTGTAGTAAATGGCCCTGGTGAAGCTGAAGTGTCCGATTTAGGGCTAACAGGTGCCCGCAACATGAGTGGTTTTTATTTGGATGGACAACGTCAAAAAGAACGCTTATCAAATGATGATTTAGTTGATCAATTAGAGAAACGAATTAGAGCAAAGGCGTCACAACTTGACGCCAGTCGAAAAATTGATGTGAAGCAGGTAGGTTAAATATTTTTAGCACTTGTAACACCACTATCAAAGCCCCTATAATACGGGGCTTTTTTATTAGGGTATTGGCAAATTGAGAGCCAATACAGAATCGAATTTCAGAGTACGTATTTAGTGACAAAACAAATTCAAGCAGTTCGCGGGATGAATGATTGCTTACCCGCTGATTCAGGTATTTGGCAATGGGTAGAAAATAAAATTCGCAGTGTTGTTAGCTCATACGGCTATCAAGAGTTGCGCACTCCCATTGTAGAAAGTACCGACTTATTCAAGCGCTCCATCGGTGAAGTAACTGATATCGTTGAAAAAGAGATGTACACTTTTGAAGATCGCAATGGTGACAGCTTAACTCTTCGTCCAGAAAACACCGCAAGTTGTGTTCGCGCGGGCAATCAACATGGTCTTATCTACAACCAACAGCAACGTATTTGGTATATGGGGCCTATGTTCCGGCACGAGCGCCCGCAAAAGGGACGTTACCGTCAGTTTCATCAATTTGGTATTGAGACCTTTGGACTTGAAGGCCCGGATATTGATGTTGAAGTGATTCTACTAAGTGCTCGCCTTTGGAAAGCCTTCGGAATCAGTGATCAAGTTACTTTGGAATTAAATTCATTAGGTTCGAATCAAGCCAGAGCCAATTACCGTGATGCCTTAGTCGAGTACTTAACGGCACGTAAATCTCAGTTAGATGAGGACAGTTTACGCCGTTTGGAGTCAAATCCACTGCGAGTATTAGACAGCAAGAATCCTGATGTTCAGGCGGCTATCAAAGATGCGCCAACCTTACTAGAGTATTTGGATGACGAGTCTAAAGTGCATTTCGAGACCCTGTGCTCGAAGTTAACGGATATGGGAATTGATTATCGAATTAATCCTCGTTTGGTTCGCGGTTTAGATTATTATAACCGTACCGTTTTTGAGTGGGTTACTGACAGTCTAGGTGCACAAGGTACAGTGTGTGCTGGAGGTCGTTATGATGGCTTAATTGAGCAATTAGGTGGTAAACCTAGTTCGGCTGTAGGCTTCGCAATGGGCATCGAGCGACTAGTTTTGATGTTACAAACATTAGAGTTAACCTCAGATGTTCCTGATCCCGTTGATATTTATGTGACCGCACTTGGTGATTCTACGGAACTTTACGCCATGAAATTGTCTGAGCAATTGAGAGATTCCTCTCCACAGCTTCGAGTGCAATTACATTGTGGTGGCGGAAACTTAAAAAAACAGATGAAACGCGCTGACAAGAGCGGTGCACCAATAGTGTTAGTGATTGGTGAAAACGAAATGAATGAACATAAAGTAGTGGTTAAATATCTGCGTGAAGACATTCCGCAGGTAACACTAGCCAGTGCTGAATTGGACACAGTTTTAGCTCAATATTTTACAAAATAAGATAAAGTACAATTACCTATTACAGTTTGTACGAGGAAAATTAAATGGAAGAGTTTGCAACAGAAGAACAACAAGTCGAAGCGATTAAGCGTTTTTGGCGTGAGAATGGCTTGGCAATTGCGGTTGGCGTAGTGTTAGGTGTAGGTGGTTTGTATGGTTGGAGATATTACAACGATACACAAATTGCAGCAAAAGAAGCGGCATCAATATCTTACGAACAATTAAGCACTACGTTAACTTCTGAAAATACGCAAAAAGCAGAAGCTTTTGTTGAAAGTAACGAAGGTGGATATTCTATTTTAACCGCCTTGCAGTTGGCTAAAATAGCCGTTGACAGTGGTGAATTAGAAAAAGCTGTCGACCATTTAAAATTTGCAGCAAACAATGCTCAAGACGCAGCACTAAAAAGCGTTGCTAATTTGCGCTTGGCAAGAGTACAGAATTCGTTAAATCAATTCGATCAAGCTTTAGCAAGTTTAGATTTAGTGACTCAACCTGCCTTCATTGCTCAAGTAGAAGAAATTAAAGGCGATATCTACTTCAACCAATCTAATTTTGACGCTGCCAAAGAAGCTTACACGGCGTCGTTAGAAGCGAATGCCGGTAATCAGCCAGTTAAAATGAAGTTAGATAATTTAGCGGTTGTTATAAATGGGTAATATCAGTATGGGTTTAAGTTGGATTAAAGTGGTTACATTTGTAAGTGTAATGACACTAGCAGGTTGTTCAACTATTTCTGGCTGGTTCATGGACGACGAAGAAATTGAAATCCGCACCCTAAAACCAATTGATGCTAAGTTTACTGCTACCCAGCTTTGGTCAAAAGATCTTACTGGGGGAATCGATAAATTCTATTCAAGATTACGTCCAGCGGTTGCCTATGACAAAGTCTTTGCAGCAAGTCGACAAGGTACTGTTGCAGCCTTCGAACTAGAATCAGGTAAGCAGGTTTGGAAGCGTGATTTTGCCGAATACCCTAACGATAGCTGGTACAGTTTCATCACCAATTTATGGTCTGATGGTGTCACGGCTAAAATTTCCGGCGGTCTCACGGTTATATACGAAACTGTGTTTTTGGGCTCTGAAAACGGCGAAGTTTATGCGTTAGATGCAAACACTGGTGAAACCAAATGGGTTACCCAAGTTCGCGGTGAAATTATTGCCTCTCCCGCCGTTGATGAAAACGTAGTCTTGGTTAATACCGGTTCAGGAACTCTTTTTGCGCTAGATGCCAATACTGGCGAACAAATGTGGATGTTTGAATCTGATGTGCCAGCATTGAGCTTAAGAGGTATTTCTGCCCCTGTCGCTGTAAATGGCGGTGCGTTAGTTGGTACTGCTACTGGTAAGTTGGTTGTGAACATTCTAGGTAGTGGCCAAACTGCTTGGGAACAAACCATTTCAGCTCCCTCAGGAGCAACGGAGTTGGAACGTATCGTTGATATCGATAGCCAACCCTTAGTTGTTGGACCCAACGTTTATGTTATTTCCTTTGATGGGACCTTAGCTGCTGTCGAGTTGCGCAGTGGAAGAATTATTTGGAAACGCGAATATAATTCCTACCGACGTTTAGGTATTGATGGCAATAGCCTATTTGTGACTGACAAGAATAGTAATATCTATGCCATCGACAGACGTAATGGCGTTGAGTTGTGGAGTCAAGGCGGCCTTAAAAAACGCAATCTTACATCACCTGAACCTATCGGCAAATACATGGTAGTAGGTGATAAGTATGGTTATTTACATTGGTTAGATAAAACCGATGGCACCATAGTGTCGCGTATGGATGTAGGTGGTGATGATGTAGATGAAGGGATTTATGTCGCCCCAGTTGCTTTTGGCGATAAAATTTATACCCAGACCAGAGATGGTGAACTAGTTGCCATTGAAGTCCCTATAATCTAATTAACTTTTGTTGATTTGACTTCATCGATTGTGTAAGTTCAAAGATATTAACTAGCAAGGAATAGGTTGCTAGCAAGAAACTGGACTTCATAGCCTAAGTACAAACTAATAACGGCTCAACTATCTAATTTAGATACTTGAGCCGTAACTTTTTATTGGAATGAAAATATGTTACCTGTCATCGCTCTCGTTGGTCGCCCTAACGTGGGAAAATCTACTCTATTTAATCGACTAACCAATAGTCGAGATGCCTTGGTTGCTGACTATCCAGGATTAACTCGTGACCGTAAATATGGTCAAGCCAAATATGAAGGCTTACAGTTTATAGTGGTAGATACCGGCGGTATCAGTGGTGATGAGCAGGGTATTGATGCAGAGATGGCCGAGCAATCCTTGTTAGCCATAGATGAAGCCCATGTGGTGTTGTTTTTGGTGGATGCTAGAGCTGGTTTAACACCTGCCGATATTGGTATTGCTAATCATTTGCGTAAACAAGAAAAAACCGTTTATGTGGTCGCTAACAAAGTGGATGGCATTGACGGTGACAGTGAAACTGCAGAGTTCTATTCTTTAGGGTTAGGTGATGTTTCACAAGTAGCAGCGGCTCACGGTCGAGGGGTTACTCAACTCCTTGAAAAGTCGTTAAAGCCCATTGAAAAGCTGTATCCTGATATGCACATCCCCGAAGTTGCTCGCGATGATGATGGGGAAAATGCAGAAGCTGAATTACTTCGTTTACAAAGCTTACCCATCAAGCTGGCAATTGTCGGCAAACCTAACGTGGGTAAGTCCACATTAACTAACCGCATTTTAGGTGAAGAACGGGTTGTGGTATTTGATATGCCAGGTACTACCCGAGACAGTATTTTCATTCCAATGGAGCGAGACGATCGCGAATATGTATTGATTGATACTGCCGGGGTTAGAAAGCGTAAAAAAGTGTCTGATGCGGTAGAAAAGTTCTCCATCATTAAAACCTTACAAGCCATTGAAGAGGCTAATGTTGTTTTATTGTGTATCGACGCCAGAGAAGGTATTGCTGATCAAGACTTGAGCTTACTTGGCTTTGTACTCAATGCAGGGCGCTCGTTGGTGATAGCGGTAAATAAGTGGGATGGTTTATCGAAAGATGTTAAGGACGATATTAAACGAGAATTAGACCGTCGTTTAGGTTTTGTCGACTTTGCCAGAATTCACTTTATCTCTGCATTACATGGCACTGGAGTAGGGCACTTATTCGAATCTGTGCAAGAAGCTTACGCATCTGCAACTAAACGTATCAACACCTCTATGCTGACCCGCATTATGGAAATGGCTCAAGAAGATCATCAGCCGCCTATGGTTCGTGGTCGCAGAGTGAAAATGAAATATGCCCATGCTGGAGGATATAACCCACCGGTGATCATTATTCACGGTAACCAAGTTGAAGATTTACCATCAGCCTATAAACGCTATATGATGAATTACTATCGTAAATCTCTACAAACCATGGGAACACCAATTCGGGTCGAGTTCAAAGAGGGTGCTAATCCATTTGAAGGTAAAACCAACAAACTTACCCTATCACAACAGCGCAAACGTAAACGTTTAATGACCCATCACAAAAAGCCTTAATGGCTTCAATATTTGAATTTGTCAGTCACAGATAGTCAAAAAGCACTGTCTGTGACTGTTGCTTTTTCCCTGCTAGTTTTTACCTATAACTTTGCTACTAACTGAACCATCATGAAACTGAGTGGTAATCTCATCATTTGGTTGTAATTGCGCACTGCTTTTGACAATTTCATTGTCTTTATAGGTAATGCTATAGCCGCGGGATAGGGTTGAAAGCGGGCTGACACTATCTAGCAACTCAGACGCTTTGGCTAATTGAAGTTGTTTATTTACCAACAGGTTGGTTGTGGACTTTTTCAATTGTTTAATCAGGTTTTGGTTCGTTTCCGTTAACCTTTCCAATCGATTTATAGGTGAACGATTATGCAATCGTTGGGTTATGCCATTTACACTGTTCGCGCTTTCTTCTAACCTGCGTTTCATTCGATGGGTCAGTAATATTTGCATCTGATCTAAATGTTGCGTTTGTTGCTTGATTCGGTTTTCTGGGTGCAGGGCTTTTAACTGCTGGCTAGCGATTTGCGATCTGTGCTTGTGAAATTGAGTTTGACCGACCATGCTTCGATGCAGTCGAGACTTTAGGCTCTGTAAGCTTTGCAGCACTTCTAACATGTCAGTACTGACCAACTCAGCCGCCGCTGAGGGAGTGGGAGCGCGAACGTCGGCAACAAAGTCAGCGATGGTTACATCCACTTCATGACCTACGGCACTAATGGTTGGGATCCCACATGAAAAGAGCCGACGAGCGACCGTCTCATCGTTAAAGCACCATAAATCCTCTAAAGAACCACCACCACGACCTATCACTAGTACGTCTATTTCATTACGTTGAACGGCTTTGTCTATGGCTTGGCACAGCTGATATGGGGCTAACTCCCCTTGTACTTGTGATGGGTAAACAATCACTGAAATTAGAGGGTTACGGCGCTTTAATACGGTTAATATGTCGTGCAGTGCCGCCCCTGTGGCAGAGGTGATGACCCCTACACGTTGAATGGTCTCTGGCAATGACTTTTTGTGTTCAGTAGAAAATAGACCTTCTGCGGCCAGTTTGACTTTAAGCATTTCAAATTGTTGTTTTAATTGCCCTTCGCCTTCAGGCTCCATGAAATCAACAATAATCTGATAATCTCCACGGGCTTCATATAAACCCACTGAAGCACGAACCAATATTTTGTCACCCTCTTTAGGACGCACTTTAATCCGTGAATTTGCACCACGAAACATCGCTGCTTTTACTTGAGAGCGAGCATCTTTTAGGGTGAAGTACCAATGCCCAGACGCTGCTGCGACAAAATTTGATATCTCTGCAGACAACCAAATTTGACCAATTTGAGACTCTAACACAGAGCGCGCAAGTCGATTTAATTGGCTAACAGTAAAGATATTTTTGGAGGGATTAGATTGGTTTGGCATAAAATCCTTAACGATAATGCTGAATTGCTTTCACTCCAGCTACTTATAATATTCTTAAGCATTGAGCTTCACTAAAAATAAACACAACAGTAAAGTTTTGCACCTATTTTTACTACGTTTTAATGGCACTATTTTGAGTAGAATGGGAGATAATGCAAATAAATCTATACGTTAACCAGATTAACCGCAAAAACTTTTGAAATTTTACTACAAATTCAGTTTACCTGATAACGCAAAACCGCTACAATCACGCCGCAATTAAAACCCGCTAAATATAGGTGTAATTGCATGTTGAGGATTGCTAAAGAAGCCCTGACTTTTGATGATGTACTCTTAGTTCCTGGGCACTCCACTGTGTTACCTCACACTGCCGATCTGCGCACCAGATTAACCAGCAGTGTATCATTGAATATCCCATTAATCTCTGCCGCCATGGATACAGTTTCTGAGGCACGGTTAGCTATTGCCCTTGCTCAAGAAGGCGGAATGGGATTCATCCACAAAAATATGGCCATTGAAGAGCAGGCCAACCATGTTCGTGCCGTTAAAAAGTACGAAAGTGGTGTGGTATCTGACCCTGTAACGGTAAGTTCACAAGCCACTCTAGGTGAAATCAATGCACTGAGTAAACATCATGGTTTCTCAGGTTTTCCAGTGGTTGATGACGATAATAACCTTATCGGCATTGTAACTGGCCGTGACTTACGTTTCGAAAATAAACTTGATCAACCAGTATCTAGCGTAATGACACCCAAGGAACGCTTAGTAACAGTGCCTGAAGGTGCTGCATCTGATGAAGTTTTAGAGTTGATGCATGAACACCGAGTTGAAAAAATTCTGGTTGTAGATGATGCATTCAAACTCAAAGGCATGATCACGGTTAAAGATTTCCAAAAAGCAGAAAATAAACCGAATGCGTGTAAAGATGAGTTAGGTCGTTTGCGAGTCGGTGCAGCCGTTGGCGTAGGACCAGGTACGGAAGACCGTATTCAAGCCTTAGTCGAAGCTGGTGTGGATGTGTTATTGATTGATACATCTCATGGTCATTCACAAGGTGTGCTTGATCGTGTCGCAACCACTCGTAAAACATTTCCTGATTTACAAATTATTGCTGGTAATGTGGCAACCGCTGATGGTGCATTAGCCTTAGCTGACGCAGGCGTTAATGCGGTGAAAGTAGGTATCGGACCTGGTTCAATATGTACTACACGAATTGTTACCGGTTGTGGTGTTCCACAAATCACTGCAGTTGCAGACGCAGTAGAAGCCCTTGAGGGAAGAGACATACCGGTAATTGCTGACGGTGGTATTCGTTTTTCTGGGGATATTGCCAAAGCATTAGTGGCCGGTGCAAGTTGTGTCATGGTGGGTAGTATGCTGGCTGGAACTGAAGAAGCGCCAGGGGAAGTAGAGTTGTACCAAGGACGTTATTATAAGTCTTATCGCGGTATGGGCTCACTTGGCGCAATGAATCAAAGTCATGGTTCTTCTGACCGTTATTTCCAAGATACTAAATCGGAAGAAAAAATGGTGCCAGAGGGGATTGAAGGTCGTGTTGCTTATAAAGGCCCAATTTCCAATATTATCCATCAACAAATGGGTGGCTTGCGCTCAGCAATGGGACTCACTGGTAGTGCTACCATTGACATTTTGCGCACTAAACCACAATTTGTGAAGGTAACAGCTGCAGGTATGGGTGAATCCCATGTGCATGATGTTAGCATCACTAAAGAAGCACCTAATTACCGCTTAGGTTAAGCTAACGATTCGTTCAATCTTAGGTATTGGCTTTCTGCCAATACCTGCTTTTATATTATTAACACGAGACTTTCCATGACCACTAATATTCATGATCAACGTATTTTAATTCTTGATTTTGGTTCTCAATATACCCAACTTATTGCCCGCCGCGTCCGTGAAATCGGCGTATATTGTGAGCTTTGGGCGTGGGACGTAAGCGAAGAGCAAATTAGAGAATTTAATCCCAATGGGATTATTCTATCTGGTGGTCCAGAGTCCGTTACTGAAGCTAATTCGCCTCGCGCACCTGAGTATGTATTCGAAGCCGGTGTCCCAGTATTTGGTATTTGTTACGGTATGCAAACCATGGCGGCCCAATTGGGTGGAAAGGTACTAGGTTCAGATAAACGTGAATTTGGTTATGCCCAAGTTGAAGTGATTGACAATATTCCGTTGTTAGCAAATATTGAAGATCATATTGGCAGTAACGGCAATGGTTTGTTGGATGTTTGGATGAGCCATGGTGACAAGGTGTTAGAAATACCTGAAGGTTTTGTCACCGGAGCACAAACTCCAAGTTGTCCCCATGCGGCAATGTTTGATGTATCTCGTCAATTTTACGGTGTGCAATTTCACCCTGAAGTAACCCATACTCGTCAGGGTATGCGTATTTTATCTCACTTTGTGATGGATATTTGTGGTTGCCAAAAGTTATGGACTGCGGCGAGTATTATTGAAGATGCCGTTGAACGTATTAAACGAAAAGTAGGCGATGACCAAGTTATTCTTGGCTTATCCGGTGGTGTTGATTCCTCGGTTACGGCAATGTTGTTACATCAAGCCATTGGTAAAAACCTCACCTGTGTGTTTGTTGATAACGGTTTGTTACGTCTCAATGAAGGTGAGCAGGTAATGGAAATGTTTGGTGATCACTTTGGTCTAAACATTATCAAAGTTGATGCTGAACCCCGCTTTTTAGCTGCTCTTGAAGGGGAAGACGATCCGGAAGCGAAACGGAAAATCATTGGTCGTGAGTTTGTTGCAGTGTTCGATGAAGAATCGAAAAAACTAAGTAATGCAAAGTGGCTTGCTCAAGGCACCATTTATCCTGATGTCATCGAATCTGCAGGCTCAGCAACCGGTAAAGCACATGTTATCAAGTCGCACCATAATGTGGGTGGTTTACCCGATGACATGGAAATGGGGTTAGTGGAACCTTTGCGTGAATTATTTAAAGATGAAGTACGTAAAATTGGTCTAGAGCTGGGCTTACCTTACGACATGTTATATCGTCATCCTTTCCCTGGTCCAGGTCTAGGGGTGCGAGTGTTAGGCGAAGTGAAAAAAGAGTATTGTGATTTACTACGCCGAGCAGATGCTATTTTTATTGAAGAGCTTCATAACGCCGATTTGTATCATAAAGTCAGTCAGGCCTTTACCGTATTTTTACCAGTACGTTCCGTCGGTGTAATGGGCGATGCTCGAAAGTATGATTGGGTGGTCTCATTGCGTGCAGTTGAAACCATTGATTTTATGACTGCCCATTGGGCGCATTTACCTTATGAGTTTTTAGGTAAGGTCTCTAATCGTATTATTAACGAAATTGATGGCATTTCTCGTGTGGTTTACGATATTTCAGGAAAACCCCCTGCAACCATTGAATGGGAGTAAAAGCTAAGGTCAGTAACATCTGACAATAGTTAGCACTACCAGAATAAACCTCAAAGCCCAGCGTTCGCGTTGGGCTTTTTGTTTGTGTAAGAGACAAACCTGATTATTGAGCTAGTTATTGAGTTTGACTAGGTAGATGCAACCGTTCCATAGGTTACAGACCAATTGGCCCAGAGAAGTATTGGGCAACTCAAACATATATCCGCTGCAGGAGAGGTCGAAATTTTATTTTTCCATAGACACTCGCCGCCTAACGTTTCATACATTACCTTTGTCGATCTAGTCTGTGCATTGCCCAAAGCCCAATAACCGGCCCCGGGAGTAACCACCATACTACCCACAACCCTTGCCATTGCCATAGCGCTGTAGTCAAGGCTATGGATGGAATGGTCAAAGCAAAGCCTATCGCATTTAACATGGCCAAGGTTGAACCGATTCGCTCTCTTGGCGCTGTTTCAGCGGCCAGAGCCGATAGCTGAGGAGAGTCCGCAATGACTGTTAGGCCCCAGATAGCCAGCAACGCTAACATTATTTCGGGGGACAAAAAGGTGACCAGTGGATAAACCAAACAGATAAGCCCCGAGGACCCCAGAGCCAAGCGCGCCACAGACAGGCTTCCTAAACGTCTGCTTAGTGCCCCACCGCCCACACAACCCAATAGGCCAAGGGCGATGATGCTAAATGATAACAAAGGGGTTGAGAAACCCTGTATATCGAGACGCCCCATTTCCCGGGATACCATAAATGGGATAAGTGTCCACATTGCATAAAGCTCCCAACTATGACCAAAGTAGCCCATAGCAACTGCGCGGAAACGCGGTTCTTTTAAGGCTGCAAGCCCTTCTCGGAGTCGAACCTTGTTACTTGAGGCTGGTAAGTGTGGGCCATCACCCAAAATGAAGATAACCGCTCCACCTAGCAATGCTAAAGCAGAAGCGCCTAAAAGCGTCCATTCCCAAGGAAGCCCTAAGGTCACGCCGCGCAGAAGATGGGGCAGGGCAGTGCCCAAAGTTAACATCCCTACTAACCATGCCAGAGCGGCTCCAACATATTTAGGTGTCCACCCAATCACTAGCTTCATACCTAGTGGGTAGATACCGGCTAGGCACAGGCCTGTAAAAAAACGTAACAGCAAATCGAATGGCTGATGAGCTGCTACAAACACAAAGCTGGCATTTGCCAGTGCACCGGCTAGGCAGGAAATTGCGAAAATGCGGCTGGCAGGTAATCGGTCAGCCAGACCTGTGGTGGCAATAAATAGCGTGCCAGTAATAAAGCCTGCCTGAACAGTGAGAGTTAACCATCCAAGATATTTTTCAGTTAGCCCAGTATCATGAATGAGAGCCAAGCCCACCCCATTAACTGAGAACCAAAGGGAAGTACCACATAGCTGAGCGAGCACGACAATGAATAACGGATGACTTCGAATAAAGTATGTCATTTCTCTCACCATATCCAACAAAAGAAAAATGCCCTCCAATTAACCTTAAGCCTGTTAATAATGTTAGGAGTAGAGGGTGAGACGCTTATCCTGCGCAGCTTTGTTTAAGACCACAGTTATTATGGGAAAAGGAGGTGTTAACATCAGGAAAATCTTTGAATTCCTGACTAGCTAACATAGACGTTACTGACTTAACCTGTTTATAGCCAGTTTTTAGCAAAAAGGTTGGTGCACGGCCGTAGCTTTTAATGCCAACAATATAAAGCCCCAACTCTGGGTGAGATAGTTCAGCCGAACCGTGCTCAGGGACAGAACCACAACTGTGAAGATTAGGATCAATAAGTGGGCCGAGTTTAACCGGGCTTTGTGTTGCAGGATCAATTGAGGTGCGTAACTCAGATAGCAGTTGAAGGTCGGGGCGAAACCCTGTTGCTGCAATGATCTGATCAACTGGCGGTAGTTCATATGAATGGTTTTTTACAATCAATTTGCCATTTTCAGAGTTGATTTTTTCTATGGCTATATCAGTAAATACCTCGATTTTGCCTGCTTCCAATAGTGTCTGAATATACACTTCGAGTCTTCTACGTTCTTGCAGCTCATCGTTTTCTGGTGAGCGCACAATGTTATCTACGCAAGAGCCGCGTATTCCCCATAAAATACGCATGCCATCCGTTTGTTCAGAGAGTTTGACTAAATCCTGTAATGCGTTAAATGCCGAATGGCCACCACCGATGACAAGTACTGACTTGCCTGCGTACTGTTTACTGCTAGCGCCAAGAATATTAGGCACTCCGTAAGAAATTGATTGTCCCGCGGCAAGCTCTCCAATAGCCGGAATACCATGTGCCCCAAGCCAGTTAGGTGTTTGATAAGTGCCAGAGGCATCGATTACAGCTTGAACAAGGATGTCGCGTTCACCTTCAGCGTCAGAAACACGTACCACGAATGGCGCGCTTTCCCGTCCATTGTTACGCAGAATATCGTGATATTGACGGCTGACGTTTTCAACCCGGGTATTCAAATGCAGGTGCGGAGCAATCGTCTCGTGGGATGCCAAAGGCAGTATATAGCGCTCAAGCAGTTCGCTTCCGGTTGGAAACTCGGTCAGAACCGGTTCGACCCAAGCTTTTTTCTTAAGTAACGAGACCGCTGTGGGATCCATATTGTATGACCAGGGCGAAAACATACGCACATGACCCCATTTCGCTAGGTTGGAACCAGCACAATCACCAGATTCAAAAACAATGGGGGTAAGCCCCGCGTCGAGCAAGTTTACTGCTGCACTCAAACCGATAGGGCCTGCGCCAATGACAGCGATGGGCAAGTTTTCGATAGTGTTATTCATAAATAAACCTCCAAAAAAGTGTTGTTAGTAACAACAATATGGTTAAAAAAATAGTTTAATTGCCGAGTCGGACCCGTGCTGCGACAGTTAGTTTTCCCAAGAGAGCAAGGGCCGCATCGACAACTTCATCAGGGATATCAGATATCATTGATGCCTCTTCTGCGATCAGGCTTTTGTGTATGGTTGCATATAATTCTTGGCCTGCAGGGGTCAGCGACAACTGAACGGCGCGCTGATCAAGGGGATCTAAGGTCTTGAGCGCATAGCCTTTACGTAGTAATGAATCTATTACACGGCTAGTGGTACTTTTATCAAGACACATTTCTTCAGCTAAATCTTTAAGCCTTAAAGGACCACGTTTTACCAGCGTCTCCAACGCATAGCACTGTGCTACCGACACGTTATGACTACATATGCTTTCACGATCACGAAACTGATGGACGCGGATTAGCTGGTTAACCGCTTCGTAAAGTGCTTCTGCGCGCTTGAGTTTTGAATCCATCGGAAAGTCTCTGATTTATGTTGTTAGTAACAACAATATCCTAGAGATCAATTTTCTGCAAGCCTTGGGCTTGTTCAATTACAATTGTATTCTGTTTTTGTCGACTGTAGACAGAGAGTCGTAGCTGATCTGCAAGCTACAAAAAAGGCGATATTCCTATCGCCTTTTAGGGGGGATTAAGCCGCTTTGTTACGGGCTAAGTTGTCAAACTCGCGCTTGAGCACATATTTTTCATCAGTAACAATGGCTTCGAGCACTGCAATTCTTTCCTGCATTGCGGCAAGTCGCTGTTTTAGAGCGTCATTTTCATGCTCAGGTGCAGATACTTGTTTCAGGTCTTTTTTATCTTTCCCTGTTAGTTTAATAATGGTCCAGCAAATGATTGCGATAATGGCGATGGCGGTTAAATTCATAGCGTAGTCTCCTTTGACTGGCATAGTGTTAGCGTATTAGTATGTTTTGCCGTTATAATCTTGTTTTGCATATTCTTAACCAACTTTTATTTTTGTTTAATATCAATTAGTTATGATTTTTGCTGACTGTTGATAAGTATTTATATTAGTTAAAAAAACAACTTTTTGAGCAAATTAACCAATGTTTTGTGTGACCAATAAATGACAACGCTAAATTCGCCAAATGAAATTCAATTACAAGATGAATATTGGATGGATTACGCTCTCACTTTAGCTGACAACGCCTGGGAAATTGGCGAAGTACCCGTAGGTGCGGTGCTGGTTAAGGATAATAAAATAGTTTCCCAAGGTTGGAATCAATCGATTAGTTTAAATGATCCCTCAGCTCATGCTGAAATGATAGCCATTCGAGAAGGGGGGAAGTCGCTAAATAACTATCGCATGTTGGACTGTACCCTCTATGTCACCTTAGAGCCTTGCCCAATGTGTGCTGGTTTGCTTGTGCATTCTCGGATCAAACGTTTAGTTTTTGGCGCAAAGGATTATAAAACAGGCTTCGCAGGTAGTTTAATGAACCTGCTAAACGATGAAAGACTAAATCATCAAATTGAGGTGCAAGGGGATGTTTTGGCTGAACAATGTGCCAGCAAAATATCGGACTTTTTTAAGATGCGACGAGAGCAGAAAAAAGCCCTTAAACAAATAGCGAAAAGCGGCAGTAGTTTAAAGTGATCTCTAGTAAATGTGCCGAACACTAGATCCAATCATTGGTTGTGAGGTTTGTCATTGTGGATAGGGGAATAAACAAAGTGACGAAAATGAATGTGGATTTATAAGTGGACAGTCGTTTGTGAGATATTTACTCGTTATAAAATCAAGCTAAACAACACCGCCGTTTAGCTGAAGCTTTATTTAACTAGCTTCAGCAAAGGACTCTTGTAAGTCAAACTGTTGGAAATTTTGACGTCTATCTAACACTTTTTGATGTACTTTTTTCAACAGTAATCTTCTTCTGCTACTGTTATTGGTCTTCATCTTTTTGGTAAATGTATTTCTTTTTCTCATGGTAACTCCTTAAAGGATTTTTCTCCTATTTCAATTATTAAAACGGGTTAACTAATCTAGACAGCTAACCTCGCCATTAGTTTCAAATTTATTTCAATTGAAACAAATGAATCATGTACACGTGGTTAGCTTGGCATGCAAATGTGACTGCTTTATGACAAGTCAATAAACAGCGAAAACTTCGGATGGTTTAATTTTCTTGCGCTTGAGCTGCGTCTTCAGCTTCATCGAGGGTCTCGGCATCCTGCCCGTCTAGCCAGACTAATGTATCATAATAACGCCTTATGTTGTCAACATAAGTTACAGCTTCGTCACCCCGTGCGTATCCGTAACGGGTAGTTTTATAATATTTTTTCTGACGTAATTGCGGCAAACGTTTCTTTACGTCTATCCACATGTCAGGATTGCCACCTTGTTTTTGAGTCAGTACCCGAGCATCTTCCAGGTGACCTAGTCCTATGTTGTAAGCAGCTAATGCAAACCAAATTCGATCCGGTTCTTGAATGCGAGCGGGGATTCGCGTTAATAAGTTGGCGAAATATTCCGCGCCTCCGCGAATACTTTGTTCGGGATCGAGTCTAGATTCAATGCCCAGATCTTCAGCCGTGGCTAAGGTTAACATCATCATGCCACGCACACCGGTTGGTGATTTGGCGTTTGGATTCCAATGGCTTTCCTGGTAGCTCATAGCAGCTAACAAACGCCAATCTAAACTTTGCGCATGTTGTTCAAACCATTGTCTAAAATTGGGTAAATTGCTTCGTGCAGAGCGGATAAACTCACGCGTATCCACATAGTTAAATTGTCGAACATGACCAAAGTATTTGTCTTCCAATGCCGCCAAAGTGCCATTAGATTGAATTAAACCAAAGTATTCAATCAGCGCTGCCAACAAAGAGTCATCTTGGCTTTTATCTAATGCCCAGGCTACCCCTTGTTCTTTACTGATTGTAAAACCAATGCTTAACTCTGGGTGTCTTCTGCGTAGCACAGCTAAAATATTTGAGTCTACTATGGTGTAGGCAAGTTCGTCGCTTAGCACCATTTCCATTAGTTCTTCTGCGTCTTTGTCGTCCGTTTCCCGCCAAACTAGTTGTGGATGAAATGGTTTGAATTCACGTAATGTTTCAGCATGGCTACTTCCTGCAATAACTAACATTTCTTCGGTTAAATCAGTAGCGCTTCGAGGGCGTTCATTCCCTTGTTTAAACACCACTTTTTGGCTGATGTTTTGATACGCTGGACCAAAACGGAATAAATCTGCACGATCATTGGTGACACTAATCCCTGCCGCGATTAAATCTAAGTGATGATTAGCAAGCTGAGGAAATAGTTCATTCAAGGTGTAGTAGGGGAAGACTTCCAGACGCACGCCAAGATAGTTAGCAAAACCGCTAGCTAATTCATATTCAAAGCCCTCAGGTCCAACAGGACCATTGTAATAGGTTGTCAAACCATAATTGGTTCCAACTTTGAGTACACCTTGGTCTAAGATGCGGGCTAACGTGCTGGATTGTTGCGGTTTTTCACATGCACTGAGTACGAGTAATAGATTCAGTAATAAAAACCGTAAAACTGTCTTCTTCACAGATTCCCTTTAAAAGTGGCTTAATTAGGCCATTGTGACGAAATTGTTTGGATTCATCTAGAGGAATAATGCAATTGACCATTAAAAACTTTCAAATCGAGTGGATTGATGCTTATAAATCGATTGGTTTTACACTATAATTCGCGCCTCAAAACTTCCTAAAAATCGTGAACTTAGCCAGACTAAATGGTCAAGTTCCAGTAACTTTGGTAATAGCCCTATGCTCGTCCTTCGTGGTGCTCCTGCGTTATCTGATTTTCGTGTTGAAAAATTACTTCAACGTTTTACTTCTGCTCAACTTCCCATTACTGAAATTTACGCTGAATATGTACATTTTGCGCAAATTGAATCGGAAATAACCCCACAGCAGAATCAAGTATTATCTCAATTACTCACTTACGGCCCGGCAATTCCTGCCCATGAGCCAGAAGGTGAGCTGATTTTGGTAGTACCAAGACCAGGAACTATTTCACCTTGGTCCTCTAAAGCAACTGATATTGCGCATAATTGTGGATTAAGCGAGGTGAAACGAATAGAGCGAGGCTGTGCATATTATTTAAAATTTGCTGCACAGTTAAATCAAACTCAACATGCCGAGTTACAACAAATTTTACATGATCGTATGACCGAAGCGGTAATGTCTGATTTTGATCAGGTACAAAGTTTGTTCGTGGAAGAGTCTCCCAAGCCATACAGCAGTGTGGATGTGATTGAAGGTGGAAGAGAAGCCTTGAGTACTGCCAATGTAGAAATGGGGTTGGCGCTTGCGGATGATGAAATTGATTATTTGGTGGAAAATTTCCAGCGTTTAGGTCGCAATCCAAACGATATTGAACTTTATATGTTTGCCCAAGCCAACTCAGAGCATTGCCGACATAAAATTTTCAATGCCGATTGGACAATTGATGGTGCTGAGCAGCCTAAATCATTGTTCAAAATGATTAAAAATACCTTTGAGTTAAATCCAGATTATGTGCATTCGGCTTATAGTGACAACGCCGCTGTAATGGAGGGGTGGAAAGCCGGTCGTTTCTTCCCTAACCCAGAATCCCATGAATACGAATATCATCATGAAAATATTGATATTTTGATGAAGGTAGAAACCCACAATCACCCAACCGCTATCTCTCCTTTTTCCGGTGCGGCAACAGGTTCTGGCGGTGAGATCCGTGATGAAGGTGCTACCGGCAGAGGTTCTAAGCCTAAAGCTGGGCTGGTGGGTTTTAGTGTTTCAAACCTCAATATTCCAGGCTATGCGTTGCCTTGGGAAACCGCCTACGGTAAACCAGAGCGAATTGTTAATGCATTAGAAATTATGCAACAAGGTCCATTAGGTGGAGCGGCCTTTAATAACGAATTTGGTCGCCCTAATATTCTCGGCTATTTCCGTACCTATGAGCAACAGGTGAATAGTTTTAATGGCATGGAAGTGCGTGGTTACCATAAACCTATTATGCTAGCCGGTGGACTTGGAAATATTCGTCAATCTCACACTCAAAAGGGTGAGATCACCGTAGGTGCTAAGTTAATTGCCTTAGGTGGACCAGCAATGAACATCGGATTAGGCGGCGGCGCTGCGTCGTCAATGACATCCGGTGAGTCTAATGAAGATTTAGATTTTGCTTCTGTGCAACGGGGTAATCCAGAAATGGAAAGACGTTGTCAGGAAGTGATAGATCGCTGTTGGCAGTTAGGTGACGACAACCCCATTCAGTTTATTCATGATGTGGGCGCTGGTGGGTTATCAAATGCCTTCCCTGAACTTGTTAATGATGGCGGCCGTGGTGGTAAATTTGAGCTTAGAAATGTGCCTAATGACGAACCAGGCATGGCCCCTCATGAAATTTGGTGTAACGAATCTCAAGAACGTTATGTGTTATCTGTAGCGCCAGATAAACTGCCCCTATTTGAATCTATTTGTCGCCGTGAAAGAGCGCCTTTTGCGGTTGTTGGTGAAGCCACTCAAGAGCCACATTTAGCATTACACGACGAACACTTTAACGACTTACCCATAGATTTACCCCTTGATGTATTGTTAGGTAAACCACCCAAAATGCATCGTGATGTGGCATCTAAAACCTCAGTTGGCGATGATTTTAAGGCTGACTCTGTCGACATTAATGAAGCGGCCGTACGTCTTTTACGTTTACCCACGGTGGCAGAAAAAACCTTTTTGATCACCATTGGTGATCGCAGTGTTACCGGTCTCGTTAATCGCGACCAAATGGTAGGTCCGTGGCAAATACCAGTGGCCGATGTTGCTGTTACCGCATCATCCTTCGATAGTTACCAAGGTGAAGCTATGGCTGTGGGTGAACGCACTCCTATTGCTTTATTGAATCACGGTGCGTCAGCGCGAATGGCTGTTGGCGAGTCCTTAACCAATATTGCCGCTGCAGATATTGGTTCACTAAATCGTATCAAATTGTCCGCTAACTGGATGGCAGCAGCAGGACACCCAGGTGAAGATGCCGGTTTGTACGAAGCGGTTAAAGCCGTAGGTGAAGAGCTTTGTCCAGAACTCGGCTTGACCATACCCGTTGGTAAAGATTCCATGTCGATGAAATCCCAATGGCAAGAAGAGCAAGCCGAAGGACAGCAAGATAAATCGGTAACCTCACCGCTATCGTTAATTATTACTGCATTTGGTGCGGTGAAAGATATTCGTAATACCTTGACGCCGCAGTTACGCAGCGACAAAGGTGAATCGGTTTTATTATGTTTAGATTTGGGTGAAGGACGTAATCGCATTGGCGGTTCTTGTTTAGCTCAGGTATACAGCCAGTTGGGTAGTCAAGCCCCTGATGTTTCAAAGCCTAAGCTACTCAAAGGATTTTTTGAGGCTATACAATCTTTAGTCCATCAGAATTTACTATTGGCTTATCATGACAGGTCTGATGGTGGTTTATTCACCACGTTAGTCGAAATGGCCTTTGCTGGACACACAGGTATCGATGTTGAATTAGATAGCCTGAACGGCAATGCACAGTCTGTATTGTTTAACGAAGAACTCGGTGCAGTGGTTCAGGTGACGAAAGCTGACTTGGAGAAAGTAAACCAAGTGCTTAGTCAGCATGGACTTACAGAGGTGACCCATCAGATCGGCACGCTCAACCAATCAGATAGAATAGAAATTAGTTATCAACAACAGAAGGTCATCTCTCAGGAGCGCGGCTACTATCGTTTAATTTGGGCTGAAACCACAGATAAAATGCAGCGTTTACGGGATAACCCTGAATGTGTTGACCAAGAATGGGCAGCCAAGGGTAATCCACAAGATCCAGGTTTGCATTGTGAATTGAGTTACGACATCAATGAAGATGTTGCTGCTCCATATATTTCCAAAGGGCTTAAACCACAAATCGCGATTTTACGTGAGCAAGGTGTTAATTCACAAAACGAAATGGCTGCAGCGTTTAATCGAGCCGGCTTTAATGCCATCGATGTGCATATGAGTGATATTATTGGTCAGAACCTAGGGTTAGATCAGTTTGCCGGATTAGTTGCCTGTGGCGGTTTCTCCTACGGTGATGTGTTAGGTGCAGGTGAGGGCTGGGCTAAGTCCATTCTGTTTAATAACTATGCCCGTGATCAATTTGAACAATTTTTCCATCGTGACGACACCTTTAGTTTAGGGGTTTGTAACGGTTGCCAAATGCTTTCAAACTTAAAGTCACTGATACCAGGTGCCGATTTATGGCCACACTTTGTGACTAACCAATCGGAACGTTTTGAAGCACGGGTTTCCATGTTAGAAGTGCAAGAAAGTAAATCTATTTTCTTTGCTGGCATGCAAGGGTCTCGTTTACCCATAGCGGTATCCCATGGTGAGGGAAGGGCGGAGTTCAAACATACTGGTCATCTTAGACAAGTTCAAAATAATCAGCATGTTGCACTGAAATATGTGGATAACTGGGGCAATGTTACTCAGCAATATCCAGCTAACCCGAATGGCTCACCAGACGGCATTTCAGGGCTTACTTCCAGCGATGGTCGCGCCACTATTATGATGCCGCATCCTGAGCGGGTATTTAGAGCGGTGGCAAACTCTTGGCAAGCAGATGACTGGCAGGAAGATGGTCCTTGGATGAGAATGTTTAGAAATGCACGGGTGTTTGCTGGTTAATTACCCAAAAGCTGGCTGATAAATAATCTTAAAAAGTTGAAAATAAAAGCGCCTAATTTTTTGGGCGCTTTTTTTATTTATGGTAATGGTTCGTTAGATCCTTGATTTAATTAAATAAACCCTTGTCAATTAGAAAAAACGGGTTTAGACTAAAGTCTAATCTAGGTATAGTTATCAGAGATGATCTTTTTACCAAATGGACTTTACATAAACTTACCGACAACAATTACAATTTCAAAATAATAATAAGAGAAATAAAATGAATCGTTCGTCAAAAGGGTTTGGTTTAACTGGTGTTTTTGCCACCGTACTTTTCCTTGTAGTTTTAGCTGTAGTAAGCACCCCCGCAAGTTCACAAACTATTTCTGATCAGAGTAGCATTAGCCAAATTTAGATAGCTTCAAAAATCTTCTGCAGCAACTTCGTTGTTAGCTTCTATGTCATACGTTTTTCAGAAAGTTCTGTAAAAACCTGTCTGCTCGTGTATAAAAACTTAGTCTATTTTTAAATCTAAATTTCCATAAAAATCAATTTATTTCAATATGTTACATATTGGCAATATGATTCAATTCAGCAAGTGAATGGGGGAGTATTGTGTTGTTTTAATGCATAGTGAAGGTAATGACTGAGCTATCAATACTTCTGTGACTGATGTTTTAATTGTGGCTTTATGAACTTCGTAAGCTAGGTTACAAAAGTGTTAGAGAGAATATCTACTTGAGAGAGAGCAATAATCCAACGCCTAAATGCCATTGTGTAAATGCACCTAAGGCGTTGGATTATCGTTGCGTTGACTTAATATTTGCCAACCTTTGGTTTATGGTTTTTTATAGTCAACCACAACCTGTTGTTGTGTTCCAAGGCGTTCAATTCCTAGAGTTATTTTATCACCAGCATTCAAATATACCGGTGGCTTTTGACCCAAACCTACTCCTGGAGGCGTGCCAGTAGAAATGATATCACCAGGTTGCAAACTCATAAATTGGCTTAAATAACTGACAATAAATGCAGGTTTAAAGACCATGGTGCAACTATTGCCGTCTTGGTAACGGCGGCCATTTACTTCTAACCACATGTCTAATTCGTTAGGGTTTCCTACTTCATCACTGGTGACTAACCATGGGCCAATAGGACCGAAAGTATCACAGCCTTTACCTTTATCCCATTGATTGCCACGTTCTAGCTGAAAGCTTCGTTCTGATACGTCATTACACACACAGTAACCCGCGATATGCGCTGGGGCTTCTTCCTCAGTAACATAACTGGCTTCTTTACCAATGACTAATGCTAGTTCTACTTCCCAATCCAATTTAGTACTATTTTTAGGTTTAATGATATCGTCATCTGGCCCACAAATAGCGCTGGTGGCTTTGGTAAATACTTCTGGCTCATCAGGTAGCGGCATACCCGATTCAGCAGCATGATCACTATAGTTAAGACCTATACATATAAACTTGCCCACTTTGCCTACACAAGGGCCAATACGCGCATCTTCAGGCGCTAAAGGCAAGCTACTAAGATCTAAGCCTTTTAGTTTTGCTAAACTTTCTTCACTGAGTGCATGTCCATCAATGTCGTCAACTATGCCTTCAAGACTACGAATTTGATTATTGCTATCTACAATCCCTGGTTTTTCATGTCCGTTTTTGCCAAAGCGTACTAATTTCATTTATTACTCCAATTCATTTTTAACTTTTTCTAATTCTTTATTTGTATTATTTCAGGTTTAGTTATTTAAGGTTACGAAACCACCATCGATGGGGAAGTTAGAGCCGGTGATAAAGGCCGCTTCATCAGAACATAAATAATTTATTAGACCTGCAATTTCTTCTGCATTACCCATGCGTCCAATTGGTTGGCTTTTGGATAATTTATCGAACATTTCATCACGATTATCGGGGTAGTTTTTATCTAAAAAGTTATCCACAAATGGTGTGTGGACTCGACCAGGGGCGATACAATTACAGCGAATACCATCGTTAATGTAGTCCTTAGCAACGGAATATGTCATGGTCAATACCGCGCCTTTGGTCATCGAGTAGGCAAATCTATCTGCGATACCAACCGAGGATGCTACCGATGCTAAATTAATGATCACACCATATTTTCTGGCTTTCATGGCAGGAACAATAGCGGACATTGCGTTGTATACACCTTTAACGTTGACTTGGTATAGCCTGTCTAAGTCTGATTCACTGGTGTTTTCAAGATTTCCAACATGGGCAATACCCGCGTTGTTGATCAAGATATCGATAGCTTGCTCGTCTAGGATAGATTTCGCTACTTGTTGCACATTGGCGTGGTCTGCCACGTTACATTCATGTGCACTTGCTAAACCTTGTTCTGCTTCAATCAGGTTAACGGTTTCCAACGCTGCTTTTTGATCTAAGTCGAGAACAAATACATGGGCTCCAGCAGCAGCTAGACGTAGACATACGCTTCTGCCAATGCCACTTCCGCCGCCAGTTACCAATGCTGTTTTTCCGATTAAATTCTTGTTCATAGTTTGCCCTTTACAATCTCAATAGTGCTAACAGTACCTAGTCTAGGTATTGCAAACGATAAAATTTACTAGCCGTTTTTGACCAAATCTGCTCTTGCTGTTCACTAGTTAGTGAGTCTAGAAAAGCTTCGGTCAAAGCTACCCACTGGGTATAGTCCGTGGCTAGATTAAGTACTGGCCAATCACTTCCCCACATAAGCCGTGAAGCACCAAAGCATTCAAGTAGATGTTGCATGTATGGCACTAACACATCGAAATTGGGGTTATTGCCAGCTTCTGTCACTAAACCCGATAATTTGCAATAGACGTTGGGTCGTTTCGATAAAGCTTTAATATCTTCCGCCCACTGTGCAAACTGTGCTTCAGCGATATTCGGTTTGGCGGCATGATCAATAGCTATTTTCAACTTAGGATATCGATCAACTAAGGTGAGTAATTGCTTTAAATGACGCGGCTTAACTAATGCATCGAAACTTAAATTTAGTTTCATTAAGGCTTCGAATGCAGGGTTAAGCTCCGGTTTCAACATCCAATCATCATCCACGATGTCTTGGATCATGGGTCTTATCCCTTTGAATAAAGGGTTTTTTGATAACCTGACGATATGATAGGGGGCATCTTCGTGTTGCATATCCACCCAGCCCACCACTCCGGCAATGAAGTCGGCATTTTGTGCCAAAGACAACATGTATTTTGTTTCAACCATATCTGGTGCGGCTTGAATAAGTACGGTCTTATCAATGCCTGATTTTTTTAACTCGGGAAGTAAGTCTTCTGGTAAAAAATCCCGATAAATTGCCCCCAGATCTTCTGTTAGCCAATTGTAATGACCCAGTTCACGCTTCCAGAAGTGTTGGTGGCTATCAATACGCATGAGCTAACTCTTCCGTTGATTGGCTTGTGGGGATTGGAGCATTTTGATCTAACAAGTTAGCTGATTTAAGGCTTTGCCAAAACTCATTGGGGATAGCTTGTTTGAACAAACTAATGGTTTTGTCGATTCTGCCAATGTTGCCCAATCCAGGAATCACTGAAACTACACTTGGGTGAGCAAGGGGAAACTGCAAAGCAGCTGCAGCTAGAGTAACTTGGTATTGATCACATAACTCTTCGATTTTGCGCACCCGCTCAATTATTTCTGCTGGGGCAGGAGCATAATTGTAATATGCTGTTCTTTCACCTCTGACACCTGTAGCTAAAATCCCTGAATTATAAGGGCCGCCAATAATAATAGAGGTGTTACGTTCCTGACATTTAGGTAAAAATGTCTGTAATGATTGTTGCTCAAGTAAACTATAACGACCGGCAAGTAAAAAGCAGTCCCAGTCGCCGTGATCCATAGCTTGTTCGCAGACTTGATATTCGTTAACACCTAAACCTATTGCTTTGATAGAGCCTTCACTACGCAACTGATCCATGGCTTTATAGCCACCTTTCATTGCTATAGGAAAGTGTCTGTCGTTGTCGTCACCATGGGTATCTCGGCCAATATCGTGCATATATAGAATATCGATTCTATCCAGTCCAGTACGCTGCAAACTATCTTCAAATGAGCGCATAATACCGTCATAACTGTAGTCGTAGTGTATGTCGAAAGGCATAGGAGACATAAAACCATGTCGCTCTTTGGCATAGCCTGCAGGTTTTAGTATGCGTCCTACTTTAGTGGACAAAACGTAATCTTTACCCTGTAAAGGGCGCAGTGCATCGCCAGTGCGTCTCTCGCTCAGACCTTGGCCATAATGAGGGGCCGTATCAAAATGACGAAAACCTGCCTGCCATGCGGCGCTTAATACTGCTTTAGCATCTTCTTCACTAATGGGTTGATAAAGATTACCCATGGGCGCACAGCCAAAACCTAACGTATCTACCTCAAGTTCAGTGTTGCCAACCCGTCTTTTGGGGATAACAGGGGAGTTGTGCGTAGTATTCATCGGTTTAGTCCTTCACTAAAAACGTCGAAAGATCTGCGACATTTGCGCAGCCCAATTGGTTCATAACTTGTTCAAGTTGAATTTTAAGACAGTTAATAGTGTGTATACCACCTTTATTGCCTAAAGCGCCTACACCATAAACAAAAGGTCGTCCTAAAAAGGTAAAGTCTGCCCCGCATGCTAAAGCCGACGCAATGTTAGTACCTGAACGTAAACCACTATCCATAAATATTTTGATATTCTTGGCATATTTTTCAGCCGCTTTTTGTAGCGGCACTACAGGAGACTCCCCAACGTCTAATTGACGAGCACCATGATTAGACATAACGACTGCATCAGCACCTAGTGTTATGGCAGCCTCAACATCTTCTTGGTTGATCAAGCCTTTTATTACCAAAGGCCCTTTCCAAAAATCGCGAATCGGTTTTAAGCCTTCGATATCGACTCTACCCATAACCGTTTTGTTCATAAATGCCGCCAATTGATCTGTCGGCATATTTTTAGGCATATAAGGTTTGAGCGTCTGCATCTCAGGTTTGCCAGCCAATGCAGTTGCCATTAACCAGTTAGGGCGTGACAACATTTGCACGATGTTAGAGACAGTCATTTTGGGTGGCATAGCCAATCCATTTTTCATGTCTCGTGGTCGGTAACCAAAGGTAGGTACATCAACTGTGACGACTAGCACTTTATAACCAGCATGCTTGATTCTAGACAATAGATCTTCACGAATTTTTTGATCCGTTGGATTATAAAGCTGATACCAAGCTTTGCCTTCAGATATTTCTGCAATGTTCTCCAAGCTTGCTGAAGAAACGGTGCTTAATATGTAAGGCACATTCAAATCGGCAGCGGCCTTGGCCAGAATTTCAGGCGCTTTGGGCCACATTAATCCTTGAAGACCAATAGGCGCAATACCAAAAGGTGCATCGTATTTGTGGCCAAAGAGTTCAACAGACATGTCCGATTTATCAAATTGTTGTAACAATCGACTGCGTAACTGTACTGCTTGAATATCGCTACGGTTGCGTTGTAAGCCAATTTCTTCGTGACAACCGCCTTCCAGGTAATCAAAAGCAAATTTGGGTATTCGAGTCTTAGCTCGCGCTTTTAACGTTGCAACATCAGGCAAAGTGGGATCAAAAAAATCGTTCATTACGAAGCCTGTTTTATAGTCTTATTGTTTAAACGTTTTTGCCACTGTGCGCCAGTAGGGTAGGTGTAATCATCAATGCTTTGCTGATACATTTCGATACTATAGCCTGGTTCAGTTGGTGCAACATACGCCCCGTTTTTAATCACACAAGGATCAATGAAGTGCTCGTGTAAATGGTCGACGAACTCTACAACTCTATCTGTCAAATCAGCAGAAATATGTACATAGTCAATCATTGATAAGTGCTGAACGTATTCACATAAACCTACGCCTCCAGCATGCGGACAAACTGGTTTGCCATATTTAGCTGCTAGCATATAAACGGCTAAAATTTCATTAACACTTGCTAAACGACATGAGTCAATTTGCACTATATCAATGGCGTCATTGGCGATAAATTGTTTGAACATAATTCGGTTGTGGCAGTGCTCACCAGTAGCAACCTGAACATCACCGATGTTTTCTTTGATTTTCTTGTGGCCGAATACATCGTCTGGACTAGTTGGTTCTTCAATAAACCAAGGAGAAACATGAGCTAATTTGTTAACCCAATCAATAGCTTGGTCAACTTCCCATATTTGGTTAGCGTCAATCATTAACTTAACGTCTTCGCCTATTACATCACGGGCGATTTGACAGCGTCTAATATCACTATCTAAATCTTGTCCGACTTTTAATTTTATGTGTTTAAAGCCCTGATCCAACGCTTCTCGGCAAAGTCTTTTGAGTTTCTCATCACTGTAGCCTAACCATCCCGCTGAAGTAGTATATGAAGGATAGCCATTTTCTTCTAGATACTGAATTCGTTCCGCTTTCGAGTCTGCATTAGCGCGCACTATATCTAAGGCTTCATCTCGAGTAAGTGCATCTGAAAGATATCTAAAATCGATACAATTAACGAATTCTTCAGGGCTCATGTCAGCCAATAAACGCCATAAAGGTTTGTTGGCGTGTTTTGCCCACATATCCCAGATTGCATTCATCACACCACCAATGGCCATATGAATAACACCTTTTTCGGGGCCTAACCAGCGCAACTGGCTATCAGAACGTAAACAATCATAGAACTCATTTATATTTTGAATAATTTTATTGAAGTCTTTACCAATAACTAAGTGCTCTAAAGCTTTTATTGCTTCACAACAAATGTCGTTACCACGTCCAATGGTAAAAATTAAGCCGTGGCCTTTATTACCTTTATCAGTGCTGATAGTTAAGTATGCAGCAGAGTAATCAGGGTCTTTATTAATGGCATCAGAGCCATCTAGGGATTCAGATGTTGGGAAACGAATATCGTGGGTTTCCAACGCTATTATCGTATTGGCAGATGGGGTGATTTCGCTCATAATTTCCTCGTGTTTTAAATATGAAATATTAGTTTATAAGTAAAATATAATGGCGACTGTTCGTATTGTCAATCATTTGTTAACAAAATAATTACAGAAATAACGTATTGGTTGTCACAATTTGTCGATAACGTTCAAATTCACAAACCCTTACCAATGTGACTTTTATCCAAGTCAATTAGGCAATCTTCACCTTTATGCCACTAACCGCTTTCTACCTATTAAGGTTATCTCAAGCCTTTTCAGGATTAATCTAATTATACATTAATGTTATATATGAAATCTAATTGTATATTTAAAATATCTTGAACATGTTAAAATTTTGTGTGATTATTTTTGTCGTTTTGTTGGTGAAAGGTTGTTTATTAAGTGAAACGATTACCAATAAGAACAATAAATTTTCATAAAACAGGCACAGAAAATGAAAACACACAACGATTTAAAAACCTTCGCTACAAACAAAATAACTACCGTTTTCCGTAGTTCTTTGTGCAATATTGCTGCTACCTTACTATTACTACCTTGCGCTAATGCTGCTATTGCCCAAAGCAACTCAGTAGACAAACAAAACGACGATACCGAGGTGATTAGTGTCGTTGGTGTTCGTTCAAGTTTGGAAGCCGCACAACAAATAAAACGCACATCCAATACTGTGGTTGAAGCCATTACTGCAGAAGATATTGGTCAGTTTTCTGATGACAGTATTGCGGGTGCTTTACAAAGAATGCCGGGGATTCAGATAGAGCGGGATGATGCAGGAACCGATGGCGATAGAATTTCTATTCGCGGTTTAGGTCCTGAATTTGTTAACTCAACAATTAATGGACGCAGAATCTTATCTTCAGGAAATGAAGCCCGCGGTCTGCGCAAAATGAATTTCAATGTATTTCCTTCCAATATATTAAGCGGTGTTCGGGTTGCAAAAGGGCAAACGGCAGCTCGCCCCGAAAGTGGTCTAGCGGGACAGGTTAACTTGTTGACTTTAAGACCTCTAGATATGAAGCAGTTAGATGCAAACGAAACCTTTGGAATGGTTTCTGTTTCCGGTGATTATAATGATCTCGCTGGAGAGACCGGTAATAAGGTGAACTTATTTGGTGCTTGGAGAAACGAGACAAGTGATTTAGGCGCATTTCTTTCCGTTGTTACGGGTAAAAGTAATACTTCTCGCGATCAGGTTAACCTTAATTATGTTACCAGAGATATTAGAATTAATAACGATAATGTAGCGGGACAGGATGACGTTATAACAGGAGTCAATGTTCCTAATGCTGTCACCTACCGTCCGAACCGAAGCGCGGCAGATAGAACGGCACTATCTACTGGTATTCAATGGTTGCCATCCGATGATGTAGAAGTTGTTTGGGATTTAACCTATACGGAATTTGACAATCAATCACAACGACATAACGGTCAATTTCTATTTGGCGGTATTTGGGCCAATACTGTGTTTGACGAGTCAGCAGTCATAGTTGATGAAAATAATGTGCTGCAATATGCTGATTTTAGCCAAGCAGAGCTTGCCGGTGCTATTAATTATAGAATGCAAGATATGACATTTAACAATGTCACTGAGAATCTAATTACTGGATTAAATGTTGAGTGGGTGACGGGTAAGTTAACGTCTTCTTTTGATGTGTTTATGTCATCGGTTGATTATAAACAAGACCTCAGATTTCCAATATTTCAAATCGGTGCTGATGAGTCTTTAGTTTCATTTGATATGACAAGCGGTCTACCTAACATAGGTTTCGGTCCTGAGTTGTTAGTGCCAGATGAAGCCACTTATATCTTTAGTATCGTGCGCGAAATTGAACTCGATGCAGATAATCACGGTGTTAGTTTAGATTTTAATTATGATCTTGATTCAGAACATTTCTCAGCGGTGAAATTTGGCGTCAACTACGACAAAACTTCAATTCTATCTATTCGCACAGCTGCTGTGGAATATAACCCTGCTGATTTGTCGCCTAACCCAGCGGCACAAATTGCTGACGCAGGCGTAACTGGAGAGGTTCTTTCTGATGAATTACTTACTTCGGCAATGATTGCACCGCGAATTTATCAGATATCTGATTTTTCTGCCGTAGCGGCAATCGACAGTCGTGTATTAACGACAGGCGTAAATGAACTAGGCATCGATCCTGCTGCCTCACATGACAGTGAAGAAACTATAACCGCTCTATATACACAAATCGATCTCGATTCAGAATTGGCGGATATTCCGGTTAATGGGAACTTTGGTGTTCGTGCAGTATTTACCGAAAATACTGCAAGTGCACAAGCAAGAGTCGTTGATACTGATGGAAGTGTGAGTCTTGTGCCAATTACCACTGGCGGTGATTATTGGGAAATATTACCTAGCGTAAACCTAAACTTTTCTCTACAAAATGATTTGGCGTTGCGGTTTGGAGTATCAAAGACTCTTTCAAGACCTGATTATGAAGAAATTGCGCCCATAATGGCAATTACAGTGCCGGATGATCCAACGAGTCCTGGTAATGCTGTAGCTGGAAACCCAGATCTAGATCCTATGACCGCGTGGAATTATGATATTACTTTGGAAAAATATACAGGTAAGAAAGGTGCGTTTATCGCCAGTATTTTTTATAAAGATGTTAGAAACTTCATCATTGACCAATTAGTACAGGGACAAACTATCCCAGGGCAGGGCGATACATTATTTAATTCTACGCTACCGATTAATTTTTCAGATGGCGAAGTGAAAGGCTTAGAGCTTGGATTTTATATGCCTTTAGAAGAAATATTGCCGGAACTTGAGGGTTTTGGTGTTTCGGCTAACTACACTTATGTTGATAGTTCCTTTGATAAAGATGTAGGAGATGCTGGTTTTGGTTTCCCTGGATCATCTAAGAACAACTACAACTTTATGGCATTTTATGAAACAAGCTTGTTTACCGCCCGTGTATCTTACGTTACTCGTTCAGAATTTTTCCGAACATTAGCAGGGGCAGGCTCGCAAACCACAACAGCTCGTTTTACCGGAACGACTGAAGATTTAAGTTTCAATTTGAATGTACGTCCTACTGCCAATTTATCTTTGGCATTTAACGCGTCGAACCTTACTGATGATGTGAGAAGAGATTATGTCGGTGCTGAAACAACCTTCTTGGATGTTTTTGCAGCAGGTCGCTCTTATTCATTGTCTGCTACTTATAAATTCTAAATATAATATAATCCCGTTAAGAGCACGAAGTTTGTGTTCTTAACCCTTTTTAAAGTGAGTCTTTTTAATGAACATTCGATATTTTGCAAAAGGTGTGTTTTTTCTAATTATAGGTGTTGGCTTACAAGCTTGTGGTGCCGAAAAAAAGCCTATGTTAGAAGCAAACAGTGACGCTATTGCAGCTGAGCAACAGTCAAAAGCCCCGAACATTGTGCTGATTATGACAGATGATCAAGGGTTTGGTGACTTGAGTCTTAATCACAATCCGGTGATAAACACTCCTAATATTCAAACTTTGGCAAATCAGTCGACAAGTTTTGAAAATTTTCACGTTGATCCGACCTGCTCACCAACGCGCTCAGCATTATTAACGGGCAAACATTCTATGCGAGCCGGTGTTTGGCATACCGTTATGGGACGTTCGTTTTTAGCGGCAGAACATGTAACTGTAGCCGAAATACTCTCTGATAATGGTTACGACACTGCCTTGTTTGGTAAATGGCATTTGGGCGATAGCTATCCTTTTAGACCGCAAGACCAAGGCTTTCAAACAAGCCTAATCCATGGCGGAGGCGGCGTTGGGCAATCGGGTGATTATTGGGGAAATACCCAATTTGATGATTTCTATTTGCGCAATGGAAAAGTTGAAAAGTTTGATGGTTATGCCACTGATATTTGGTTTGACGAAGCAGAACAGTTTATTCGTCAAAGCAGTAAAACAGATAAGCCTTTCTTTGCTTACATCGCGACCAATGCTCCTCACTCTCCATACAGAGCTAAAGATAAAGATATTCAAGTATATCGTGATCTAGGCTTACCAGAAGAAATTGCACGTTTCTACGCAATGATATCGGTGATTGACACTGGAGTCGGTAAGATTAGAAATGTATTGGATGAATTGAACATTACTGACAATACAATATTTATTTTTATGACTGATAATGGAAGTTCATTCACGCCTGCACGTATCGGCAAAAATCATAATACTATCCACGATTTAACTGCTGAAATTGGTCAACAAGTTGGCCAAGAATGGATATTCAACGGCGGTTTACGAGGCTATAAATCAGAAGTTTACGAAGGCGGTCACAAAGTCCCATTTTATATTCATTATCCTAAAGGCGGCATTGATCAAGGTCGCAAAGTAGATACCTTGGCTGCGCATTTTGATTTATTACCAACACTAATGGAATTGGTCGGTATCGATGCCTCTCAAGCTGCGGATATTGATGGCGTTAGCTTAGTCCCTGTACTTAAAGATAATGGCTCACTTGAACCACGTAAAATAGTAGTGACAAATCAACGGGTCGATCAGCCTAGAATTGGCAGACCTTCTGTTGTAATGGATGGTAATTGGCGTTTTGTTTCTGAATTGGATAAAAACAAAGAAGAGTTATATGACTTAGCATCTGATCCATCTCAACAAGTTAATTTGCTTAACGATGAGCCAGAAAAAGCGGCTGAACTGCGTCAATCTTTACGTGATTGGTGGCAAGACGTTTCAAAAGATGTGGGACCAAGAGTCAGACCTATTGTTGGTAATGCTAACGAAAATCCGGTAAGGCTGAACGCTAATGATTGGATGGAAGCTGAATCTACCAATGTCATTGCTTGGTATCCTGGATTTAAAGCCTTGTTTTTGAAAGAGAAGAAAGAAGGTTGGATTACTCAAGTTGAAAAATTCAAGAGTCTTCCGTGGCACGTTGAGGTCGATAACTCAGGTAGCTATCAAATTTCCTTGTACTTTCATGATAAGCCCGCTCAACAACCGGTTGATCGGAAAAAAGCATTTTTGAAAATTGATGATATTGTTTATGAAACTGATGTAGACAAAGGTGCGGCGGGTGCGCAGTTCACATTGCCCTTGCAGAAAGGACCATTATCGGTTGAAGGTTGGTTTGCGAATGACAAAGATGACGCTGAAAGTCATGTGCCAGCATTTTATGCTTATATGGAAATTTTATAATTAACTGAATAAATTGCTTCACTTCGAAGATGAAGTGGAGCAATTTAACCCTCAATTACTTTCCCTAATCACATTCCATTCTTTTATCTTTAATAATAACGTTAAACATACTTTCATATCTTCCAGCTTCATTCGCATAAGGTGTCTGAAATAGTCACTTTTGGCCCGAAGTTTTAGGGCAAATAAAAGTAGCGAGCTAAATTAAGCTATCTAGTGCCCACCGCCACCTTTTCAACATTTAAATCTGGCCGATGACAATGCCAATCTGTGCACAGAAGTACTGACTTCATCGTAATCTGTCATTGTTGCTAATCATAAGTCGAAGATTTGTAGAAGATAACTGGTACATTTTTAGCCTGCACAATGAGTATTGCATCGGTTTTCATTGATTAAGGGGGGAGGTTGGTTGATTGAGGGGAGCACCTTGGAGCTGGCACATACGGTTATGCGTCTGACCAGCTGCCTGTCACTGTGCTTTTGAATGGTTACAATAATGGTTACTGCACATCAAGGAAACTATCTCACAAGCGCCTAGAGCTGGATATTAGCGATGTGAGATAGTAGGTAGTTGATAATGATGTTATTTATTTAGGCGTGGAGCAGACCAGCCCTGGTTTTTTATTTTTTCTAACTCCTCTCGTAGTTGAAGAGCTTTGTCTGGGTGCGCATCAATTAGGTTAAAACGCTGCTCAGGATCCTTTTGCATGTCGAATAACTGGCCTTTTTTATTATCGTCAGTTTGATAACCATATTTGCGTTGCCAATTTGCATAATTAAATCTTGCTAAATTACCATTTTGATTACCGGAAGAGGCATCAATTAAAGTCCATTTATCCTTACGAATAGCGAACTTACCTGCCGTAGTATTATGCACCATGGTGCCACGGGGACTTACTGATGTTTGTCCTGTCCATAGCTTCATAAGGTTAAAAGAGTCTTGTGCAGCGTTGTCTGGTAAGTTAAAACCGACAATTTCAGCAATGGTTGCCATGATATCCGTTTGCGACACTAATTCATCGGTTTTGCTATTGGCTTTCACACGGTTTGGCCAGCGCACTATCATAGGAACTCTGTGTCCACCTTCATAAGTATCTCGTTTGAGGCCTCGAAAAGGGTAAGAAGACCAGTGATCAAATTTTTCATCCCTAAGATAAGCGTAATTTTCAGGCCCGTTGTCAGAGCTAAAAATAATTAGGGTGTTGTCGGCAATGCCTGCTTTATCAATTGTATCGAGAAGCTTACCAATTGAATCATCAGTTTCAACTATTAGGTCTCCGTAAGGACCTGCTCTAGAAGTATTGTCAAATTCGTCATTAGGAATGATGGGAGCATGAGGAGAAGGATAGGCAAAGTATAAAAAGAAGGGCTGATCATGCTTCGATTTTTCGGTAATAAATTCGATTCCTTTCTGGGTTGTTGTGGGAATGTTATCGTATGGGTTCCAACCCGTTACCATTGGCCCTTCTCGGTAGCGCATTTTGCCTTCTTTGTTTTTCCAAAGTGTGCCATCCACCATAGTGTCAGGTACTTTTGTTACGCGATCATTTTCGATCCAAACATAAGGAGGGAAATTAATAACATTGTCGCCAAAGTAATAATCAAATCCGTGGGCGGTTGGCCCATTCTCTATTGCCTTATTCCAATCAAAGTCTGCAGGTTTTACCCCATCGGAGGGGGCGTCGGCTTTTCGTATAGAGTTCCAATCCCAACCTAAGTGCCATTTTCCGATGGCGCCGGTGGTATATCCTTTTTGTTGAAGCATCTCTGGCAAAGTAAGTTGCTCAGGGTCAAAAACAGAATCGCCGAACGCTTTTACAATGTCGTGGAATTTACGCCAATGGTATTGTCCTGTTAACAAAGCATATCGCGAAGGTGAACAAATTCCTGATGAAGTGTGAGCATCGGTAAAACTTAAGCCTTGGTTGGCTAATTCATCTAAATTGGGAGTGGGTATTTTAGAGCGTTGATTAAAGCTGCCTAGATCGCCGGCCCCCAGATCATCAGCATATAAAATCACAATATTGGGTAATGGATCCGCAATAGGTTGTTCTTCAGTGGCGTTTTTATCTTGTGAACATGCGGTAGTGAGTGTGATTGCGAGGGTTAGCAATCCTTTGAGTAAAACCGGTGTATGATTTTTCCAATTTCTAAACATCATAATGAGATAGTCCTAAAAATTACATTTACATTCATAATTGTTAGATTGTTTATATTTAAATGTAAATTTTATTGATAAATTGAAAAGTAGCATGTTTTACCGTTTTTAACAAAGATTAAACCCTTGCGGCAATTCATTATGTATAGGCTTTTTTTAGCCAAATTATCAACATTGTTAGTGCTTGCAGCTTGTTTATGGAGTGGGTAGGTAAAATTCAATTATGTATATTTTGTTTGTATATAAAATAAGTTTTTACATATGAGATTTAGTTGTGTTAATCTAATGTTATCAAAACTTTTCTAGCTTAAATGAAATAGGTTGTATCAGACGGTGGGCTAAAGTGGAATACAAGTATTGTCTTTTCACATCGCTAGCTTTCAAATCACACTAAAGCTTGATCGTTTAGATGTACTTAAAACTTGAAGTGGTGACAGATAATTTGTCACTTGTTTAAAAGTTCCACTAATAAATAGTTAATAGAGGGTGCCATCATGAAAAATATTTTAAGAATAGCGTTATCAAGTGTAATGGTTACAGCATTATTATTCGCAATCTCCTCAGAGTCACATGCTAAAGAAAGTCGTTTTAGTAAATTTGATGCTAACTCTGACGGCAAAATATCAGTTGATGAGATTGCCGCAAGAATTAAAAAACCTAGCAATGCACCTAAGCGTGTAGCTGCATTAGATGTTGATGGAGACGGCTTCCTTAGTCCAGAGGAATTTTCGACAAAATCTAAGAAAAAGAACAAGAAAAAGAACAAGTAGTCAATAATCGAATTTAAGTGAAAAGGTCATTAATTAAAATAGTGACCTTGAATTAACACTTAACCAGCTGAAAAGATGTAGGGGAATATTTAGTGAACATTAATAAAATGAAGCTCCTTGTTGCACTTGCAGGAATATGTTTCACTTCTGCATCTTTTGCTGCTGAGAAGGTTAACGCTAGAATAAAGCCTGAAAAGCCAAATATTATATTTATTTTTGCCGACGACTTAGGTTGGGGTGATATTAGTAAACACGGTCATCCAGATATTAAAACGCCTAATATTGACCGATTAGCCGATGAAGGCTCAGAGTTTTATCAGTTTAGTGTGTCTAATCCAGTGTGTTCGCCTAGCAGAGCTGCGGTTTTAACCGGGCAATATCCTGCCAGAAATAGCGTTCATCGTCATTTTGCTACTTTCGAACACCACGATAATTTTGCTATGCCTGATTGGCTTGATCAAACTGTTGTCACTATGCCGAGAGTATTGCAGAAAGCGGGATATAAAACCGCCCACTTTGGTAAATGGCATTTAACTAATCGAAATATTAAAGATGCGCCACTGCCAACTGAATACGGATATGACGAGGCCGCAGTATTTAATGGTCCTGGGCCGCAAACTGATACTTTCAAATTATATGATGATGCCACGGATTTTATAAAACGTAATAAAGACGTGCCTTTCTTTATTAATTTGTGGATCCATGAAACACACACGCCTCATTACCCACCAGCGGATTCGATGGCAAAATACACGCATTTGAACGAGCAAGAGCAAGTTTATGCTGCTGTTGTGGATGGTGCTGACCAACGAATTGGAAAAATATTAAACTTGTTAGACGAATTAGCGCTAACAGAAAACACACTCATCGTATTTTCCAGTGACAATGGCCCCGAAGTCACTGGATCGAAAAGTAAACACTTTCATCATAAAGACCCTGACGGAAAAGTCGTGGGTATTGACCCATTAGGAACCTATTTTAGTGTTGGTAAAACAGCAGGATTACGTGGACAAAAGCGTGACACTTACGAGGGTGGACTACGCGTGCCATTTTTAGTGCGTTGGCCTAATAACGTACCTGCAGGACGAGCAGATACTGAGTCGGTTGTTACCGCAGTTGATTTATTGCCTACTTTTGCCGAGGTTGCAGGTGCGGAATTACCTCAAGGTTACCAACCCGATGGTCAAAGCATTCTCCCATTACTCAAGGGCGGAACGTTAAGTCGTGAGAAACCCTTGTTTTGGCAATGGCAATATGGTGAAAAGTCCGGCAAAAAGCCAATGCTAGCAGTCCGCGAAGGGCCCTGGAAACTATTCTATTTTCAACATCAAGAGCATGTCGAATTATACAATGTCATGCGCGACCGCGCTGAAACCATGAATGTTGCTAGTCAGTACCCGGCAATCGTTAACAAGCTGAAGGGCCTAGCTATCGCTTGGAATGAAACATTACCAACGTCGCCCAGTCCATCAACATTCTCGGCATTAAGACAGTAAATTATTGACAATTAAACAGGTTGTTTCAAACCAGTGGTTAGCACTGAATAAGCGACGTTATTTTGGGTTAAAACAATTTAACAATCGTTGAAACGACAAGTACTAAATTTATAAATTATAGGAATACCAATGAAATTAATGAAACAAAAGATCGCGGTCTCAATTGCCAGCGCACTACTTTTTTCTAGCATGGTGACTGTTCCAGCTTATTCTCAAGAAAACAAGGCTGAAGCAACGCAATCTATGGATGAATTGTGGGGCGATAGCGCAATCGATAAAGCTAAGCATGCCAATGCTGAGCGTGGCGAATGGTTTGCACAAGACAAATATTCTATGTTTATTCATTGGGGATTGTTCTCCATACCTGCAGGTGAGTGGAAAGGCAAAACTTACTACGGCATTTCCGAGTGGTTAATGTCCGGTCGAGTGGCTGATATTCCTAAAGATGAGTATAAGCAGCTTGCAGCCGAGTTTAATCCTACTGAGTTTGACGCAGATGCCATTGTGCAATTGGCTGTCGATGCGGGAATGAAAAATATTGTGATTACAGCAAAACACCATGAAGGTTTTGCTATGTATCACTCAAAAAGCAGTACATACGATATTGAAGATGCTAGTCCTTACAAACGTGATCCTTTAAAAGAGCTGGCCGAGGCTTGCGCCGAAGCAGGTATTGGGCTGGGTTTCTATTATTCGCAAATGCAAGATTGGTATGAACAAGGTAGCGCAAGCATTCCATGGTCATCTGAAAAACAACAAGGCGATTTTACTGAATACTTTGAGCGTAAAGTTATCCCTCAAGTAACGGAGTTATTGACTGAATATGGGCCTATTCGTACGGTTTGGTTCGACACTCCTGGCGATATGACAAAGGAACAATCGCAACAGTTGGTTGACTTAACCCGCAGTCTGCAACCCGAAGCAATGATCAATAGTCGTATTGGTAATGGTGTTGGCGACTTTTCTACCTTAGGTGATCACAGCTTATCGCAAGTTAACCACCCAGGTCTTTGGGAAACCATAGATACAACAAACAACAGTTGGGGCGACGCTTGGTACGACAAAAACTGGAAATCGGGGACTGAAATATTACATCGCTTGATTTCAACTGTCGCACGTGGCGGTAACTACATGCTCAATATCGGGCCTAAAGGAAATGGCGAAGTGCCTGAAATGGCAGCAAAAGGATTACGTAGAGCTGGAAAATGGTTGGCTCACAGTGGCGAAACCATTTATGGCGCAAAGGGGTCTCCGTGGGGGCGCGCGCAATCTTGGGGTGATATAACGGTTAAGGGTAACAAGCTATATTTACATATTTTTGACTGGCCTGAGAATGACCAAATTCATTTGGCAGGATTAAAAAATCAGATCACTTCGGCGCATCTATTAAATGCCGAAGAACCTGGCTTTATGGCAAGTTTATTCGCTTCAGATGAAGATGAAGTTACCTATGCTAAACAGGATAACGGTTGGACAAGTTTTACCTTGGCGATGGAAAAACCAGATTCATTAGTGCCAGTAATTGTTGTTGAATTAGATGGAGAGCCTGAAGTAGATAGCACTATTGGTATCGATCCAAGTATTAAAACGACAATTAATTCGGTTTTCGCGAATTGCGATGGTTGTACCAAAAAAGAAATTCGTTGGATGCAAAAATTCGGTGATTGGAATTATGCCAACAACCTATTGAATTGGAAAGATAACGGCAAAGGTGAGTGGAAAGTTGATGTAGCCGAACCAGGTGATTACTTTATTGAAGTTGAATATTCGGCTGATGATATCGTTGATTTTAGCGAGTGGGTATTTTCCTTCAACGGCGAAATTTTAATGATGCAAGCCCTTGATACTGGTGAGCGGAAAAACTCTAAGCGCCAAGGAAAAGGAAAAACCTTGTACCGCTATCGTACCGATGAAGTTGGCGTGGTTAACCTTAAAAAGGGCAAGCAATCTATTACTGTCACACCTAAAGGTAAGGTTGTTGGTGGCGGTATAAACCTTCGTGCTATTCATTTAACCCCAATTGTAGAATAAGGATTTATGATGAAACGAATATTACTTGCATCATTGAGTGTTTCCATGTTGCTGAGCTTGTCATCGTGCTCCTCGGTCGAGACTGCAGTGGAAGACAAATCTGAGCTGATAAAACCCAATGTTATTGTTTTTTACGTGGATGATTTAGGTTGGCAAGATAGCCAACTTAATGATGTCGATGAGCCAACTCCGTGGGAAACGCCTAATATTTTGGCCCTTGCAGAAAAGGGAATGAATTTTACTCAGGCATATTCTTCGGCTCCGACCTGCGCGCCATCTAGAGGAGGATTGTTATCGGGACAGCATCCTGCCAAAACCAACCTTACCCACGTTTTAGGCGCAGGGATCCCAAAGCCTCGAAATAGACGTAGTCAACTTATCGAGCCTTACTACAACGATCACCTAGCCGAGAATATTTTAACTTTGGCTGATGCATTAAAAGCAAACGGTTATAAAACGGGTCATGTGGGTAAGTGGCATTTAGGACATTACGCCAGCAATGCGCCTAAAACTGCTGGCTTCGATTTTTCGTTTGATAAAAGAGGTGTGCACTCTAACAGCAAGCAGCGCCATAAAGATTTTGATAACGCACAGTTTCCTTTGAGTGAAGAAAAGTATCCACCGTTTAGTGATAAAAATCCAGACGGCATCTCTTATCCCCTTGATTTGGTGACTGAAAATGCATTGAACTTTGTACAAGAAAACAAAGATCAGCCGTTCTTCCTGTATTTAGCCCATTGGATGGTGCACACGCCCATTGTTACCAAGAATAAAGCCTTGTTAGAACATTACACAGATAAGCTGGGTATACCTTTTCCAACCAATCCTGATCCGGTAACAACATCAGGTCAAACTAATCCCTATTATGGGGCTATGGTGACAACCGTTGATTGGAGTTTAGGCCGTTTAGTGTCCTTACTCGAACAAACTGATGACCCTCGTAATCCAGGTAAAAAGTTAATCGAGACAACCTATATTTTCCTGTCCTCTGATAACGGCGGAGCAGAGAAGTCTGGACCTGAAATTATCACCGACAACTTGCCGTTAGATATGGGTAAAAAGCATACAGAGGAAGGCGGTATAAGAGTTCCTATGGTCGTGACCGGACCCACAGTTAAAAAGAATGTAAATCATCATGGGATTGTAAATCAGCTTGATTATTATCCAACAATTCTAGCCTTAACTAATTCAACCATTCCTAAAATGGAAAAAGAAAAGTTAAGTGGACTTAATTTATCGCCTGTACTTCAAGACGAAAATAAGCAAGCAACTTTTGATAATGGTGAAGTACGCAAAAACCTGTTTTGGCATTTCCCTCACAATAGTGATGACACCATGCAAAGTGCCATTCGTGAGGGTGATTTTAAGCTAACCTTACATCACTTCGATAATTCATATTCGTTGTATCGCTTATACAAAGACGGTAAGCGTTTTGATATCGAAGAGAAGAACAACCTCATACAATCTCCTGAATATGCGGATATAGTGAAAGAACTATCACAAAACTTGGACCAATTATTAACAGAAAATAATGCAATTTTTCCAAAATTAAATCCCGCTCATGAGGCCAACGGACCAACTCGATTATTGGTGCCTGAGGTAGCTTCAAGTAATTTCAATAAGAAAAGTCGAGTTGCTACGGTTAAATTAGTGACGGGTAAAACTAAGCTAAAAGAAGCTTATTTACTGTTAGAAATCGCTAAGACAAAAGGTAATAAAAAAGGGGGTAAGAAATTTATTACTTATAAAAAAGTACCGGTAGAAATTAATCAACAAGAATTGATGATTTCAGGAGTCATTCCTGAAGAGTATGATGCCTATTTATTTGTGCTTATCGACGATAACAATTTCTTAGTCACAACGGATAAGTATAAATCGTAATTGTTATTTCTATATGGGGCATATGGTTTGACCAATAACCTATGCTCCATACTCTCAAACTAAATTAAGATCCCCATGCTATTTACTTCCTCAGGTTTCCTTAACGCAATCAAGTAAAAAGCAAGCAAGGACTAATAAAAATAAAGGAAAGCGAATGAATCGGAACCCATTGATATATTTAGGTATTTCCTTAGCGCTAGGGATTGTAGGATGCAGCTCAAATAGCGATAGCGAAAATACCCTAAACAAAGATGTCGATTTTCAAACTGCAACAAAACCAAATGTTATTGTCATTTTAGCTGATGATATGCGCTCTGGTGTAACTGGATATGAAGGCCATCCCGTTATACAAACGCCTAATATTGATAACTTAGCTGAAAATGGCACTGTGTTTTCCAAGAGTTTTGCGACCAGCGCAGTTTGCACCCCAAGCCGCACGAGTTTATTAACTGGATTATACGAACGACGTCATGGTATTAACTTCAATTCTAAAAGCAGTATGACGGAAGAAGCGTGGTCGCAAACTTATCCAATGCTTTTGAAAGAAGCGGGTTACTTTGTTGGTTGGATTGGCAAAAACCATACACCAGTAGGCAAAAACGAGGCTGGTAAAATTGGCTATGATAGCGGTGTAATGGATAAAAGCTTTGATTATTGGTATGCCAGTCATGGGCACTTAGGTTTTTATCCAAAAGAGCGAAAAAAACACGCTATTTTTAAAAATGCCCAAGCGGACACACAAGTTGAGATTTTGGAAGAAGGTTTAGATAACTTCATGGAGCCCAACGAAGCATTCAAGGCAGGCTACAATTTCCTTGATAGTAGACCAACGGATAAACCATTTGCGTTGATGATTAATTTTAATGTTCCCCATGGTAACAGTACATCTAGAATGGAGTTGCGTGAGACTGATTTAGATCTTTATAAAACCGCTTACAGAGATCAAATAGATGAAATAAAGCTGCCAGAAACCTATGTTGCACAAAAAGACATAAGATCCCCTAAAATCCCTAAAAACGTATACAACGGCAAATTTAATCGAGGTTATGACTACGTTAAAACGCCAAAAGCATTAAAAGAGCGGAAAATAAGAGAAATGCAGGCTATTTCTGGTATTGATAAGTTAATTGGCAAGTTGTTGATCCATCTTGATGAACAAGGAATAGCGGATAACACTATTATTGTCTTTACCTCTGATCACGGTCTTATGCACGGCCAATTTGGTTTAGGCGGAAAAGTGCATTTATACGAACCGTCTGTAAGAGTGCCGTTAGTGGTTTATGACCCAAGAATTAAGCATAAAAAAGCAAATGAAAGCAATGAGTTGGTAGCACTTGTAGATATCGCTCCTACATTGCTGGATTTAACCAATAATGAGATCCCAAGCGGAATGCAAGGACAGAGTCTAAAGCCCCTTATGCTGGAAAATAGCGCTATAAAAGCCCATAAAGATTGGCGTCAAGAACTGTTCCTTGAAAATATGATGACAATTCAAAATTACCCGCGCATGGAAGGGGTTCGCACTCAGAAGTGGAAATACATTCGCTATTTTGACAAGAAAAAAGATCAGTCGTATGCCAACATGAGCGTTGCTTCCATAAATGGCGAAAAGCCTATTTATGAAGAGTTATTTGATTTAGAAAATGACCCGAATGAGATTGAGAATGTCATTGCTGATCCTAAGAACTCTGAGATTGTTACATTTTTACGGAACAAAAATGCAACATTAGTCAAAGAGTTTCGCGGTGATAAACCATTAGAAACCCACCTTAGTAGAAAAAGGAACAAGCATTAAAGTAATTTGATGCGCGGTAGTTGAAATAAGTACATTTTTAATAAGTAGAAGCTCAGGCCTGATCTGACAGTTACCCTATTTTCAGGGTGGCTTGTTAGCTTAGGCTTGTTTTTTTGGCGAGAAGATAAATTCAAATCCTTAGATTCTGATACTGAATTCGAAACAGCTGACAACACACATCAATCAAACCCATAAACGGTTTTTATCGTTTGTGCTAAAACAAGGCTAACTTACCCGCAATTGCTTGTGGCGTGAGCATTATGGAATATTTAGTATGAATAAATTTATTTTGGCTTTTGGAATATTACCTTACCTTAGCGGGTGCTCTATACTTCAAAGCGGCGCCATGATCGGAGCTTACAACGCAATTGAAGAAAACAATTGCATGTTGGCATATAAAAAACTCAGCAGAGCAGGGAGTTATTCAGAAACTACACCTGCACTCAGAGCTGAAATAACCTACTTGAGAGCAATTTGTTTAGAAAAAGAAAACAGGTACAGAGAAGCTATTGGTCAACACTTATATCTGATAAAAACCTATCCAGAATCTGAATACTCTTATCGATCAAAAAGTAAATTGGTACTACTTAATAAAAACCTAAAGCAAGTAGGTAAGAAGAATAAACCAGTAAGTAAAAAGCCTAAACAAGTCATATAAAGCAAGAAATTGAATAAGGATAAAAAATAGTTGGTTTTTGGCTCATTAAAGACCTGCTTTAGCTTTTATTTCAAATAATTTTAAAGGACGTTGGTGAATTAAAACATCATCCATTTCGCCGATAAAATCTGCGCCAATTTCAACATCCATACTTTTTGATTTAACGGTAAAAGTGTTAATGGTTGTTTGCTCGCCTGCGAGGGTTGTTGACTCTAATACGCCGTCAACGTATAGCTTTGTATTGCTCAGTTGCTTGTCTGGTGAGACAACAGCTATGTGATGCCATTCACCATCATTAAGTTTGGTTGTGCCGCTTAATGTCCCGTTTGTAATGCTTACCCTCAATGCATCATTTTTTAAACGAACAACATACTGTTCACCATCGACAAGGTCTGTATTTCCCCATTTAATGATGGTTCCTTTGCCGTTTGTTGCTCTTATCCACGCCATAACGGTGCGAGGATCGGCTTCGTTTACACCGTTGTAACGGTCGGCAACAACAGAAGCGTTTCCATCAAACGAATAAACTTCGCTGTTACGGCTGCTGTCATACACGCCAACAATAGCGCCATTGTTAGATGATTTTCTTGCATAAATTGAGTTGTCAGTAACGGTGTTACCCGATAACTCATTAAAACGAAGATCGTAAGCCACTTCTAAATCGATATCAGCATCAACCGAGTTTGCAAGGTAATCTATTTCAGTTTCGGCTAAAGCACGATCATGAATAGTGATTTTGTCTATTAGTCCGGTAAATGCACCACCTATTTGCACATTGCTATTTGCTACGGTATTAAATGTAGAAGTATTCCCGCTTAAAGAGACATTTTCTAAGATGCCATTTATATATATTTTAATATTGCCAACGGCATTATCGGGAGCAACAACCGCAATGTGATGCCATTGATCATCGTTAACAGAAGTTGTGCCAACGACGGATGCGTCATTTAAAATTAATCTAAGTTTCCTATCAACTAGGCTTAATCTCCATTGCTCACCAGAGCCAGTATTACCCCATTGGATAATATCACCTATAGTGCCTGTTGTTTTTATCCAAGCCGTTATTGTGCGCGCTTTATTACCTAAAACGCCCACGTAGCTATCTAGCGTCAGGTTATCGTCTTCACTTAAGCTTGCGACGTTCCCTCTAGTCATGTCTTGCACAAATACAGCACCATTAACGGTTACCAAATATTGGTTTACAGAATCATCATAAGTCGTCGTATCATCTGCACCATCTAAATTCAAATGTAGCTGTTTGCCTCGATTAACTTGCATACGCGCCATAAGTTTTGCTTGAGGTTGCGAAATTAACAAAGGCTCGCCACCTGAAATTGAACCTTCATGGCTTAACGCCCAGGTATACGCTCCGTTAGCGTTTAAAGCTCTATTTAGCCAATCACTACCTTTTGCTTCAGAAAATACAACCGTGCCACCGTTCCAACTTTGTTGAAGGGGCATAAACATCTGCCCTACGGCATCGACATCATCTTCTTCAATGGCTGGAAAAACACCATTTGCAGTCGCTTCAATCGCGGTCAACATCGGTAAATTGATATCAGAAGAAGAAACGGTTCGGGTTAGCGGGGTAGGATGTCCACCCGTAAAGTCTTCTGGCACCTCGGGGTTATTTCCCAAGTAGACGTCTTCAGCTAAACCTAGTGCGACCACAGCATCACTATTGCCGGCTCTTGCTGCATCGGGCAATAATCTGTAGTCACCGTATGTGGCGTGATCAAACCACCATCCATCAATAAGATCGCCATAACGTAACGATAATGTTTCTACTATATTGACCAAGGCCAATTGAAAGCTGTGATGAAGACTGGTGGACGGATAATTTACTAATACGTAATCTCTCCATCGATTCATGCTTGCCGAGCAATATACTTGAGTATCAGGATCGGCTGCGACAGGCCGTGTCGATTTACATGCACTGCCGTCTGTTTTATCAACAATAGAATCGTCATAATCCATTGATTTTTCAGCACCGTGTTTCAGCATACCCGGCCCCTGCGTGGCAATGTACGCAATCACTTTAATGCCTTTGGCTTTTAGTCCGAGTGCCAGTTGTTCAAAAAGGTCATCTCCAGGTAAGCTTGAATCATGTAAATTATCAACACTATTTGGCGCGGCATTAGGATTAATCGCTTCAACTTCCGGTACTGGCACAATAAAGCGATCACCGAACGCACCATTCGTCAAATTTACCTGTAACCATGTTAACCCTGGAATCGCGGCTATTTGCTCGACAGCAGGCCTTACTTGATATTCATTTACGTGACTTTCAGGTTGACTGATATCACCGCCAGATATTCTAAAACTAATTCCCCAATTTCCTTGCATCCAGCTAGCTTTAGGTCCTGAGCCACTATCTTCTCCAACAGATGAACCATTATCACCTCCAAGAGTTGAATCGTTGTCAGTATTGGTTTCCGATGAGCTACCGCAAGCCATTAATCCAAGGGTTAGCGCTGTGCAGCAAATTATTCGTAATTTCATATCAGTTCCTTAAACTAAGGTTTTACCACCTACAGTGCTGTCTTCAGACAAATTATTTTTGTTATATATGGTGTATTGACACTTATTTACTATCTTTAACATGTCAATTAATAAGATATGCTATCTAATTGATTGATGGTCTTAGAGGGAGAAATACATCTATTTCTTACAAGTAATGGTCTGGTATCAAAGCAATTTTTAACAGCTTTTTGCATTGAGGTTGATTTGCTCAACCTCAATGTGAAGAGATGATTAGCGTTTAGCAGCAAATTTGCGGCTTGTTATAGCAAGTAAACTTAGGGTAAATATAAGAAGTGTTGAAGGTTCAGGCACTGAAACTACTGGAGCGGCAAATCGTTCGTATCGAATACTATCCCAATAGGCTCTATTGTTTTCACCATATGCAATAAATTCAACGGAAACCAAGTTATCCCACATGGTGGATAGATTAATCTTTCCTAACGACGAGAAGCTTTCCGAGATGCTTGAACCATCTGATAATAGTCCGTTTAGTGTTAAAGATGATACTGCGAAGGAATCATCTAAGTAACCATTTCCAGATTGAAATGATTCTAGGGAAAACAAGTCACCGTTGTCTGTTGCTAATGTAAAGCCAGACTCAAAACCTGAATTTGTCCAAGTCAATAAACTATAGTTTTTCCCTCTAAATATTGGATTCGATACATCAGTTCCAATTCTGTCAGGCGCTAAATATCCTAAACCATCTGAGATCCCTGTAACGATAAAATTTTTCGTTACTAATTCATCAATAGTAAAGTCACTTTCTGCTCCACCGTTGAAGTTAATAATTGCTGCAGACGCCGTACCAGCATTAAGTAGTAGACCAAAAACTAAGGTTTTAAATAATTTGCATTTCATGAGTATTTTCCTAATAAAGTTTAATGTGAAATTTTGGTGGTTAGCTTCTCGTCTAAACAAGTGTTTAAAGAGAAGCTAAGCACTGAATATGTGATTTATTGAAGACCGGCCATGGCTTTTATTTCGAACAACTTTAAGGGCCGTTGGTGGATTAACACATCATCCATTTCACCGATAAAATCTGCTCCAATTTCAACATTCATACTTTTTGATTTAACCGTATATGTGTTAATTGTTGAATGAGTGCCTGCAAAGCTTGTGGGTTCTAATACGCCATCAATGTATAGCTTTGTATTGCTTAGTTGCTCGTCTGGCGAAACAATTGCGATATGATGCCATTCGCTATCATTAAGCTTGGTTGTGCCGGTTAGTCTTCCGCCAGTAATACTGACTCTCAAGGCATCATTTTTCAGACGAATAACATACTGCTCGCCTTTGACAACGTCTGTATTGCCCCATTTAATAATGGTTCCATTCCCATTTGTTGTTTTTATCCATGCCATAACGGTGCGAGGGTCGGCTTCATTGACACCATTGTACCGGTCGGCAACAACAGTAGAGTTTCCATCAAACGAATACACTTCACTGTCACGGCTGTTGTCATACACACCAACCAAAGCGCCATTGTTAGTTGAAGTTCTTTCATAAATTGAATGGTCGGTAACTGTATTACCCGATAGTTCATTAAAACGAAGATCGTAAGCCACTTCTAAATCGATATCTGCATCTACTGAGTTTGCAAGGTAATCTACTTCAGTTTCAACTAAAGCACGGTCATGAATAACGACTTTGTCTATAAGTCCGGTATATGATCCGCCTATTTGAACATCACTATTTGCCACGGTATTAACGTTAGAGGTATTGCCGTTTACTGAAGTGTTTTCTAGGATTCCGTTTACATATATTTTAATATTGTCAACCGCATTATCGGGTGCGACAACTGCAATATGGTGCCATTGATCGTTATTCAGGGATGTAGTGCCAATAACAGTCGCATCACCCAAAATTAATCTAAGTTTTCCACTAACTAAGCGTAATCTCCATTGCTCACCTGGGGCAGCGTTACCCCATTGGATAATATCGCCTTTATTGTCTGTTGTTTTTATCCACGCCGTTGTTGTACGAGCGCTATCACCTAAAACACCGGTGTAGCTATCTATCGTTAGGTTGCTCCCTTCAGTAAAACTCGCAACTGTGCCTCTTGAAGTATCATCAACAAATGTTGCTCCATTCACTGTCGCCGAGTATTGGTTCACTGAATCATCATAGGCAGTTGAACCATCAGCACCTTTTAAGTTCAGGTGTAACTGCTTCCCTCTGTTGATTTGAATGCGTGTCATTAGTTTTACTTGAGGCTGCGAAATTAATAGAGGTTCTCCACCTGAGATTGACCCTTCATGGCTTAAGGCCCAGCTATACGCGCCCTTAGCGTTTAAAGCTCTGTTTAACCAATCTGAACCTTTCGCTTCAGAGAACACTACTGTACCGCCATTCCATGATTGCTGAAGTGGCATAAACATGTGACCTACCGCATCAACATCATCACCGACCGCAGGAAAATAGCCATTTTCAGTGGCTTCAATCGCTGTCAACATCGGTAAATTCGTATCAGAAGACGAAATTGTTCGGGTTAAGGGAGTAGGATGTCCACCCGTGTAGTCCTCTTGGACTTCAGGATTATTTCCCAGATGGACGTCTTCAGCTAAGCCTAATGCAACAACGGCATCACTATTACCGGCTCTTGCTGCATCGGGCAATAACGCGTAGTCGCCATAGGTGGCGTGATCAAACCACCAGCCATCAATAAGAGTGCCATAGCGCAGTGACAATGTTTCGACTATATTAACTAAGGCTAATTGAAAGCTGTGATGGAGGCTAGTTGATGGGTAATTAACTAAGACATAATCTCTCCATCGATTCATACTCGCCGAGCAATATACTTGCGTATCAGCATCTTTTTTGTTGGGTTTAGTTGATTTACAGGCACTACCGTCTGTTTCATCGATAATTGAGGGATCGTAATCCATCGATTTTTCAGCACCATGTTTCAGCATACCTGGCCCCTGTGTGGCAATATAAACAACCACTTTGATGCCTTTCGCTTGTAATCCGAGTGCGATTTGTTCAAAAAGATCTCTTCCTGGTAGGGTAGGATCATATAAATCATTAATGCTATTCGGCGCAGCATTCGGGTTAATTGCTTCAACTTCTGGTACCGGAACAATAAAGCGGTCACCAAAAGCACCATTGGTTAGATTGACTTGTAGCCAAGTTAAACCTGGAATTGAAGCTATTTGTTCAACAGCAGGCCTAACTTGATATTCATTTACATGACTTTCTTGCTGACTAACATCGCCACCCGATATTCTAAAACTAATCCCCCAATTTCCTTGCATCCAATCAGCTTTGGGTTCTGCGTGACTATTACAAGACAATAGTCCCAATGTTAATGCGGCGTAACAAGTCGTTCTAAATTTCATATCAGATCCTCTCGCTAGGGGTCTAGCGACTCAGTAATTAACTTGAATATTAATTCAAATACAAAACAATATTTCATATATAGTATGTTAGTGTTTTTAAATTGTCTATTAATTGTTAAAAATTTATTAATTAAAAGTGTTGGTGTTGATATGAAAGGAAGGGACAACTTGAAAGAAGATGCGCTATTTAAAAGCCTTAAATTGCTTTTAAAATCTCTTATTTGAGTCGATTTGCTAGCATCGTGAAGCAATTTCATTTGCATCTATGACTACAGTTCCCCACGAAAATATGCTTGATTCGATAATCAAACAAAATAAAAATCCTTAGAACTACGAGATCTATTTTTTGTATATGAAGTTAATTTTTATATTCTGAGTTGCTGGTGGAAGCTCTGTTGATTAGCTTTCGGTTTTATGGAGCCTCTTTAAATAAAAGGGTTTACCATGGAGGGAGTAAATAGAGTGCGCTATTGATAATAGCTAGAGAAAATACTAGCAAAGTGCTAGCAACAGAAGATACGAAAATACACTATCTCTATTTAGCAAACAGCATAAAGAGTTGCATAAATACGTTCACATTAGACTAAGGATTTGTGCTAATTAGCACAATTTCTTGCCGTTTGAGATGGTTAAAAATAGGCTGGATATTTGCCTTATCGGAAGGCACAGAGTTACTCTGAGCTTCTTTTTGACATCAAAAGTACAAATATCCATGCCATTTTCTTATTACTTCTTTTTCTTCTTACTTTTAACTTTGCTTTTTTTGTATATGGTAACAGGGACGTCGTTACTGCCAGTCTTTCCGTCTACGCTGTAACCATTATTAACCACTTGTTCTAACTGCTGCTTTAATTGCGCTACAATTTCAGGCTTTTGTTTGTATAAATTGGTAGTTTCTGCGCGATCTGTTTTCATGTTGTACAACTGCATGGGGATGTCGTTTTCGCCACCTTCACTCCAGCCACAAGAACCTTTACATGCTGCGAGTTTCCAATCACCAACGCGCACAGCAAAGTGTCCTGAAACTGATGCATGAATCGCGACGGGGTGGGTTTCCACTTGTGAACCTTTTAAGGCGGGTAATATTGAGAAACTATCCACCGCAACATCATTTGGTAGATCTACCTTTAATATCTCCGCGCTTGTTGCAAATAAACTGTTATGAACCACCGTTTTATCGTATGTCGTTCCGGGTTTGACGTGACCCGGCCAGCGCACAATATAAGGTACTCTGTGTCCACCTTCCCACAAGTCCGCTTTCACGCCGCGCAAGTCCGCGGTTGGCTGATGACCCGCAGCTAGTAGCTCCTCGATTCTTGCACTGGGAGATGTGCCATTGTCTGTTGTAAAAATAACAATGGTGTTATCTGTAAGTTCCGCTTTGTCTAAGGCCTGTAATATACGTTCAACGGAGTTGTTGGTTTCCATCACAAAGTCAGCGTATTTATTAATTCCGCTTTTGCCAACCCAGTTCTTACTGGGTACAACAGGACTATGGGGAGCACTAAAGGGTACATATAAGAAGAAAGGAGCCTTTTTTCTTGCTGGATCAGATACGTAGTTCACTGCTTTTTCGGTGATGCGATTTAACATTTCATCGGTATTTTCTAAATTATAGGTAACCTCATCTTGTTCGATCCAAGTGCCCATTTGGCGGGCATGATGAAAGCCCCAATATTTGTCAAACCCTCGTTCAATCGGGCCATCAATTATTTTAGTTCCAACAGGAACGGCATCGTAAAATTTACCGCGACTCTTATCAATTTCAGAACCTTTAGGTAGGATATACTTAAAACCAAGGTGCCATTTTCCAGTCATGGCTGTATCGTAGCCTTGGCTTTTTAAAAATTGCGCCACTGTTAGGGTTTTTTCATCTATTAGCGGCTCATCACCCACACTAATGCTGCCATCTGCAAGTACGCTGGTTTTGGCACTTAATACGCCTTTTTGTAAACGAGTTCGCCAAGGATATCGACCTGTTAAAACGCCATATCGTGTGGGTGTACAAACTGCAGAGGCACTGTGAGCATCGGTAAACATCATGCCTTCTTGAGCCAAGCGATCAATCGCAGGTGTATCGATTTTGCTGTTGGGGTTAAACGCAGATACATCACCGTAACCCTGATCGTCACTCATTATAAATATAATGTTTGGCTTGTTTTCATCAGCATAGGAAAAAGTTGGGGTTATTACTGCGCTGGCAGAAAAAATGAATATACAAAGGACTTTTGTAAACTTGGTTGTTAGGGAGTTGGTCAATTTGTTTAAACCTAAATGATATTTTTTAGTGGCCAAAGTATTGTTTGCGAACAAACCCGCTCGAGCACAGAGTATTGGATTCATTGTGTGTTTACCTAATTTCATTGTAATATTATTTCCTAAATGGCGCATTTGTCATTGAAAATAATTTAGTCTCTACACCGTGTTTTAGTTGGTGTCACTTTTTCATATTTACAAATAAAAATGCTGCTTAAATCACCGAACAATTCTACCTTTGTTCAGTAAGTCTGTTTGTGAGTCGCAAACCGCAAAACCTGTCTATGGATTCATTATTAACCAGGCAAGTCTTAAACTCATTGGCAATTTTGGTCGGTCAGTTTTCGTCTGTTCTGGCAATGTTTTTTACAACCAAACACTTTGATAATTGTTAATCAAATGCTGCTTTTTTGTTGTCCCACTGCTTATTTTTAATATAGAATATTGTTTCAAATATAAAACAGCGATTTGGGTTTGTCTAATCATTTAATGGTTTTAGGCAGCTAGCAAGGTGAGGAACAAGAATGAAAAACGTACATTTTTTGGGAGTGGTTTTGTGGGGTTGCCTGTTTCTAGCTCTGATAAGTACTCATGTTTCTGCTACATCAAAACCGAATATTATTGTCGTAATGGCCGATGATATGGGGTGGGGCGATTCAGCTACTTATGGTCATGAAACCATAAAAACCCCTAGCTTGGATAAATTAGCTGCCCAAGGGGTAAAATTTACCCAGGGTTATTCATCAGCAGGGGTTTGTTCACCTGCACGTTCATCAATTTTAACCGGCAGAACTCCCTATCGTAATGGTGTTTGGCGGCATCTTTCCGGAAGACATGAAGCGCATTTACGGGCTAGTGAAATTACCTATCCTAGTTTATTTCAACAAGCCGGATATACCACCGGCCACTTTGGGAAATGGCATCTACTGTCCAAGCATCAATTCAATAATGAGGGTTATCCTCATCCCAATGATCATGGTTTCGACTATTGGTTTGCCACTCAAAATAATGCAGAACCAAGCCATAAAAATCCAAATAACTTTATACGTAACCATAAAGCCGTGGGGGAACTGAAAGGCTATTCCGCGCCTTTAGTGGCAGACGAAGCCATTCGATGGATTGAAACAGGACGAGACGAAAGCAAGCCGTTTATGATGTCCGTTTGGTTTCATGAACCCCATAAGCCAATAGCAACTGATATTAAGTTTTCTGCACTTTACCCTAATGAAAACCCTGTGAATAAGAAGTACTTCGGGAACATAACGCAAATGGATTATGCCTTGGGTAAAATAATGGAGGTACTTGATGAGCAAGGGCTTAGTGACAATACCTTTGTTATCTTTTTGTCTGATAATGGCCCAGTGGTGGGAGTGGGCGGCAATAGTGGCGGTTTAAGAGGCTTGAAACGAAATGATTTTGAAGGCGGTATTCGGGTTCCTTTTGTTGTGCGCTGGCCAGGACATATTCAACCAGGCACGGTGAATGATACACCTATTATAGGATCCGATATTTTTAGTACCGTTTTAGCTATTGCAGATATTCCAGCACCAAGTGATCGCAAAATTGATGGGGTTAACTTTCTACCAGCCTTAGCTGGCAAAGAGCTTCAGCGCAGCACTCCATTATTTTGGCGAACACATGTTTCACCGGCGGAGGATCGTGTGGCCATGCGCATTGGCGATTGGAAGATAGTGGGTAACGATACACTAACTGAATTTATGCTGTTTAACGTGCAAACAGATTGGCAGGAAAAAAATAATCTCGCGTCTAAAATGCCAGAAAAACTAACGGCAATGAAAGCTAGATTACTAGAGACTTGGGAAGACATAAAAACAGACGGACCAAATCAATGGTGGGAAAATGAAAGCAATCCTCCTAGAAAAGGCGCTACGCTCAACTATTAAAAGCAGCGCGAGTCTTAAAATAAACACATCTTATAGATTGTTGACCTTTATATAACTCTTGTCATTGGTTTTTTCTGTTACTTTTCAGTGGTGTTTTTAATTAACCGCAGTGGTTATCAGAAAGGGGCGTAAACAAAGGTTAATAACCATGACTGTCAAACTATTATGGTTAGGCTATTGTGATTGTGTGGGTCTCAAATAGCAGTGTTTTAGAATCACTGTCATTGCAACTCAACGGCTCGAGAAAACTCCAACCATACCCAATCAAATTTTTAATATAAAAGGTATTTTTACCTGTAATTTACAATATTTTTAATATAGAATAACATTTCGAATATAAAACGATGTGTCGTATATGGTTTAGTTTGTTGATTCACAACCGCGAACTATGTTCACTTTTTAGAAGCCGGATATGCGGAAACACTTAACATTGAAGACAGTCGATTATTAAAAAGTCTATGGCAAACAAGGGCTGTAAGATTGAGCTTTCATCAATAGTAGGTGTTTGACGGGTCGTAACGGATGATTCTTTTTATTTAAGGTCGATTGAATAGATAGTTGTTCAGTTAAACCTCTAGGCTGATAAAGCTTAGTTATTCGAGTCAGAGCTATTAACTCGTTCAGAATAATTTTATCAGTCATTATTTTATGTAGGGTGTGTTATGTACAAATTGTTAGGGCTTATTGCTATCGCTATTTTGGGCCAAAGTGTACAAGCGAATGAGGCGATTGGGACCCTCGAAAAGCCCAATATCATTATTTTTTACGTTGACGATTTAGGTTGGCAAGACACCCAATTGAATGATATCGACGAACCTACGCCTTGGGAAACGCCAAATATGTTAGCCTTGGCAAATCGAGGAATGAATTTTAGCCAAGCTTATTCACCTGCACCTACATGTGCGCCCTCCAGAGGTGGTTTATTATCGGGACAGCATCCGGCAAAAACTAACTTTACCCATGTGAGCGGGGCGGGGATCCCTTCGCCGATGAATAAAGACGCTCGGGGAATTCCACCTTATTATAATGATCATTTATCAACTGATACCTTAACGTTGGCAAAAGCACTTAAAGCCAATGGATATAAAACCGGACATGTTGGAAAGTGGCATTTAGGCCACTATGCTAGTAATTCACCCTCAACCTATGGCTTTGATTTTACTTTTGGGGGCAGGGGAGCACACCGGAATTCTAAAAACCGTGCAAAAATATTTGACGATGAAACCTACCCGTTGAGTAAAGAAAAATATCCGCCTTTTAGTGACAAGAATCCACAAGGAATCCCTTATCCACTGGACCTAGTGACAGAAAATGCGCTGGGTTTTGTTAAAGACAACAAAGACGAGCCCTTTTTTCTCTATCTTGCGCACTGGATGGTGCATGTACCTATTATTACTAAAAACCGAGCGCTACTAGAGCATTATACCGATAAATTAGGTATACCTTTTCCTCAGACACCTGATCCAATCACCACTACTGGTCAAACAAATCCATACTATGGTGCCATGGTCACCACTGTTGATTGGAGTTTAGGACGCTTAATCTCATTACTGGAGGCAACCGATGATCCTCGTAATCCAGGTAAAAAATTGATCGACACCACCTATATTTTCTTTTCCTCGGACAATGGTGGCGCAGAAACAAAAACCACGGAAATCATTACTGACAATTACCCTCTGGATAAAGGTAAAAAGCATACAGAGGAAGGCGGCGTTAGGGTGCCTATGGTAGTTGCTGGCCCAACGGTGAAAAGCAATGTTCTATATGATGGGATGGTGAATCAGTTAGATTACTTTCCAACCATTCTTGAGTTAACCGGCTCTACCATTGATAAGCAGCATAAAAGTAAACTCAGTGGCTTGGATTTGTCCCCTGTACTGCAAGGTAATAGCGACATAGTAGTTGATGAAAATGGCGAGCCTAGAAAAAACTTGTTCTGGCATTTCCCCCATTATGGTGATGATTCAATGCGCGGCGCTATTCGAGAAGGTGACTTTAAACTGTATAAGTATTATACAGAAAATCGCTACTCGTTATATCGACTGTATAAGGATGGCGAACGATTTGACCTTGAAGAAGCCAATGATTTAGCTGCTGATCCTCAATACGCTGAAGTCGTTAAAACCTTGTCGACAAATTTGGAACAACTTCTCAACGAAAATAATGCCATTTATCCCCATTTGAATCCGGGTAATAAGAACAATTCGGCAGCTAGAGTTTTGGTTCCTAAAGTCTCTTCAAATAGGTTTGATAAGGCAAAACGTCAAGCTCAAATTAGTTTAGTTGCCGGTAAAAGCGCAGTTAAAGAGGCATATTTACTGGCCGAAATTGCAAAACCGAAGGATGGGAAAAAGCGTGGGAAATTATTCATCACTCACAAGAAATTACCGGTAACAATTGAGCCAGAAAAAAACACGATAACGGCTTATGTACCTGCAGAATACAAAGCTTATGTATTTGTATTAATTGATGAAAATAACTATTTAGTCACCAGCGATAAATACAAGTCGTTGTAAATCACTGTTATTAAAATGCTCAAGGTGTTTCAAAAAGTCTTGGGTTAGTTAATTAAATATCATTCTAGGGTATATCAGGAAAATACTATGTCTAAAATAATTTGGTTCTCTGTTCTTTGTTGCCTAAACGTATCATATGCGTTGGCAACTGAAAGGCCACATAAACCCAATGTACTGTTAATATTAGCGGATGATCTAGGCTGGCAAGACGTAAAAAGTTACGATATTGACGAGCCTTCTCCATTTGAAACTCCCAATATAGATAAACTTGCAAAAGAGGGGGTACTTTTCTGGCAAGGTTACTCGGCAGCAACGACATGTGCGCCTTCAAGAGGTTCGATACTATCGGGCAAACACCCAGTTCGAATCAAAAGAACGGCGGTTAGAGGTGGGCATCCTCCTATGCCGTATAACAACTCATCGGCTTTAATCAGTCCATGGCAAGCGGGTCATTTACCGACTTCAGAAGTCACGATAGCTGAATTGTTACAATCCAACGGATATAGAACAGGTCACTCAGGTAAGTGGCATGTGGGCGTTCCTGGCACAGATATTCCTTTGCCTACTTCGCAAGGATTTGAATTTTCTAAGCATGGCTTTGGTGCACACCAAAAAATGAAGAACCGTACAAAAGGGTTTGCAACAACGTCTGCTGACGACCCTTATCGATTAGATGCAAATGGCTTTCCTTTTGATGATATCACTCAGGATGGTCTTGATTTTATGGAGCAATACAAACAAGACCCATTTTTTCTTTTTTACTCGACTCGATTAGTACACACGCCTATACACACAAGAAGTGAAGAGTTACTGCGTAAATATTATAAAAAGCTAGGCGTGGCTTATCCTAAGGAAGGAGATGAATGGAGCGAAGGAGGTCAAAGAAATGCCTATTATGCGGCGATGGTCGAAATGTTCGATTATTATACTGGTTTACTTATCACCTATCTTGAACAAACTGATGATCCAAGATGGCCTGGTCACAAATTGATTGAAAATACTTATATCATTTTTACTTCAGACAACGGTGGTATGGAGAGCCTTAGAGGGGAAGTTATTACCGACAACTACCCTTTAGATAAGGGTAAAATAAATGCGAAAGAAGGCGGGGTTCGAGTACCCTTTATTATCAAGGGACCAAAAGTTGCTGCTAACAAAGAGTCTGACGTTATGGTTAACGGTGTAGATTTTTACCCTACCATTCTTAGTTGGACTGATACAAAATTACCTGAAGGCCAAATACTCGACGGTGCTGATTTATCAATTCTGTTAGAAAAAGCGCCAAACGATCCTACATTGGTTACCGACCCGTGGACAGGTAAGACACGTGATACTATGTTTTGGCATTTTCCCAACAGTTCTATGCAATCTACGATTCGTATTGGAGATTACAAACTAGTCCGACAATACACTCCAACCGAGGAAAAAGCATCATTAGAGCTTTATCAACTGTACGAAAATGGTTCGGAACGTGTGGATATAGAAGAGTCGCAGAACCTAGTCAAAAAAATGCCTGAGAAAGCACAGGAAATGAATCGGATATTAGAACAGCGTTTACAAAAACTAAACGGCCGTTTTCCTTTCTCAAACCCTAAAGCTAAGTTCCCTTCACCGAACCAAAATAAAGTAGCTAGTGTTAAAAAGCATGGGTTTGATAACAATACTGTCTGGTTAACATACAAGAACAATGGCGCAAATATTGTAAATGCGGAATTACTGTACACAAAAAATGGCGGTACTCGAGGCGAAGTTTGGGTACCCCTAACTATGCAGGTTGACGGTGATAAAGTGTCTGTAAACTTGCCTAAAGGAACAACCCATTATGTGTTTAATTTGATGGATGAAAATAATTTTTTAATAAGTTACCCAGAGTTAGGTTACTTAAAAGAAACAAAAATATTTTCGCCAAAAGCTATTGCAGTTAAGTAATCTCGACTTGTTACATAAGTGCAGGTGGTTGAATTGAACTAGAGAATAGTTTTGATGGGATGAATCTGGCATGAAAGGTATGTTGTACAGATTCATCGAAGTGATAAAAACGAACCTTTCAGGTTCGTTTTTTATTTCATATCGCCAGAATAAACTTAATGTGGATGGTTGCGCAAAAGGCTTTGTGCCTCTTAATGGCGTTTAAGTGGGTCTTACCCATGTATAACAAGGGATATGCCCTTGACCATTGGATACAGCAAGTTCCTTATGAAAATCGAATACCTTAATGGAGTTCAAATGACGTATTGTAAAGTTGTACGCAAAGTAGCGTACTTGGGCATCACTGTGTTCTGCTGTTTTAGTGCCTTAAGTGGTTGCACTCAACAGCTAAACGAAAAACCAACTATTTCTCCCAAAGAGAATAAGACAATTGCACCTAATTGGCAGTCGATGGCTGAGAACTATCAAGTACCAGAATGGTTTGTGGATGGCAAAATCGGTATCTGGACACATTGGGGTATCCCTTCTTCAATAGATGAAAATAGGCCCCATGATGGTTCTCATTATGGTAGAAGAATGTACGGTACTGAGGGGTTTATTACTCCCTCTAAAAACCCCGAACGAGATAAGCAAACCACAGCTAAGTTAACTCAATGGCATACCGAACGTTATGGACACCCATCTGAGTTCGGTTATGAAAAATTAATACCGTCTTTTAAAGCGGAAAATTGGGCCCCTGATGGTCTGGTTAAATTCTTTAAAGAAAATGGTGCTCGTTTCATCATGCCGGTGGCCACTCATCATGATAATTTCGATATGTACGACTCATCTCATCCATGGAACGCAGTGGATATGGGACCAAAACGAGATACCATTCAAGAATGGAAAAATGCAGCCACTAAATACGGCCTTAAATTTGGCGTATCGACACATTTGTATTGGGCTCCACGTTTTTTTAATGCTGCTCGACAATATCAAAAACCCAATACATTAGAGTGGCAACTTTTTGCAATGGACTACCATCCCACTGAATTTGCATCCCAGAAATCCTGGAACAAACACTGGTTTGAACGCAGTTGGGAGTTAATAGAAAAATACGATCCAGATATGTTTAATAACGACTCACCATACCCTGATGATGAATTTGCAGAGGTCTCGGGAGCGGCATTGTTTTCTGATTTTCTGAATCGTGACTTACGGGAAAATAATGGTACTCAAACCACGGTTCTTTCATTCAAAAATGCAAATATGGATAAAGCCGCTTTTACCTACAACCTTGAGCGAGGCATGTTTGGCGAAATTCAACCTCATCCTTGGATGTGGGCCACAGATATCTCTGGTAACTGGTTTTATCGAAAAAACTTAATGACTAAGATGAGCATACCTGTGTTGCTTGGGAATGCCGTTGATGCCATAAGTAAAAATGGAGTGGTCATGATGAATGTAGCATTGCGTGGCGACGGCACCTTGCCAGAAGAGCAGGCCGCTTATATTCGTGCATTTGGTGACTGGATAAAAATCAATGGAGAAGGCATTTATGGCACCCGACCTTGGAAAGTCTTTGGAGAGGGTCCTTTAAAGATAGTGTCAAAACGGACGGGAGAAAACTTAAGCGCGTTTTCTGCACAAGACATTCGCTTTACCCATAAAAACAATAGTCTATTTGCCTTTGTATTGGCACCGCCTAATAAACCTATTCACATTAAAACACTGAAGACTGATGGGGTACTGAGTAGGAATATTCAGCGCATATCTATACTTGGTGCCAACGAGAGTGTGAATTGGTCTAGAAGTGAAGAGGGTTTAACTATTTGGTTGCCTAAAGCACTACCGGAACAACCTGTGATTGGATTTAAGATTGTACTGAATTAAGGTAATGACATATGTTTGGCGTGTTAGTTTAAAACGCGCCAAACAAATACTGACTAAAACCCGCTATAGGTTTGTGCTAGTTCAGACAGCTCCGCAGCAGCTTCTCGAACATAAGATTCTGTTTCAGTAAGGCTTAAGGAGATCCCTTTTTCGACAATGTAAGGTACGGTAATACAGGCAATTACTTCCTTAGTTTTGCCTAGGAAAATTGGGAAGGACAAATCGATTAAACCAGACACAATGGGACTTTGAGATCTAGCATGACCTTTACTTAAAATCCTACCTATCAATTCTTCACATTCTTCACGATTAAAATCGTTATCTGATTTTTCGAATTTATTCAGGGATTCTTCCCGTGCTTTTTCTGGCATATAAGAAAGTAAAACTCTTCCAGAGCCGGTTTTATATAAGTCAAGGTGATGGCCGACTCGTACTGATAAACCGACAATGGCGGGACTTTGTACTCTTGCTATAACCACCATATGTTGCTGGTTGGCAACCGCGATATGGCAAGATTGTTTAATATCCCCGGATAGCTTGTGCATCACTGGAAATGCAGCCTCCACTAAGGTACCAACGGGAGGCACTTTCATACCTAAATCAAATAATTTATTTGTTATATGAAACGAGTCGCTTCCTTCGTTTCTGGATAAGTAGCCTCTATGTTCTAGTGCCGAAATCATTCTATATATTTCGCTTTTAGAGCGCTCTAATGTTGTTGAGATTTTGGCAAGTGACATCGGCTCTTTCACTTCCGCCAAAAGTTCTAGTATTTCGAAACCTTTTTCTAGGGCGGGAGCAGAATAACTGCGTTTCTTTTTCTCTTTCTCTTCCATTTGAAGAACAACCTCTAATTTATTTTGTATATAATATATTGTTTCATATTCCGTTAATGGTCAACTATCATTGTCATTTCTCAGTTTAAATTGTTAACGAAAGATTAACTACTTTGCCAAAATTCGAATCATAGGTCTGTTATCAAAAAGCGTATTTCAATTATTTAAAGTGTAAAAATCCATTATTTGTTAAATAAATGCTTCTCTAAACCCCTTCCTAACGTGTTGTTAATTAAATGTTTTATTTTTATTGCTGAATTATCTAAAAAAAATAACAAAAAAGACTGTTTTAAATGTGAAACATTGTTTACCATGTAAACATTAAGTAAATGAATGAACAAAGTTTATACAGGGGAACGCATGATGTCTTTGAATTTTCATAATAAGAATAAGCTAGCAATTGCCATATCAATGGCTGTTTTTTCAACAGGCGTGTTGAATACAAGCCTCGCTGCAGCTCAAGAGTCTCAAAAAAATGCTGAACAGCCAAGTGAAGTTGAAGTAATTGAAGTCCAGGGAATCTATGGTAGTTTAAAAGATGCCGCCCAAATAAAACGTTACGCGGATACCGTTGTTGATGCCGTTACGTCTGAAGATATTGGTGAGTTTTCTGACGACTCTATTGCTGGCGCTATTCAACGAATCCCAGGTGTTCAAATTGAAACGGATGATGCAGGTACGGATGGAGACCGGGTTTCGATTCGTGGTCTAGGACCAGAGTTCGTAAACTCGACTATTAACGGCCGCCGATTATTATCATCAGGTAACGAAGGTAAAAATTTACGTAAAATGAATTTTAATGCCTTTCCACCAAGTGTCCTATCAGGCGTTAGAGTGGTTAAAGGTTCTACTGCTAGTCGTCCTGAAAGCGGTTTAGCTGGCCAAGTCGATTTACAAACGATGAAACCTTTGGATCTTAGAAAATTAAGAAAAAAGGATATGTTTACGTCGGTTGGTGTTCGTACTGATATAAATGATATTGATGAAGAACCAGGAATTCGTTTTAACATAATTAGTGCATTTCGCAATGACGACAGTGATTTAGGCGGATACGTAGCGCTAGAAGCTAGTGATGAGCATAAATCGCGAGACCAAATGAGAATAAATTGGGGTGACAATTACTCAATTACTCAGGAAGTAAACGGTGAAAGTGAAACGGTAACAGCTAGAGCACCAAAAAATGTAACCTTCAATCCCATTCGTGAAACGCCAAGTCGTTTAGCGATTGCCACAGGTATTCAATATCAGCCAAATGCAGATATAGATATCAATTGGGATTTCATGTACTCCAACTACAATAACGAATCCACTCGTAATCAGTTTCAAATTAATATGAATCAAAATAAAGTGTGGAGCAACCCTGTATATGACCAATCTGAAGCAGGTAATCCTGGGATCGTTGTAGATGAGAATGGCACGGTTCGTTACGCTAATCTTGCTCAGTCAAATGTAGGTGCGGGTAGTGTGGCCGCCAGAACCACGGCAACCAAATACGATAATGAAACAACAAATTTAGTTACCGGTATCAATGTTGATTGGATATTTAGTTATGCTTTAAAAGGTAATTTTGACGCTTATTTATCGACACTCGATTACGAACAAGATCTACGTTTTGTTCGATTCGAAAAAGATTTAGACCCTAGTACGTTTATTTATGACGGAACGGGTAGCATAGCTTCGATAACGGCGCCAGATGCAGATATTCTTGAAGGTTATGAGTACTCCAGAGCAAGTATCAGACAGATTGCCGCTGAAGGTGAGAACTTTGGATTAACAGCAGATTTTGAATACGCATTTGACAATAATGACTTACTCTCATCGGTCTATTTTGGGGCTCACTTTGATAGAACAGATATCGATTCAAAGCGCTCTAATAGTGGCGCTTTAACCGATTTTGGCGATGAGATGTTAGGCGCTGCATTGATTGGCGATCGCTTACCTGAAGAGTTCATAGAGGGGGAAAATATTTCACCCTCTAGTTATCTGGTTCCACTTTATTCATCAGCCGTCACTATTGACCCAAGAATTGAAAGTTATAGTTGGGATGAGATTGGAGTTGATCCGGATCAGTCTTATGAAATGACAGAAGATATTTTTGCAATTTATGGCCAAGCCAATTTATACACAGAAGTATTTGGTTTGCCGTTAACCGGTAACGTGGGTATGCGTGCTGTTTATACAGATAATGAAGCAACTGCCCTGCAGGAAGTAGAAACTGAAAGTGGTGAAGTTACAGAAGGCTTAGTTACGACTCAAAGCGATTACTGGGAATATCTACCTAGTCTGAATTTAAATCTTGCTTTAAACGATGAAATGTCATTACGTTTAGGACTATCAAGAACAATGTCGCGTCCTGATTATCAAGATATCGCACCGATTAATAGAATCAAACTTGATATTGATGGAGATGATAATTCTGCAGTTATTGGCAACCCATCTTTGAACCCTATGACATCAGAGAATCTTGATGTTACGTTTGAATACTATTCGAAATATGATAGTGCATTCATATTAAGTGGCTTTTACAAAGAAATTGATGATTTCATCATCAAAGATACCTTGGTGGATCAAACTTTCGCGGGTTATGACGGCCTTTGGGAACTAACAACCAATATCAACTATTCAGATGGTACAGCCGAAGGGGTTGAGATCGGGTTATTGCAACCACTTGAAAAATTAGTGCCTGCATTGGCTGGTTTTGGTTTTTCTGTGAACTACACCTATGTTGATTCTAAGTTTGATAGAGAAAACGTGGGTGATGCTGGCTTTGGTTTTCCAGGTTCGTCCAAAGATAACTTTAACTTTGTTGGCTTTTACGAAGCCGATTGGTACAAAGTTAGAGTTGCCTACACCTATCGCGGATCGTTCTTTCGCTCTTTGGGAGGAACAGGTTCACAATCAAGCACTTCACGCTTTAGTGGCGAACAAGAAAAGCTAAACGTAAATGTTAGCTTTAAACCGATAAAAAATTTGTCGGTTAAGTTAAGTGCAAATAACGTAACTGATGATAAACGTCGTGATTTTTATGGCGATGAATCTACTTTCCTAGATTATTTTGATCGAGGAAGAACCTACTCTGCTTCATTAAAATATAATTTTTAGTGTTTTCTCAAGGTCTTTTATAAAACAAAATTATAATTAAAAAACAATAGTTTAGGGTAAAAAATGAACAATTTGAAAAATGTTTTTACGGTATCAGCACTTGCTTTAGCATTAACTGCTTGTGGTTCAGACTCTGACCACCAACTCAATGTAGAAGGTGGAGTCTCCATATCAGGTGAGACGACTTCGGGTCAAACCTTAACTGCACAAGTTCGTGATGTGAACGGTGTTAATGAGTCTGCGGTATCTTATCAATGGTTGTCAGCTGGTGTAGCAATACCTGGGGCGACGTCTAATAGTTATGTATTGGCCGATAGTGATATTGATAGCACTATTACGGTCACTGCGAACTATACCGATAATGATAGTTTTGATGAATCCGTTGTGTCAGCAGCCACTGAGGTGATCAAACCAATTATCTTAAATGTTGAAGGGGTTGTTGAAATTACCGGTACTGTGGAGTCTGGACAGGAGTTGACTGCTGTTATCACTGATGATAACGGCTTGTCACTACAAGGTGTCAGTTACGCTTGGCTAGCAGGCACAGATTCTATCGGCACCGATGCGCCGACAGTTACGCTAACTAACGATGAAGTGGGTAAAACGGTTACTGTGACGGTTACCTATGTTGATAATGACGGATTCGCGGAAGATGTAACCTCTGAAGCTACGACCAGCGTAGCGCCAACTCCACCTACAGATGCTGAGTTTTCAGGTGATTTGAGTGTTACAGTCACCTCTAATGAGGCTGAACCTGTTACCGGTACGGCGATTGTTACAGACCTTAATGAAGGGGAGAGTTCGTTCGAAGAGTTGAGTGATATAACAACAACTTACGGTATGTTTAGCATTACATCCAGCGGTGCTTGGACCTATACTTTAGATACCAGCAATGCAACGGTTGCAGGGCTGACGAGTACGGGTGATGATTTAGTCGATACGATTATGCTCAGTTCCTTTGATGGGACGGTAACTCCACTACTTATCACTATTACCGGTGCAGAACTAGTTGCAAATAATATACTAACAATTGCTGGTGTAGGACAAGTAAGAGTCCAAGTATCCGATACTGAAGCACAGGAAACTGATGCTGGAATAAGTACAAATAACGGAAAGCTTACCGTTGAGTCAGGTACATACAAATTTAGATTTAACGCTCAAGACGTTGATCCTGGAGGCTTTATAGCTTTATTTGGAGGAAAAAGTAACACCCCTAGACCCGTTGTGGAATTAAGGTTCGATGAAGGTAAACTGTTTGTAGACAATAACATAACTGATGACCTAATAGAGCTTGTACAGACCTATGTTGAGGGTGACTGGAATGATGTAGAAATAACTTGGGATACAGCACTGGCAACAGATACTATTGCCCCAATAGTTACTCTATCTATTAATGGTGAACCAGTAAGGTCAGTAGATGGCACTACAATTACAGCAGATACATTTGATTCTTTTACAAATAATCAAACGGATCTCAAAAATGGTATTAATATGGTAAAAATGAACATGTTAACGAATGCAGACGACGCCGTATTTCAGCTAGATGATATACAAATGATTAATAATCATGTTGATGCAGCGCCCACAGTCATTTTTGATGCCGATTTTGAAGACTTGTCTGCTGGTGATTCAGCTCCGGAACCTACTGATGAGGTACCGACTGGAGATTCTATATTTAATGCTAGTACAGATAATGCAATTGTTGAAACTGTGTTAGAAGGTGCGGAAGGTGCAGAAGTTGTTGCCAATAATGTTGTTAAAATGTCGGATACCAATATAGATACAAGTACGGGCGATACAGGTAACTTCTTTGGTCAAATAAATCCTATAGTTGCTGGCACACCACTCCAAAATGGAAAAATGACGTTTTCATTCAAAGTTGAGAAAAGTGCAACTAATTTCGACGATAACCCATCTTTCGCGGGACTTCAAAGCTCACGTGTAACCTTGTCTGGTGATGGTAATGCTAGATCATCATTACTTGAATTATATTTTGATGTACTTGGTGACAGCAATGAAAGTACCGAAGGTGTGATTGGTCTTCGTAACGATAATAAAACTTTGTTGCTTGACCAAACCTTTACTGTTGGTGATTGGGTTGATGTTGCAATAACATGGACTGGTGATGGTACAGTTACACCTACTCTAAATATATCAATCGATGGCGAAGTTGTGACTACTTCAGATGCATCGTTAACAATAACAGATGGTTCATTTACTTCGCTTAGTCAAGTTTCTGATAACGTATTAGGTGGTATGTACGGTGCTTCATTGAAATTAAGTGCAGGTGCTAATCCTGTAGTTGGTGCTGCTTTTTATGTTGATGACGTAAACATATATTCTGATGTAGCCGGCACTGTGTCAGTGTTCAGCGACGACTTTGAAGGTTTCGCTGAAGGAACTTATATTGATGGCGATGATGTTACTTATAAATCCAATTCAAATGATGCGGTTATCGTTACTGAGATGGTTCAGCCGTAGTTGTAAGTAGGTCCGATATTAGATTTTGTAACGTTTAATAAGAATTAAATAGCGCTATTTTTTATAGCGCTATTTTTATTTTAAATCTGATTATTTCTATAGCGTTTATGGAAAATATACAATGAAAACAAACAAAGTGCTCTTAACCCTTATTTCACTAACATTTTTTACCTCTAACTACGCAAGTAGTAATGAAAATAGTGATTTAATAAAGCCTAATGTCGTTATATTTTATGCAGATGACTTAGGTTGGCAGGATACAACATTAAATGATTTGGATGATCCAGTTGTTTGGGAAACTCCTAATATTGCAGCATTAGCAAAAGACGCGATTAATTTCTCTAACGCGTATTCTCCTGCTCCAACTTGTGGACCTTCTCGCGCTGCTCTATTAAGCGGTTTGCATCCGGCTAAAACAAACATAACCAATGTGGTTGGAGGGGAAGTTCCTAAGGCGAAAAAATCGGAAAAATACATTACCGCCTACTTTCCAAGTGGCCTGATGCCAGAGCATTTTACTATAGCTGAAGCATTAAAAATGAATGGCTACAGAACCGGCCATGTCGGCAAATGGCATCTTGGAAAGCTTCAGATCCAAAGTTCTAAAAATCAAGGTTTTGATTTTGTTAATGAGTCAAGAGGCGCACACCAAGGACCTAAAGGCGCGAATAACCGCGTAAACTATTTTGCGACCCATGATAAAAATGATAAATATCGTTTAAGTGACGAAAAGTATTACCCGTTCACAAAACAATCGCCTGAGGGAATTTCATATCCAACCGACGAAGTGACTGAAAGTGCGCTTGAATTTATGAGCAAAAACAAAGACGAACCTTTCTTTTTATACATGGCTCATTGGATGGTTCACTACCCAATTCACACTAAAAATCGAGAATTATTACAATATTATTCTGATAAATTGGGTATGGATTTTCCTACCGAAGATGTTGATATGACAAAGGGTGGACAAAACAACCCTTACTTTGGTGCGATGGTTACCACGCTAGATTGGAGTTTAGGACGTGTTGTTGATTTTTTAAAGAAAACTGACGACCCTAGAAATCCAGGGAAAAAATTATACGATACAACCTACATTTTTTTCTCATCTGACAATGGCGGTGCTGAAAAGCGTAGATTCGAAGTGATGTCTGATAATGCACCTTTGGATAAAGGCAAAAAATATACTCAAGAAGGTGGTATTAGAGTACCTATGCTGATTTCGGGACCAAATATTGGTAAAGGAAGAACAAAAGATGTGTTAATTAACCAGTTAGATTTCTTTCCTACACTGTTAAATCTTACTAAGAGTAAAATTCCAGAAAAATATAGCTCGGACTTAGATGGTTTAGATATTTCAGGTGTCTTAATCAATAATGACAATGACGTCAAAGATAGTAACGGTGATCCTAGAGAAGAGTTATGGTGGCATTACCCATTTGGTCTCGATTCTACCCAACAGTCTGCAATAAGATCAGGAGACTTTAAATTATATAAAAACTTTTTGAGCGGTGATTACCTGCTTTATCGGCTTTATAAAGATGGTAAACGAAACGACCTAGAAGAAATGCATAATATCGCTAAACAAGAACCTGAAGTTGTTAAAGACTTATCTCAACGATTAGAGAAATATCTAAAAGATTATGATGCAAAATACCCTTATAAAGATCCTACTAGATTCAATGATAAAGAGCATAAACAACAAGTAGCCCTTATTCCGAGTATTGTTAATGATAATTTTGATGCTAAGTCTCGCCAGGTTTCAGTGACATTAGCTAAGGGTAACACTGATGTTGTTGAGAGCTATGCCCTTATTAAAATATCTGACGAGGCTAAAGCAGATAAAAAAGCGAAGAAAAACAAAAAAGGTAAAAAAGGTAAGAAAAGTAAAGTTGCTTCCACGTATGTAAAAGTACCGGTAACTGTTACTGAGAATAAATTAGGTTACACCTATACGGTGCCTAAAGAGGCGCAAGAGTATGGTCTGATTTTAATTGATGAAAATCGTTTTATGGTAAAAAGTAAATTTCATCGATTAAATTAACCTGAATGTGTAATTCGTTTTCTTAAAAACCACTGCTAAGCAGTGGTTTTTTTTGCATCTCAGAAAAGCTGATAAGTATTTATTATTGAATAAAAACAATGCTTCGGGCACAGAGTGACAAGGAATAGTGGTTATTTATGGTCAGAACCTATGACTTAGATAATGCTAGGTGTAAATGACTCTCTGTGGGTTTTGGCGTAGCCAATATGATGACTTTCTCGCTATCTAGTTTTTATTTAATTAATCAAATATAAAATATTATTTCAAATATGATTTGATTATGTTAATCTTTTGTTATTAATCTCTCCCTAATGATTTAGGTGAAATCTTCCCAACGAGAAGTCAATAATGGATAAATTTAACCTTACTAAACGAGTAATTAGTCACAGCCAAAAAAACAGTGTGGCCTTTAAGCTATTGAGGTCCGTAAGAGTTTTTGGGGCTGTTAGCTTCATCAGCTTTGGTCTGGCAGCTTGTGGTGTCACGAACACTTCAAGTCATGGAACTGATTCGTCAGAGGCCGTGCTAGTAAAGCAACCTAACATCATTTATATCTTTGCAGATGATTGGGGATGGGGAGATCTAAGTGTTCATGGAAATAAACAGGTCAAGACTCCCAATATTGATAAATTAGCTGCAGAAGGAACGGATTTTTATCAGTTTTCAGTGAGCAGCCCAGTGTGCTCTCCAAGCCGCGCAGCAGTTATGACGGGGCAGTTTCCGTCAAGAAATAACGTTAATCAACATTTTGCAACTATTGAGCATCACCAGCGTGCTGGCATGCCTGATTGGCTTGACCCAACAGTTGAAATGCTGCCGCGCACTCTCAAAAATGCGGGCTATGCCACTGGCCATTTCGGTAAATGGCATTTAACTAATGTTCAAATTGAAGATGCGCCATTGCCAAGCGAATATGGTTATGACGAATACGCTGCATTTAATTTACCTGGCTACAATATGCCGCCTTCCGAGACAGCCACACGGGCCATTGATTTTATTAAACGCCATAAAGATCAGCCATTTTTTGTCAACCTGTGGATACATGAGACTCACACGCCCCATTACCCAGAGCCTGCGTTAATGAAAGAATATGGGCACTTAAATGAACAAGACATGTTGTACTCAGCCATTATTGCTGCTGGAGACCGTGATGTCGGGAGAATTATGGCGTTACTTAAAGAGCTGGGTATTGATGATAATACCTTGGTCATCTTTAGCTCAGATAACGGTCCGGAAGTTACCGGAGAAAGAAAGTTCATGGATGATGATTCAACCGGCCCAGGTTTTGGAACCTATTATTCTGTGGGAAAAACTTTAGGATTAAAAGGCGCAAAACGTTCGTTATATGCTGGTGGCGTGCGGGTTCCTTTTATTGCTCGTTGGCCAGGTGTTGTGCCTGCTGGCGCTATCGATAAAACCTCGGTGTTAAATGCGGTTGATTTACTTCCTACCTTTGCTGCCCTTGCTGGTGCTGAATTACCCGCAGAGTTTGTGTCTGATGGAGAAAACATTCGTTTGGCACTAGAAGGAGAAACCTTCGAACGAAGTAAAACCTTATATTGGGTTTGGCCGCCGGGTAAAGCAAGTAAGAGCACCGCCACTGCTAACTGGCCAAATTACGGTATACAAAAAGGGGATTGGAAACTGTTAGTTAATGACAGTCTTGGTGTTGAGGAGTTATACCAAGTAAAACAAGACTGGTATGAAAAAACCAATGTTGCTGCTTTACACCCTAAGGTGGTAGCAGAGCTTCGTGCTGAAATACTGAGCTTACAACAACAGTTTCCGGAAACTGTCCCAGCCCATGTTAAATCGACATTGCGTGGTCAACAATAATCATGGCTATTAATAAATTACCCTTGAATACAGCTGGTAGTCAGTTCATTACCCTTATTGTCACTATGATGCTTGCACTTGTGTACGGTGACGCATTTGCTAATAGCTTAGCAACACAGCCCAAAACACAACCTAATATCGTGCTCATCTTTGCTGATGATATGGGATATGGCGATATCCAGGCTTATAATCCTGAAAGTAAAATTGCCACGCCTAATCTAAATAAAATGGCTGAAGAGGGCGTTTCTTTTAGCGATGCACATTCATCTTCAGCCGTATGCACTCCATCTCGTTATTCATTATTAACTGGCAGATACGCATGGCGTACCCATTTAAAACGGGGTGTGCTGCGAGGTCATTCACCGGCTCTCATTGAATCTGACCGAACCACCATAGCCTCTATGTTAAAGTCGCAAGGGTATAAAACGCTAGCGGTGGGAAAATGGCATCTGGGTATAGGTTATGCGGAAACCGATTACTGGAGTCAGTTGACTCGGGGTCCTAACTCCGTTGGCTTTGACTATTTTTATGGGATACCGGCTTCTTTGGATATGGAACCCTATGTGTTCATCGAGAATGAGAGCTTAGCGACTCCATTAACTGGAAAAATTGTTGAGGCGAGCCAATTTCGCCGCAGTGATGGAGAAGGATTTTGGCGAAAAGGGTTAATTGGCGATGGTTTTGATCACCAAAGTGTTTTACCCACTCTCACCCAAAAAGCCCTAGAACAAATTCAATTAGCGTCGAAATCAGCCGACAACAAACCTTTCTTTTTATACTATGCGCTACCTGCACCACACACACCTTGGTTGCCAAGTAAAGCCTCCCAAGGGAAGTCTGGCGCTGGCCATTACGGAGATTTTGTAATGGATGTGGATAATCTGGTAGGGCAGATTAATGCTGAACTTGATCATCTAGGCATTGCCGAAAATACCATTGTTATTTATTCCTCAGATAACGGTGCCCATTGGACTGAAACTGACAAGCAAAAATATCAACACTACGCCAATGGTAAATTGCGTGGTCAAAAAGCGGATATTCACGAAGGTGGACACAGAGTGCCTTTAATCATTAATTGGCCGAATAAATTTGTGGCAGGAAAAGTAAGCTCATCGCTAGTGGTGCTGAATGATTTGTTGGCTACAGTGGCTTCTATTACAGGTGCAAATGTTGAGGAGCTTGCAAGTGTAGACAGTGTCGATTTTTCTTCTGAATTAGTGTCAGAACAAGCAACAGATTACGATCGTGGTGCCGTTATCCATCACTCACACAGAGGTATGTTTGCTATTCGAAAAGGTGATTGGAAACTTGTGGAAGGTCAGGGTAGTGGCGGTTTCACTCGAGTTAAACCAGACGGTCAAGCAATGCAGTTATATAACCTGAAAGAAGACCCAGCTGAAACCACTAATCTATTTGAAAAACACCCTGAAATTGCTAAACAATTGTTGGCAGAACTTGAGAAAATTAGAAGTCGTTCCTATTGAATATGCTTAGCCCTTTGCAATGTAAAAAAGTTCTATATTTGAAACTGCAAGGCATCATATGTTAAAAATATTTCTATTTTCAATGGCTATGCTACCGATGCGATTTCACCTGAACGGGTGGCAACGTGGAAAAATCCAGAAGGCGGATTTGTACATGCTTTATATCGTGCTCGCTGGGGCGGCATGCACTATTGGATTGAAGATAATGAGCTAAATCGCGTAGCGCTATTTCCTCATGAGGGGGCCGCTTTATATTTTGGGGAGAGTGTGGTTGTAGAAGGGCACTTTAGCGTTTCAAGTTCACAAGGGCGACGATTAAGGCTGACGAAAATTAAATCCGTTCTACAACCGCAAATAGTGACTGATATTGATTAAAAAATCTGCTCGAAACCGACTGTTTTAGTCATCCAATGACAATACGACAGTTTCTTCACCGTTACGCCAAGTGATGACCCTTGTATCTGCATCGTTTATCACGCCATCAAAAACGGCTTATCTTCTTTAGCATAACCATCTAATAGATTAATCGCTTGGTTAGTTAGACGTTCAGTTAAATATTCGCCTTCTTCTCCATCACTTAAACGAGGGTTTTTATGAGGTGAAAAATAACCCCGTGGACTGCCTGCAGAATAACCGCCAACATTGACGTTAAAGCCATGACTTTCTGGCCAATATTTTTCTTCGTCACCTAAATGCCATTTTCCTAAAAAGGCGGTTGAATAACCATTTTCTTTGAAGGTTTCTGCCAATGTTTGTTCTTCTAAGGCTAAATAACTTTTTATTGGAGCAGGAATGAAGTTTCCTGCTCGACGTTTACGATTGTTATGTATGAAAAAGTCAGTGCTATCCACTCTTGATGGATGCAGCCCTGTCATCAAGGCATAATGCGATGGGCTGCACACAGGATTGGCGGCATAACCATTAATAAATTTTGTTCCACTTAACGCTAATTGATCAATATTGGGGGTTTCCTAAAAAGAATTTTGGTTATAAGCCTTAATGTCCGAATAACCTAGATCATCGACCAGTATAAACACCACATTACTGGGTTTGTTAGTTTCGATAAGCGCATCAGGGCTATCGGTATTTTGTGCTGTTGCACTAGACTCTACTTGCTCACTGCAACCCATCAGTAAATAGCCTATGACAATCGATACGATCATTTTTTTCATGTTTATTCCTTTTACTTGACAAATTTCTGCAGGGCCTAAGGCCGTATTGACCTGCTGATTTTGTTCCCTCCCTTCATTGTAGAGTGACAATGACTGACAAAACGTTTATGTGCACAGACCTATCTCAATAATGTGTAGAGTGTAAGATAATTAAACGCTATACACTTCGCCTCGCTACAGATGTCTTTTAGGATAGTTTTGCAAATAAACATTTTGCAAATGTTAAAATAATGTGACATTCTCTGATTTTCTTTATAAATGCAACAATGGTTTATATATAAAACAAGCGCTATTGCACTTAATCTGAGAATATAGGCACACTTCACATGAAAAATAACATTAATAATAAACGGTTTAACCCAAACAAACTCTCATCTGTCATTAAGTGTACGCTAGGAATTGCGGCGATTGCAGCTTTGCAACTTCCATTAGCGACTGGCGCTGTGGCACAGGAACAAAATAATGACGAAAGCAGCGGAGCAAAAGAACCTGAAGTTATTACTGTATCGGGAGTACGCAGTAGTTTAGATGCAGCCCGTGACATAAAACGCTTTGCTAACACCGTTGTTGATGCAATTTCTGCTGAAGACATAGGGCAGTTTACTGATGACAGTATTGCTCAGGCTATTCAACGCATTCCTGGCGTACAAATTGAAACAGATGACGCCGGAACTGATGGTGATCGCGTGTCTATTCGTGGCTTAGGCCCTGAATTCGTGAACTCAACAATTAATGGTCGTGTTTTGTTATCTTCAGGTAATGAAGCGCGGAGTTTACGTAAAATGAATTTTAACGTATTTCCACCTAGTGTGTTGTCTGGTGTTGAAGTGTCGAAGGGGCAAACGGCTACTCGCCCTGAAAGTGGTTTGGCTGGCCAAGTAAATTTACAAACCTTACGTCCCTTGGATGTTAAGAGTTTAGAATCAGGAGATGTTACTGGTAAAGTTTCTTTACGCTATGAATACGAAGATCTGGTTGGCGGTACAGGAACGCGCCTAAACGGCCTAGTAATGGGAAAAAATGATGAAGGTAATTTAGGTGGTTATGTTGGATTAGTAACATCTAAATCAGAACAGAATCGCGATCAAGTACGCTTAAATAGAGTGTCAAGAAATATACGTGTTGATAACGATGGTGATGGTGTTCAAGATGAAATCTTCAATGGTATTGATGTTCCTTCGTCATTGAGTATGAACCCTATTCGTAGTGAGCCAGAAAGGACTGCAATAGCGGCTGGTGTACAATATAGAAACGATAGCAATCTAGAGATTGTTTGGGATATGATGTATTCCCAATATGATAATAAGTCTCATAGAAATCAAGCTCAATTAATATTTACCCCCAGTTGGGCGGCAACTGTGTTTGATGGCAACAACGTTGAAATAAATGATCAAAATTTGCTGACAGCTATAGACTACAATAATTATACTGCTGGTGGCGCAGTAAATGGACGTGTAGCGTCAATGAAGTTTGACAACAATACCGAAAACCTCATTACTGGCCTTAATTTTGATTGGCAACTTGAACGCACTAATGTCAATTTAGATTTTTATTACTCTGAAGTAGATTATGCGCAAGATTTACGTTTTAGCCGCATGCAAAAGTCTTTAGATAAATCAACTATTAATATGACCTTGGACGGCGAAGTACCTATTGTTAATATTGAGGGCTTTAATGATCCAGAAGGCTACGTATATCTTCATTCAATTGTGCGTGAAATCGAACTAACAGGCGAAAACTTCGGCGTGACTTTATCTTTATCAACTGACATTGATAGTGATTTCATTAGTTCTGTAGATTACGGCGCAAGCTATTCAACTACCGATATAGATTCGGCGCGTTCAACCGCTCCATCGCAAAATGCCCCAGAGTTATCTGCTGCAGTGGTAGCTAATGCCTTAACAGACGAAATCACTCCTGATGACTTTTTGAGTGACGTTGGTTTTGAACCTTCAAGATGGCTTCAGTTCGATTTAGCCGATGTAGGCGCTATTCATCCCTATGTAACCGAAACAACATTTGACGATATAGGCTTTGATCCAGAAGCTTCTCATCGCAGCAAAGAAGATATTATCTCTTTTTGGGGACAAGCGAATTTTGACTCTGAAATAGGTGATATCTCGTATCGTGGTAATGTTGGACTTCGTGCAGTATTAACTGATCATTCAGCTACTGCAGGCGTAGTTGTAGACGGAGCGCCGGCTGTAGATCAAACAACTGGAGGCGATTATTGGGAGTATTTACCTAGCGTGAACGTTAACTTCGCTTTAACCGATGAATTAGCCTTACGTGTGGGTTTCTCTAAAACACTTAGTAGACCTGATTACGAAGATGTAGCACCTATTATCAATGTGAACGAGCCTGAGGAAGGGGAAGAGGATGTAATTGGTAGTGCTAGATCAGGTAATGTTAATTTGAATCCTATGACAGCGTACAACTATGACATTACTCTAGAGCACTATAATGAGTACGATGGCGCTGCTGTATTGAGTTTTTTCTATAAGGACGTGAGTAATTTTATTATTGACGACACCTTGAATGAAGTGAGCATTGATGGTTTTGATGGCTTCTTTAATTTAACAACGCCTGTTAACTTTTCTGATGGCGAAGCGAGTGGTGTTGAAGTGGGTATTTACCAGCCGTTCGATAAGTTAATCCCAGCTCTAGAAGGCTTTGGTGTTTCAGCTAATTATACTTATGTAGATAGTTCTTTTGACGTTGATGTCGGTGATTCTGGCTTTGGCTTTCCCGGTTCTTCGCAGGATAATTTCAATTTTATAGGCTTTTACGAAACTGAATTATATACGATAAGATTAGCATATACATATCGTGGTGATTTCTTTAGAAGCCTTGCTGGAACAGGTGCACAAACTGATACAGCTAGGTTTACAACTGCCAGCGAATCATTGGATATGAATATATCGTACCGTCCTACAAAGACTTTTATGCTGCAGTTCAATGCGAGTAATTTGACTAAAGACAATCGTCGTGACTTTGTTGGTTATGAAGAAAACTTCTTAGATTACTTCGAGCGCGGTCGTCAATATGCGTTAACCGCAACTTATAAATTTTAATTAAGGTTAGTTATACCCCTAAGCACTTTATTTATGCTTAGGGAAATTTTTATTTGTACAGAATATAAAAATAAGCATGCATAAAAGGAACGGAGACACATTTAATGAAACAATCTAGACGAGTGTTTTTAAAATCAATAAGTATGTTGGCGGCAAGCACTGCACTTCCATTAAGTTCTTTTGCCTTTGGTAAAGGAAATGAAAAGCTAAAAGTGACCTTAGTAGGTACTGGATTCCGAGGGAATAGTTTTTGGGGAAGACGTTTAGTGGGCAAGTATAGTGATATCCTAGAGTTTGTTGGTTTATGTGACAAAAACCCTGGTAGGCTGGCTTATGCCAAAGAATTCATTGGCGCAAAATGTCCTACTTTCACTAATTATGTCAAAATGATAAAAGAGACCAAGCCCGACTTGGTAATTGTTTGTACCAACGATTCAAATCATCATGATTTTATCATCAAGGGCTTAGAAATGGGCTGCGATGTACTCACTGAGAAACCTTTAACAATTGATGAGGATAAGTGTCAGGCTATTTTAGATGCAGAGCGTAAATCTGATAAAAAGCTTATTGTTGGCTTTAATTACCGTTGGAGTCCATATACCACTAGAATAAAGGAACTGCTTAGAGAAGATACTATTGGCAAAATCACTTCTGTGGATTTTAATTACTATTTGAATACAAGTCATGGCGCTTCATACTTTAGACGGTGGCACGGTTTGAAAGAAGAAGGTGGTACTTTATTAGTGCATAAATCAACCCATCATTTTGATTTGATGAACTGGTGGTTAGATTCAGAGCCTGAAGAAGTTTTTGCCTATGGCGATTTAGAATTCTACGGTGCTAATGGTCCTTTCAGAGGCAAAAATTGCAGAGAATGTAACTTTAAAGATAAGTGCGATTTTTATTGGGATATTAGCAAAAGTAAGCGAATGACCGATTTGTATGTTAATCATGAACAACACGATGGCTATATTCGAGACAATTGCTTATATAGACCAGAAATAAACATTTACGACAAAATGTCTGCACAAGTTAAATATGCTAATAACGTGGTGATGAACTATTCATTAACTACCTATTCGCCATTTGAAGGCTACAGAGTGTCATTTAATGGTACTAAAGGGCGCATAGAGGCTTGGAGAAAAATTCCTTATCTTCAAAAGGCTCATATAGACCAAGAGAATTTGCACAAAGAAGAAATGGACCAACACAATGATGCAATGATTCAAGAGCCGCTTATTATTCATAAACTATGGAACGAGCATGAAACTGAAGTTGTAAGCTCTGAAAGAGGAGGGCACGGCGGCGGAGATGGTCGATTGCAAGATAATATTTTTGTAAACGCTAATACTAAAGATGAGTTTGATAGGTCGGCTGGTGTACGAGATGGTGCTATGTCTATTTTAATTGGTATTGCGGCAAGAAAAAGTATTGAGTCTGGGAAGCCAATTCAAATTAAAGACTTAACAAGCCTTGTACCAAAAGCAAAAAGGTCGGTTTAAATTCTACACATCACCCACATTGGATATCAAATATAATCTAAGTGCTTGTATAGTTTGCAATCTAATTGATTCAATGTAACATCACAAACCATTGTAAGTAGGCTGTAATTTAGCTGCTTTAGCCATAAAAAAAGCCGACACAATGTGTGGGCCAAAAAATTGCTCAATGGTTGTGAACCTTTGAAAATACGAAAAAATTAACTGCTTACTTCGTATAGAACGTATTATAGCTATTGGTTAAAAGGAAAGAAAACAGCGGGGATTAGTCCAGAACTGACACCCGTGAAAAATATTAAATCGTCGAGGTTGTCAATTTTATTCCGACGTTGACAAATTTTGCTCGATTCACAATGTGAGTCGAAATGGCGCTGTGAATGATACCGGTAACCGGATTACTAAGACTTTGCCTAATTCGCTAGGATATCTGACCAATAGCAATCGTAAAAGCATAGGCAGGCTGAAAACCCTTTGACGAGTTGGATAACCCAAATCAAGTTTGGGATGACGAGGATTTTCTTGGGGCAGCAATAGGTCAGAAAAGGCCGATAAAAGGTATGGTAGTAAGTTACGCATTCCCGCTTTTAGAGCCAAACGACTAAATACATTTAACTATATTAAATTAAAATAACGACTTGGTTTTTATGTTCTAATAATTAAGGGTCAGACCTCTCATCGGTGGATTTGGTTCATTTTCCCACCATTCGTTTGGTCCACCAGATGTACCACCAACACTTGTTACTGGCCCATTATCAGACGTAAACATAATCAAGGTGTTATCACTCAAACCTTTTTTATCTAATTCTTTCATCAATTCGCCAAGGACGTAATCCACTTGACTTATATTGCTAAAGTACTCCTTATGTTTATCACTTTCATTTGGGTAAAGTTCTGAAAACTTAATATCAGTCGCGATGGGTTTATGTGGTTCATGAAACCACATCGACATAATAAATGACTTACTTTTCTCTCTGCTCTCTTCTAACCATCTGATTGGGGTTTTTATGACTAGGGATAGCATTATTTTGTGTAGCAAACCAATAGTCAAAGCCATGATCACCTGGGGCAGGATAGTCGCCTTTGTTAAATTGATTTTTAGATAGCAGATGCCACTTTCCAAAATGCGCTGTTGTATAACCCGCCTCTTTAAAAAGTGTTGGATAGGTTATTTCACTCCTACGTAAATGAGCTTTGTGATGACCAGATAAATGACGCCATACGCCATTACGGTATGGTGTTCTGCCGATTAGAATTGACGACCGTGCTGGAGAGCAAACACCTGCAGATGAATATCCATGGGTAAACTTAGCTCCTTGAGAAGCAAGCTTATCTAAATGTGGCGTTTTGATTTTAATGTGTCCATAAGTTGCTGAATCTCCCCAGCCCATATCATCTGCCATTACGACGATAATATTTGGTTTGGATGTCACATCATCAAAGGCAAACCCCGCGAAATGTCATGCATATAAGATAACCCCTGAAATATAAAATTTTTTCATATAGCTCTTCCTAAATAACGAGATACGTAACGTTTATATATTAATATTTTTACATTAATGTCACATGTGGTACATTGTTGTATATATGAAACATTTATGATGTGAAATAGTAATGAAAGTACCTAAGAGGAAGAAATTGTTAAAGAAGGTCACTTTACTTTGTTCTGCACTCGCTTTGTCTACCTCGGTATATGCCGAAATTAGTAAGCCTAACATTGTATATATTTTAGCTGACGATATGGGCTACGGTGACATTCAGGCTATCGCACCGCAAGGTAAAATACCCACTAAGAATCTTGATCGAATCGCTGAAAAAGGCATTGCTTTTACCCAAGCTTATACGGGTTCGTCTATTTGTACACCTACACGATATGGCCTTATGACAGGACGGTATCCATGGCGTGAAAAAGTCGGACTTGCCGCAAATTATGGTTCTCGCATAATGTCAAAGGGGCAAGAAACCGTAGCTAGCTTTTTGCGTAACCAAGGTTATAAAACCTTGATGGTAGGAAAGTGGCATTTAGGCACCAGTTGGACCATGAAAGACGGTTCAGTTATGGAGTCGCGAACCAGCATGACTCATAAAGCCAACCTAACCCAAGATCAGCAAATAGACTTTAACGCACCTTTTTATGGTGGACCAACAGATCATGGATTCGATACTTGGTTTGGTATTGCCGGTAGCTTAGATTTTGCACCTTATGTTTATCTTATCAATAACAAAGCCACTAAAATACCAACTGAACGTTTAACTGGTAAGAATCGCTTCGGTCACCGCACTGGTTTTGCTGATCCTGAGCTTCAACCCACTCAAGTATTGGGAGAATTTACAAAACGTGCCGTCGCGTTAATTGAACAGCAAAATAAAGATGAACCCTTCTTTTTATATATGCCACTTAATGCACCCCACTCTCCAGTTGTGCCATCTAAAGCATTTCAGGGATTGAGTAAACTAGGCCCCAATGCTGATTTTCGAATGGAAATTGATTGGACTGTTGGACAAGTACTTGATGCATTAGCAAAACAAGGATTGTCAGAGAATACCATGGTCATATTCACGGCCGATAATGGTTCTTATCCAGGTGCAACAATTGAGCTTAACAAAGTAGGTCATGATACTCACGACGGGCGACGTGGCGAAAAAGCCACTTTGTTTGAAGGTGGTCATCGTGTGCCATTTTTAGTCAAATGGCCTAAAGGTATTAAGGGTAAGTTAAACCGTCGAGAACACGCTAATATTACCCTTGAAGATTTTGTTGCCACGACAGCGGATATTCTAGGTCAACCAACACCAAGTTACGCCGTTGATAGCGTTAGCTTTTTGCCGCAATTACAAAACAAACAAACGCCGGCTAAACAACGAGAGGTTATTGTTAGTAGTTTACATAATATTTTAATTGCCCGAGATAACGAGTGGAAATTGACCTATAAATCTTTACCTGAAATGGCCGAGATCAGACAAGGTAATCAAAAAAATATTAAAAAACTTAGAGAAGGTTATTTCACCCCTAAAAGTACCGAACCATGGTATCAACATGTCACTCTTTTTAATCTAAAGGAAGACCAAAGTGAGAGGGTTAATGTCGCCCAGCAAAACCCTGATGTGGTTGTTCGTTTGCATGCAGCTGTGCAAAAATCCATAAGGGACCAGCGCTCAAACGAAGGGGCACCAAAACCCCAAATTAACTGGAAAGTTAACCACGGCATAGACGCAGATCAACAACGTCGTTTAACGATACTTGATAACTTTTTATCACGGTAGAAAAACAAGAGTTGATAGTATTTATTAAACCACACTGATGACATACGCCCATGGTCGCAACTAGGGAACCATGGGTTGCAATAAATCTGCGGCTTATATCCATCATTTTATGCTTTTTGTGCTGACCTTGATTTGTGGCATTAACCTTAGTAAGTAATTTTTAAATAAATCGTTTCATATGTTAAACAATGTTTGAAATATTGTTATCGCTGCTATAATATCCATATGTAAAATAATCATCCATTTTTAATTATTTAATCGAATGAATAAGTGAGTGGAACTAGCAAGTAGGGAAGTACCTTGGTTAATTATCAGTCTATAAAAAATAAAATGAAAATCATTAAAACTGCGCATGTTAAATCGATTATGTTGTTAGTAGGCGGTGTGCTTTTAGCATCTTGCTCAAACAATGGTGAAGAGGTTACTGCCACTCAAATGGCTGCACCCAAAGTTGCAGTGAACATTGATTACCAATCTTTTTTGTCGCAACAGGATCTTGTTTGGGATCGCATTCCAAATAAATGGACTGTGGCGCCTTATACTGGCAACGGTAACGTCGGTTTTTTATTCTATCAAGCTGAAAATGAGGCCAAAAATGTCATTTCCATACACACTGGAAGGCATGATTATTACGACCATCGCTTACCTTACAAAGGTGAGGAAATGTTATGGATTTATCGAGGCAGGCTGCCATTAGGTCATTTCAACCTTACCTCTAAAGGTGATATTCAGAAAGTTGACCTTAGACTTGGTTTATATGATGCAGAGCTAACCGGTGAAATTACCACCACCCTTGGATCTTATGCGGTTAAAGGCATCACCCACAGTGAAGAAGATATTATCTATTTTGAAACTGACGCTAAAGGTGATGAATCAATTACCATTAGTTGGCATCCGGATGAACCCTATCCCCCTGTAAAAGGCTTTTTTGATCGAGGCAGAGGACCAAAATCCGACCTTTGGGATCGCATGCGTAATGCGCCTATGCCTATGCCGCCCAAAGCGACATTGTTCAAAGAAGATGAAATGAATTTTAGTTTTCAACCTTTATACCAACACCGAGGTGAAACCACGGTGGGTTGGGAAGTGCTAGGAAAAGAGTCGGGCAAACAATATTTATCCGCCAGTATTCATCATAGTTTTCCTGAAAAAAACAGTCATGAAATAGTCAAAGAAAATCTAAACTCAGCTCGTAAAATGTTGCAGGAAAATACCTTTTTCGAGACCCATCAACAGTGGTGGCATAATTATTATCCACAAAGCTTTTTAACTATAGGTGAGCCCGAAAAAGAAGCGTTTTATTGGATTCAAATGTATAAGTTGGCGTCGGCCAGTCGTGGTGATGGTCCTATCCTTGACCTGATGGGACCTTGGTACAACGATACTTTTTGGCCAATGGTGTGGGGTGATCTAAATGTTCAGCTAATCTATTGGACACACTTAACCGCAAATCGCATGGAGTTAGGTGAATCCTTAGTTAACAATATAGATAAGTATCACGATAATTTAACGGGTAATGTGCCAAAACATTGGAAAGACAGCGCCGCTGTTGGTGCCTTATTTCCTCAAGACATGGTGTCAACCAATGGCGGTAAAGTCCCTGACATGTTGGCGTGGTTGTTACACGACTATTGGTTGCACTACACTTATTTAGGTGATGCACAAAAGTTACGTGATGGTTTATTTCCAATCTTACGAAAAACCGGTAACAGTTATCTAAATTATTTAAAAGACAATGCGTTGGTGTCTGAGGATGGCACTATTCATATCAAACATAGTTGGTCACCTGAGTATAAACCAGGTCGTGGCCAGGATATTAACTTCACAATTGGCTTGTTGCGCTGGACATTCGAGACCTTAATTGAGCTGGATGAAGCTAACAATTTAAATGATCCTTTAGCTACTAAATGGAAACACGTGCTAGACAATTTGGTACCTTTTCAGGTAGACGAAAATGGCTTGCGAATAGGTAAAGATATTCCATTTGATAAACCCCATCGTCATTATTCTCACTTGCTTCCTATTTACCCTCTAGGACAATTGAATGTGGAAAATAAAGATGATGCTAAGTTAGCTCGAACCTCTGTTGATCATTGGTTAGATGTGACTATGTATAGCAACAAAAAAGCCGATGCTATGAAAGTGACAGGGTATACAGCAACTGGCGCAAGTTCGATTTACGCTACCCTTGGTGACGGTGAAAAAGCTTATAAATATTTAGACTTTTTCATTAATCATAAAAATGTTTCACCCACAACTATGTACGCTGAGGTGAAAACGCAACCGGTAATTGAAAGCCCGCTATCTTATGCAACTTCAGTTCACGATATGTTGTTACAGAGTTGGGGTGGCAAAATAAGAGTGTTTCCTGCGGTGCCTAAACACTGGGAAGACATGGCGTTTCATCAACTGCGAACCCAAGGTGCATTTTTGGTGACAGCTAAAAAGTCTGAAGGTAAAACACAGTTTGTAGAGTTGCAAAGTTTGGTTGGCACTCCGTTAGTGATTAACCCTGATATTACTAATCCAATTATTTACATTGATGGTAAGTTGGCTGATAACAGCCTTGTTAGACAAGGTGAAAATGGCTTTCTTCATATTGCACTTGCTAAGGGCGAACGTGTGCTATTGATGTCGCCACACATATCGCAAACAGATTTGTTTATTCGTTCTGAAGATATTGAAAAGTCTCAGCAAAATCTATTTGGTTTAAACCAAAAGACAACACGTTTACCGTCTCATAAATTTTATTATGGGAATAAATAACCTGCAGCTAAGCAAGTTGTTGCAACAACTGGTTTGAACCAAGCGCTATTGTTTTAGCGCTTGGTTCTATTTTACTGACTGTTTCAGGAATAACCAATGAAACTTTTATTTACCTTTTTTTTGTGTCTAATGTTAGTTGCGTGCATTGGTGCAAATCAAAGTAATATCAGCTCACAACAATTAGATGTTTCTTTGGATCCGGTTACACCAGATAGTAGTGCATATCCAGCTGCATTAATGTGGAAAAATGGTGTGCCGTATCTAAATGTCTCTCGTCCAGAAGACAGCTATTTACGAGGGTTTAATGAAGAAAAAACAAAGTTAGTTTGGCAAGCTGGTAAGAACCAAATTGAAGTGAACCCTGTTCAAATGCAATTCCACTTCGCTAACACAGATAAAGGGGAAACAGGGATATTATCGTTTGTTGTGTTGACCACATCAGGCCAGAAATACTCATTGAGATTACAATTACCACCTCAACTTAATCATGCTTTTCCTATTCGTTTAGTTGAGACAGGCAACTGGTTTCAACATCTAACATTTCATGAGTTTTCGTTAGTGCCGAATAATAACGTCGATAAAATTGTTAATATTCAAGGTCAGTTAGATTGGAAAGCTTGGCACAATTCTGGCTCTATATCCTTAACACTTAAGCCCACTGAACAGATTGAAATTAGCACTATAAAACCAATGTGGTATAACAATACCCAAGCTAAAGATACTGTTATTACACATAAAAACCAGAAAGTCTTGAACTTAGTAATGGCTTATAACTTGACTGTAAATCAACAGGTGCAGTGGTTTAATTTAGACGAAAAGCCAATTAACGATATCGAAGTTATCTCAAAATTATCAACGGTCTCATTTGCAGCGGCCAATAATGCATGGGAGATAAAGCTACCTGAAATAGGTGGAAGAAAGCATGGAAGTAAAACCTCAACTGAAGCTTTAAATAAAAGAACAATAAACGATTTTTCACTCATCAATGATAGTGCCATTGAACAAACGGTAAATTTACGATTTATACACCCTAACCATGCAAAAATCGGTTTTGTGCCTATTTTGCGTGACACAAATGGCATTCAAACAGGTTGGCCCATTCAGGTAAGTAAAAACTGGCATGTTCGTGCTGGCCAACCTCGACTAGAGAATGATGGTGCTTGGATCCATTCATCTATTAGCTTAAAAGTACCAGCAAATAGTCGTCATGAATTCACCTATGAAATAGTGCATGCTAATTGGAATGGTGTACCTGCAGCATCTGTGGCACAACTTAGTCTAGTAGGCTGGGGTGGCAATGGTTTTTGGTTACAATCAGCCTTAGGTAATTGGAGTGAACACTTTTGTTTTCAACCAGGACGAGCGCTGCGTCGTTCGATGATCACCGATATCAGGCCACTTTTCCAAAAAGGGATGAAAAACAAAAGTAAGAATAATGGTTATGAGTGGACCAGCAATATTGGCGGTGGTGACATAGGTTTATTGCATGACGAAAACGGACGTTATATTCAATGGAAACAAGCAAAAACAGAATTTCATTCCTTGGGGCCTATTTTATCTGAAGTATCAGTAACCGAAATCACAGCTGATGATTCAGCAACACTACGCAGTACTTTTATGATGCCTCGCAGCGATGATTTAAATCGTAATTATATTAAGCTCGAATTTGAAGTGCTCAAGCCATTAGCTATTTCGCGTTTTGCATTATTTCAATTTGGTAATGATTATTATGCATCAGGGCGTTCTACCTCTGTGATCTACGGGCGTGGTAATAAAGTCAACGAACCTTCACAAATGTTAAGGCCTTTGCAAAGTACCCAAATAGTCAAAAGTGCTTCTGTCCCTTGGCTTGGAAATGCGCCTTGGGCCATGTTGCCAGCTAAGTTCAATCCTAATGATTTACGTATAGGCTATGGTAATCGAGCAGTGGTTCTTCGTGATTTTAGCGCCACCATTAATGGTGAGAAGCTAAATAATGCCTGGCTACACTCTTTCGAAGTTAGTGACAATAACTCTGCAGGCAATGTGAATATTGAATTAGGAATTGATCCACAAATAACACAATTAATGCCGGGGGATATTATCAATGCCACGGTTGAAGTCCTAGCGTTACCTGCTAGTGCTAACTTTTACGTTGGAAAAGATGCCAACATCAAAGAAATTATAAAGGGTACAAATGGAATACAAGCCTTAACCATCAATGAGGCGGTTAAGAACCAAGTTACCATTATCAGAGCTAATGGTGCGAATGTGGAGTCAACACTACCTGAAATAACTTACGCCGAAGCGATACAAGGATTTAGTGTTTCAGGTGGGCAAGGATGGTACCCCATTAAAGTGATTGGATTGCCGCGGCCTACAAGCGTTTACTGGGCCGAAAAGGTTAACACTGGTTATGAGCCACTGGGGAGCAGCTTCGACGAAGAAAAAGAAGCTCAGTGGAATTGGCAAGCTGATAACAATACTTGGAACAGCGTATTAAGCCTGCGCTCGTTAAAAAAACATGAACAAATTCGACGTTTTAAATTAATACCAAGACCCGCATTAGAAGATGAAGAAACGATACTTTTATCAAAATAAACTGATTTGAGAATACTATTATGATAACCATTAAAAAAATCGCACTTTTCAGTGCAGTCTTAATTTCAGGTTGCACCACCGTGCATGAAGAGACTGTGCATCAGCGCCCTGAAAAACCCAATGTAATTTTACTGCTGACTGACGATCTTGGTTGGCAGGATGTGAAAATTTATGACATTGATGAGCCGTCGCCATTCGAAACACCAAACATAGATGCACTAGCAGGTAAGGGGACTATGTTTTGGCAGGGTTATTCGCCAGCACCGTCTTGCGCACCTAGTCGTGGTGCCATTATGACAGGGGCGCATCCAGCCCGCACTCAATACACCCATGTTATCGGTGGCACACCGCCAGCGCCGTTTCATAAAACTGCTCATCGCATGATGCCACCTTGGTATAGCGGACGTGTATCAACAGATTATGTTTCACTGCCGCAAGCACTCAAGGCTAATGGTTACACTACAGGGCATAGTGGTAAGTGGCACATGGCTAGAACTTACCCTGAGCCAGAGGATCTTGGCTTTGATTGGACGCGGACTAATCAAGGCACTACTAGACGGATGAAACCACATAGATTAACGGGGTTTGCGACGAACAATCCCAAAGATCCGTATCGTCTTGATGAAAACGGATTTGCTACCCACCAACTGAGTGAAGATGCATTAACCTTTGTGCGCGAAAATAAAGCTGACCCATTTTTTCTTTATTATGCCACTAAGCTAGTGCATGCGCCTATTCATACACGCAGCGAACGTTTGCTTAACAAATATGTGAAAAAAATGGGTGTTGAATTACCGGATAACCCGCAAGAATGGAAGGGTGAGGGACAAACAAACCCTTTTTATGCTGCTATGGTTGAGGAGCTTGATTATTACGTTGGACAAATGTTCGACTATTTAGATAATACAGAAGATCCCCGTTGGCCTGGGCATAAACTGAGTGAAAACACCTATATTATCTTTACTTCGGATAACGGTGGTATGGAAAACATGCCGGGTGAAAAGATCGCCGAAAATTACCCATTGGATCGGGGTAAAATCTCTGCCATGGAAGGGGGGACACGAGTGCCTCTGATTATTGTTGGTCCCGGTATTAAAGCTGGCGTACAGACCGATGTTATGGCCTCCGGTCTTGATTTTTATCCGACTATTCTTTCGTGGACAAATACACAGGAGCCGGAAGGTAGTCAGTTTGACGGTAGCGATCTTAGCGATTTACTAGCGATTGATCCAACTGATCCACAACTGGTGAAACAACAAGATGGGCAGGTACGCGACACTCTTTTGTGGCACTTTCCGAACGCTTTGGCGCTGGAGAGTACGATTCGAATCGGCGACTATAAGTTGGTGCGTAACTATGATCATCTAGATCCTAAAAATGACGAGTTAGAGCTGTATCAACTTTATAAAACTGAGGGTGGAAAGCAAATTCGTGTAGACATCGAAGAAGCCAATAATTTAGCCACCAAGATGCCTGATAAGGCGCAGGCGATGTATGCGAAGTTGACCGAGAAGTTAGAAGCCATGGATGCGAGTTACCCTTATTATAATCCGCATTATAGTGACTCACTCCCAAATAAAGAAACAGTACCAACGGTATTGTCTCACCAAAGAAATGGCAATGTGGTTGAATATCGTTATCAAGAAAATGGTGCGAAGCTGGCACGAGCGCAACTGATGTATACATTAAATGGCGGCGCTAAAAAGGAGGAATGGTTCCGCATGCCTGCTCAGGTCTTACCGGGCAATAAAGTGACTGCCACCTTGCCCGAAGGGACAACCCACTATCTGATCAACTTAATCGATGGGAACAATTTCCTCGTGAGTTATCCATACGTGAAAAAATCATCACGGGGTAATAACTTGCCGTCGAAAGTGGCGCCGTCTGTTGAGGAAAACTTGAAAAAGAAGAAAAAGAAATAATCTAAAGGAATAAATGTTTAAAAGCCTATTGAAAAATAGGCTTTTTTATTTGAATGCTGTTTTGAACAGTAATCGCTATATTTTATTACGCCCCATCACTCACATGGCTGGTACTTGGCCCATCATTACCGATCCAGAAGAGCTGCGCCGTAATAAGAGCGTGGTGTTACAAGAAAGCATGCTTTTTTCTGGCACCAGTAAAGACAATATTTGCCAGAGCCTACCACAAGTTTACGAGTAAACCACGTTACAAGCAGCAGAGTTTGCAGGTGTTACTGCCTTTACTAGCGAATTACCAGAGGGGTATCACTCATTTAATTCAAATATAAAATGTATTTTTACATACACCTTGATTTTATGTTAACCTGATGTTACTAAATTGCAATGTCGCTGTAGAACGTTATTCGTTTAGTACTTGAAAAGTGAAAGAAAGAGTTTTTCGAGTTTCATCTGAGTTGCTTAATGCGCACATTGTGAATGGATCGTTAAATGTTAAACGAAGAAGTTTATGGCAACAATTGGATTGACGCTGACAAATAAACTTCCATGAAAAAGAGGTGTAATTTTGAAAAATTTATTAAAAACAGTGGTTGCTACAGCATTTGTAACAACATTATTTGCATGTTCAACAACTTCAACAACCTCAAATACTAAACAAGACCGATTTAGCAAAGTAGATGCTAATTCTGATGGTCGCGTAACCGTCGAGGAATTTTCGTCTAGTATTAAAAAGCCTAAAAATGGACCAAAGCGTTTCGTCCAACTCGATGTTGATAAAAACGGCTACCTTAATAGAACCGAACTTGAGGCCGAAAGAAAGAACAAGAAAAACAAGAAAAACAAGAAAAACAAGAAAGACAAGAAAGAAAATTAATTGAATCATTTGGTAAAAATGCCGTTATATCAACAGACAATATTGTGATGACTGATAAAATTATTATTTACATTAGGGCTGAAATGGAAAAAGAATTATGATGTTTTTAATTAAGCTAATAAGCATTATAACAACCCTATGTTGTTTCTCTTCATCGCTTGTCTTTGCCCATGATATTTTTAAGGCCGATGAATATTATACTGCGAAAAATTTTAAACTCGCAAAAGCTAGCTATTCGGATGCGGCAAAAGTAGGTAACCCTTTTGCGTACTATCGGCTTGCTAATATGTATTTCAAAGGCTTAGGGACCGATAAAGATGCGTTCAAAGCACTTATATATCTTTCATTCGCGGCCGAGTACGACTTTCATGATTCAAAATCGTTAGTAGAGAAAATATTAAGTAACATGGCTACTCAAGAAAGGCTAAACATTCAAAAATTTCTGAATAAGTTACTAAGTGAAAAAGGTAAAAAATACATCAGTAAAAAATATTTGCCTGAACTTGCTGCAAACAATTTGGCAAACAAGATTACCTTTGGCGGAAAGGCGCAATTAGGATTAGACGATTTTGAATTAGACCTTGCTGACAATGACTTGCTAGATGATTCTGATTACGAAATGGGCGGTGACAGTGAAGACTCGTTCGATATGGATTTCAGTTTCACGACGACGTCTAGCGAGCCCTTTGTCATTATCGATTTTGACCTTGCGCCTGACGGCTCTGTTCGAAATATTGTAGAAGTGCAGCGCGATGGGCGTGCCACAACTTTGCTCGATCAATTCTCTCGGTATTCTTTAGCTAAGCCTACAATTCAACACCAAAACGTTGAGTTTGTTGCTAGAGTCAATTTAGGTATTGCTAGTTACGATAAACTCACTTTGCGTAGAAAAAACGCGCAAATGTACCTATCGCTGCTTCGCCAGAGTGAAAAACTCAAGGCGAGTTCTAGCTTAACAGACCGTTTTCAATATGCGCAGCTATTGCAATATTTTAGTTGGTTAGAGCAGTATGAAGGAGAAGCAAACGAACGCCTTAAAAGCTTGGCCGAAGATGGCCTTCCTGACGCTATGTATGAATACGGCCTTAAGCTTTATCGAGAACAGGATGATATTGAACAAGCCATTGATTGGATTGCGCAAGCCAGTACTTATGGTTTGGCGAAAGCAGAATCTCGCTTAGGTAAATTATTAATTAGTAGCCCTTGGGTGCAGAAAGACGAAACGAAAGCCTTGTTTTGGTTAGAGTCTGCAGCGAAGAAAGATGATATTTCGGCTACCTTAAAGGCTGCAGAATTGAGACTATTTGCTCAAGATAAAGCATTACGCAACTTTTCTTTGGCACTAGAATATCTAACAAAAATAGGCGAGCAACAAAAATGGAATCCAGAATACTACTATTTACTTTCACAAGCATATCGTTTTGGTGAACAGCGTAATTTCCAACAAGTTATTCAATACTTAAAACGGGCAATAAGCATGGGAGAGAGAGTCAACTGGGACATTGAGCCATGGCAAACGCTGTTAGCACAACTCACCATTGGGAAAGTGTTTATTAGTGATGAAAGTTAAGAAAATTTCAATACAATATCGAGCTGTTATTTTGGCACTGTAGTCGTCGCCGAGGACCAGTAACTGTGCGGTAATTAGCCCAAGAAAATACTAAAATATCGGCGGGTTATCGCTACTCATCTCATATTCCAGACAATTTTGGCGAAGACAGCTCCCCGTGTGCTAGCCATTGTTCTTCTATAGATTTCCGTAATTGCGGTTTGGAATAAACACCTAGGGCGTAGTAAACACAACATGATGATCCATATAGGTGCGTCAAATGGGTGAGTAACACGCTGACAAACCATTACTCGCCAACATTTCCTTGATACTCGGTCATAATAGATTTTTAGTTGCACCTGTGCCACGTTGGTAAATAGAACAGACCATTTGATAGTATGACAAGAGTTAATTTCATTTATTGAAGCTGCTTCTTTTTAGGGCTTGATACTCTTTTCAACTGCAGATCTTTATCCATTTGGAGCATCAACTCGATGACTTGCTGATTGCGCACCAATTTAAGGTTGAGGAGATCCGCAGGCGTACGTTTCAAGGTTTGATTTAATTGACGTAACTTAGAAACTGATTGGCCATTAACATTCTGAATAACATCGCCTGCTAATAACCCCGCTTTAGAAGCTTTGCTATCTTTTGGCACTGTTTTTATCACAACTCCACCTGCTTGTTTACTGACGCCAAAAGCAGAAAAGTCATTACCGGAAAGGTTTACTAAACTGGCCCCCATCCATGTACCTGTAAACGATGGTTGTGCTTTACGTTTGGTTTTTACCGGAGCGCTAAGGTTCGGGGTTCGAGCTATAGCACGTAAAGATGCCTTTTTGACGCCAAATTGATCCATCGGAAAATTCTTAAAACCGATCTTCAACGCAGGGGAGTTAGGCTTCACACGGAAGTCTCCGTTTTTCGGGTCGACAAACATTGGATCGCCAAAGGCTGAGTTTTTATCCCAACTTAGGTTGTCAGAAACCGACATTACTTTTTCTTTGCTTTCGCCATAGAAGTTTTTATCTACCATAACTTGATCAACAAAGGGATGAGTCATTCGAGCAGGCTTGTGCCGAGACATGAAAATGTTGTTGTAAACTTTATCACCACTTTGGTTATACCAAACATGTGGGTGCAAACCACTGTGAACCGCAATGTTATTCCAGGCGTGGCGGCGAAAACCTTCACGCAATTTTAACCCTCCAGCTAACATCACATTATTATAGATATCGTAATTTGAGGAACCGTCATCTAAGTCAATATCCCAGCCGTGATCACTGCGCCAGCGACTATTACGGATGGTGGTCGTTTCGACTGCGTCCAAAAATGGTAAGTCGGGAGCTTCATCAATCGCTTGTTGTGATGTGGCTTGGTCGCTGCGCCAGTATCGGTCACGTCCCCAAGAATTAAACGAACCGTGGTCGTGTGTTTCTAGCACGGTGTCAAACACATCAACGCGCTCAATTAAATGCCCACCCCACGTACCGTCACCAATATTGATTCCCGCTCTAGTTGTATCGTAAATTGAAACATCGCGAACCGTGATACCTTTTGCCATAGAAATCTGCACACCAGCAGGCTGACGTTCTACACTGCCTATCTTGTGGATAAGACAATCTTCCACAGTTGAATTAGCTGGATAGTTATTGGTTTTTGGCCCTGGAGTCCGGTCAATTTTAGACAAGTCATTTGTTTGCTTATATTCAAATAAAGGATTACGCACGGCATCAGGATCACCAACAAAGGCTACACCACTGGCCCCCGTATCATGAATATGACACCCTTTAATCAATACGTTACGGTTATAGTTGTTGACGAAAATAGCATTACCACCGACCTGATCGAATTCGGTATCTAAAATATGAATGTTTTCAGTGCCCGTAAGAAGGAATGCGCCACCGCGATAGATTGTCCAATCTGAACGCAGCAAAGGCTCCTTAGTTTTCATGAAAGTGCGAGACGCATGACGTACAACAAAACCTTGTAGGGTAATATGTTTTACTGGGTTTAATTCAGTGCCCTTAAACTCTACAAGATGACTCAGGCGTACCACTTCTACCTTAGCTGTATTTAGATTTATCCCTTTGGCTGGTTTAAAATAAAGTTTATTTTTTGGAGCATCATGAAACCATTCGCCTGGTGCATCAAGTTCTTCGAATATATTTTCAACCATTCGAAAGTCTTTATGCATGCCCAGTTGACGGTTATTTTGCCAACCACCTTCATAAGTTATTTCGTTATTGCTTTTCTTGCCTGTGATTTGATAATGGTATCCGCCCCATTGTGAACGATGCATTGCGTGAATATAACCACCCCTAGGATCGGCCCAGTTTGCCGCCCGTTCTGCAGAAAAAGCATCGGCCGCATATCCTTGATAGGCTGCTGTTTTTTTGCTCGAATCATAATTTGGGTATCGTGCCATACGCTGGTTTTGACCATCAATAAAAAGTTGATCAATGTTTAAACCTACAGGTGTATCGGTTTGGAAAATACCATTTTTATAAGCAGACCAAGTCAGCTTCAATTTTGTACCACCACTTAACACCGCTAGCCCTTCATGCTCTGCTTTGTAAATAATGGGATATCGCTCACTACCAGAGTCCGCCGGTTCAAAAATCAATGTCTCGGGCAAATAATAAACGCCATCAGCAACATGTACTGTTACCGCTTCTTTTCCTGCAAAAGACTGAGCGAGTTGTTTGGCTTTAGCTATTGACGCAAGTGGTTTGCCTTGTCGCCCGCTGTTGTTATCCGTTCCTGTTGGTGCAACATAGATCTCAGCAGCATGGACACTAGACATGCAACTAAAAATACATAGTATTATTGGTGCTATAGCAGATTTATAAACTGCGCTTTTGTGAGTGTTAAAGGGGTTTATCAAGTATTTAGTAGGCATTAAACGTTCCTATCAATATATTTTGCAATTGGTGTCTACTCGCTGCATTACTGAAGAGCTTGTGCATAAAGTTGTGCCGCCTTTTTCCGCATTTCTGCTAAAGTCGATTTGTAATTTGGATCAGATACGAGGTTGTTTTGTTCATCAGGGTCATTTGCTAGCTCGTAAAGCTCCTCAATTACTGGCGTATGTTCGAAATACTCAAAATACTGATACTGTTTTGTTCGTATCCCACGGCTACGATAAGAGCGATTGTTTTTTATAACTTCATTATTCTTGGCTTCAACCTGCTTTCCTTTGGTTCTTAACAGCTCCTGAATAAAAAAGTTTTCTGTCAAAACGCCTTCCCGCCATTTTGTCATGTCTTGCTTACCCTCCATGAGTGGACTTAAGTCATAACCTTTCATTACCGGCGGTATGTCTAAGCCTGCCAAAGACAAAATCGTGGGGGCAATATCTGCAGACGAAACCATGGCATCAATCCTACGACCATGGTTTTCTTTAGAGGCTCTTCCATCAAATACAATCAGTGGTTGTTTAATGGCTTCATCGTATTGAATCGCTTTGTCGTAAAGCCCACGTGAACCGTGGTAACGTCCGTTGTCACTGGTGTAAATGATGATTGTGTTATCTAGTAGGTCAAGCTCTTCTAATTTAGCGACTAAACGACGAACTTGCTCATCTACACTATAACTCTGCACTGCAAAGCGTCGAGCAAGTGTTTGGTAAAGTTCCGGCGTGGATGTCCGTTGCATGTGAAGGTAGGTGCTGCGGCTATAATCCAATACTTTAGGCAACTGGTCATTTTTGCCTTCTACCCAATTAGCAGGTACCTGCATTTTCTTGTCTTTAAACAGTTCAACATGTGGACCATACATGTCAGTATCACGGTCATTCTTGACCGCATCGAAACTGACTGAAAGGCTAAAAGGTTGACCCTTCGGCTGCGTTTCTAAAAACCGGATCATTGCATCCCCTTTAATCAACGTTCGCTCTTTAGGGTTACGATCCTTACGATAGATATGAGCTAGCTTTTTATCACTTTTAGGAAAGTGGGGGCCTTTTTTACTTGTTGTTGAAATACCTGCATAAAAGTCAAAGTGGTCGGCAACGGTTTCGGGTAATGCTTCTAAGCTAACGCCAAACTTACCAACAAATCCTGTGCGATAGCCTGCTGCTTTCATCAACGCTGGATAGCTTTGGGCAAACTCTGTTGCGGGTAATGTGCGATTATAAGGGTAGGTGAAACCTACACGATGATCTGAAAAATAACGTCCGGTGAAAATCGTCGTTCTACTTGGCATGCAAATAGCTACAGCATGATAAGCATTGTCAAAACTAATTCCTTGAGCGGCAAGCTTATCAATATTGGGAGTAATTGCATCTTTACTACCATAGCTACCTATAGTGTCCCAACGCTGATCGTCCGTCATTAAAAACACAATATTAGGAGGAAGGTCTGTTTTAGTTGATGGGGTAGGAGTAACAGCCAATAAAGCTGTTGATTGCGAGAGAAATAATATCAAAAATGAAATATTGAAGAAATTAAATTTTTTCAAAATGAAAGCTCCTTACGTTCGTATATGTCACTACGGGATAACGCTTTTTCATTTGTTATCAGCTCAATTGTTGATCTATGTTTTCTGTCTAAAAACAAAGGCGTTAATTAAACACCTCTTGTCGATGTGTAGCTCAATTAGGGTTATTTGAAAATGATCTCTACAGCAAATCCATTTTCAGCCTTTTGCCAATCACGGGCATCGATAACAAGGGCGTGATCAGTTTGCTTCCAAGATAGTTTTTGAGTACTTCCGAGCAATCTAACCGCGTCTATATGTCCGCTGCCTTTGCCCAAAGAAAGTATTTCTATATTGTCCTGTGGCGGCATTAACGATATTGCATATACTTTGTTTTGTTTTGCCGTAAACCAAAAATCTCTATGGGTGAATTGACGGTTAAAGCCTGATTTTGCGCGATGACCGGTTCCCGATAATAAGGTTTCGTTTGCGCCTTCATAACTGATGTCCCAGCGTGTTGTGCCAAATATGGCATCGCTATTGGTTCCTATCCATTGACCCATCTCCGTTAGGCGTTGGGCACTTTGGTGGGGAATTTTGCCCTTTCCATCTGGCCCAATATTCAGCAAATAATTACCACCTTTGGATAGAATATCGATAAAATAATAAAGCAGTTCTTTGGTGCTTTTCCAATCGTCGTCATAAGCTTTAAAGCCCCAAGAGTTGTTGGTGGTGCCAACCGTTTCCCACTGCTTTTCCATCTTTTCGGATGCGGAGGGAATGACATTATCGCCAGCATCAAGGTAGTCACCAAATTGATAACCAACACGACGACTCACTAACACATTGGGATTGATATCGTAGACTAATTTGTAAAACTCAAAAGCTTGCTTTTCGGTAATGAAACCATCGCCATCAAACCAAATTAACCGTAGTTTAGGCAATAAGGTGAGTAATTCTTTAATTTGCGGGTAAGCTTTGTTGCTTAAGTACTCTGCATGGGTATTCGAACTAGGATCCCATAGGTTCTTTCCTTGTGCATGGGTATAAATTCCTAATTTGTCGTTTTGTTTTTTAACGTTTGCGTAGTTGCCATCTGTCCCGTCAAACCAATCGTTGCCATGGGAATAGTAGATACCAAACTCGATGCCCTCTGATAGACAAGCATCATACAACTCTTTGATTAGATCGCCTTGATAGGGCGTTGCATCAACAATATCGTAATCGGACACTGCTGAGTCGTAAAGGGCAAAGCCATCGTGATGCTTAGAGGTAATAACGAGGTATTTCATACCAGCTTTCTTGGCCAGTTGCGCAAAATTTTGCGCAAAGGATTTGTCAGGGTTAAAAGTACTCGCCAGTTGTTGATATTCTGCGCGAGGTATTCTGAAGGTCGACATTAGCCACTCTGCAACACGAGGACCTGGATAGGGGGAGTCTTCTATCTTCGTGCCTTTCCAAATGCCACCGGCTTGTGAATACAACCCCCAATGAATAAACATGCCAAAGCGTGCATCTTTAAACCAACCCAATGCCTGTTGTTTTTCCGGTGACTGGTGCATATTCAGCCATTGATTGTAGTACTTTCCGGTACCTATTGGGTTAGAGCGGTGGGGAACAATTCTAATTTGTTTGACGTTAATTGAAGTAGATAATGATAGCGGGTAGTGGGTTTGAGCCTGCAAGGTTATTGGATCGCTAAACTCATAAACATAGCCAGATTCTATGGTGTATTTTAGCTGCAACTTTTCGTGCAGTTTTTGGCCGTTAACCTCTATATTGCTGACAGCCGCTTCTACAATATCATTGCTTACTAATTGCAGTACAAATTTGCCTTTGTGCTTAGCAAGGAAGGATAAATCATCAAGATTTTTAGTTGAATTAATGTCGAGCACAACCCAATTTTGTTGCGGATAATTACGCTCTTTTTTACCCGAAACACTGCAACCAACGAACCCTAAAATTAGGCTACTGAGCAAAATACAACGAAATATCCTATTGATAATTAACATTTCAATTTCTTATTAGCCGACTAAATAAAGGTGAAGGTGTATATGCATTCTTAGTAAAGTTCTTTTACCAATGTTTGAGCTCGGTCTCGATAGTATTCAAGCTCCTTTGCATATTTAGGATCATTAGCAAGGTTAGTTAGTTCGTTAGGATCCGAAACGATATCAAACAACTCTTCATAAATGGGTTCTTCATTGGTAGTAAAAGACCGCGCCGGTAAATATTTCATTCTGTCTTGTTTTTTACTAAACGAGCGAATGTATTTAAATTTCTTATCACGCACACCCTCTTGTCGTGGGTAGCCTTGGTCGGTAAACAAGTTTTCAAGAAAAATATCTTGTCTCCATGGCGATTCTGTTTTTGTTCCTTCTATCAATGGAACTAGACTTTCACCTTGATAAGAAGAAGGGACATTTGCACCAGCCATATCTAAAAGCGTTGCCACGATATCTTGCCCAACCACTAATTCATCGATGTGCTTACCTTGAGTATTAGCGTCAAAAAACGGAGAGTAGATAATAAGAGGAACGTGCACAGACTCGTCATACAAAATGGTTTTTCCACCTAGTCCGTGTTCACCTAATAACAAGCCATTATCTGAAGCAAAAACGATGATGGTATTTTGATCTTCACCCATTCTCTTTAACTGTTGACGCAGTTCACCGACAAATAGGTCCATGGCATATACCGCACGCGCCATTTTTAATTTGTCGTTTAACAATTTTTTCTTATTACTAGTGACATAATATTTCATTAAGTCACGGGTACCATAAACCTCTTTCGGCAAACTAATAGGAACAGGATAGCCAGCTGGTAGCTCTATTTCATCGATTTTATCTTGAAATAGGGTTTTATAAATTAATGGATCACTTTCTAGGCTGCCCATGGTGCCGATGCTGGATGCATGGGGTAGATTAAAGTTAATCCATGCTGCAAAAGGCTTTTTAGGATCCCTAGGTTGAATGCTATTTTTAATTGAAGGATGGGCATTTTCATAAAAGTAGTCAAAGTCTTTGTTTTGAGATAAATAAGCTTTAGTGGCCTCCATTAAGCCTTCAACTTGTGTTTTGTTTTTTAAGTTTGAGAAGGCTTTAAACTTAGGTTTGAAGTGAAAGCCCAAATGGCCATTCCCAAAGTATGCAAAATCGATATTTTCACGTAAAGGCGTGTCGTTTTTATCTGCTATTTTCGTATGATGCTTGCCAATAAAAGCAGTGGAGTAACCTTGCTTTTTAAGCTGCATTAACCAACTGTTATCAAAAACCTCTTTTGTAATAACGTTATGAGACCGAGTGTGGAAACCAATTTTGTTTTTTCGCTCCCATTGACCAGTGAACATGTTTGCTCTGCTTGGTCCACAAATAGGGCTGGTAATGAAGGCGTTATCGAAGAAAACCCCTTCTTTAGCCAATTGGTCAATATGTTCGGTTGGCGATAGAGGATCGCCAGTCATGGTCAGTGAATTAAAGCGTTGGTCATCGGTAAAAATGAAAATAATATTTGGTTGTTTGTTTACAGTATCCACCGTTTGCAATCCATCTGGCTGCGAGGATAGGGCAAACGCCGATGTATTAACTGTAAGTAGTGACACAAAAGATAAACACTTTAAGAGCTGGACAGTGTTTAGACGCATTGTAATTACCTCTTGCATATTAGTGATGTTCAGGCTGGTTTGGGTTGCCACTCTTATTATAATTGAAAGCTAAAAGTATCTGCTATGCCCAATGGAAAGGATTGACTCTTTCAGATAAATTCTATTTAGATTCTAAAAAGTTGCTATATTTTAAATATAAAACAATAAATTGTATTTAAAATATATTGTAATGTTACTTTTTTGTCAATTATTTGTTTTATTTCTCCATTTTTTAGTCATTAGTTTGTGTATGGATTTTATATACTTAATTAGATTTCAAATATGAAATTAAATTGAGTATGTGAAATATATCGTGTATGTTAATTTTTTGTATAACAAATTAGCCAATAAGTAGGTTTATCAGAGCGGCTACTGTTAATAGTCGTTTAATAAATGTCATCTACCTAGCGTATTTGTATACCACTACATCAGGTATTCATAGCAAACGAGTTATGCGCATTGGTTTCTAAATATAGGTCACAAATGAACACTAAAATATCAACTTTAATCGGCCTTGTGTTGACAGCAACATTGTTAACTAGCCTGGCTCCTGAAGGAATTGCTGCTAATTTATCGGACAAGAGTCCACCGTCGCAGGTTAATAGCGCTTACCCCGAATTTAATTGGGACACAGTTCCTGTTTATGCTCATTTTGGACGCACTAATGGCGCACTCAGTCATCAAGAAAACCAGTTTATTGCTAGTCATTACGACTTTGTCACACTAGAAAAAGGCCATGCAATAAAGAAATATGGTAGTTCCGAAAAAGGCATTATTGCCGGAGCGAAAGCACTAAAACAGCTCAACCCAAATATGAAAGTACTTTTTTATTGGAATGGTTTACTTGATTATTCTTTATACGATGCCCATGAGAATTTTTCAAAGATTAAAGACGGTGCTATTAAAAACAAAGACGGTGAACTAGATCTTAAACGCGATTATTTGAAAAAGTACGATTTATCTAACCCACAGGTACGTAATTGGTGGGTAAATGTTGCCAACGATGCCATTGAAGAGGGTAACTTAGATGGCGTATTTATTGACGCTTTACCACAAATTTCAATTCGCCCCGAGGCAACCGCGAAACGCCTTGGGGAGGAACGTTTTAAGGCAATCGAAGCAGGTGTCATCACCTTGTTAGATCAAACCACTGCTAAACTTGGAGCGGATAAGCTTCTTATTTATAACGGCATCCGTTCGATTCCCCAAGGCTGGGAAGATGGTGGTTTACGTTACCTTCCCCATACCAACGGAGTCATTACCGAACACTTTAATCAGTTCCAAAGTCGTTCAAAGGAAATGATCCAATTGGATATGGAGCGCATGATGGAAGCCGCAAATGCAGGCAAAATTGTTATTTTTAAAGCTTGGCCTGGATTTAACTTTACTGAGCGTCAGATGATGAAAAAGTCAGAAGAAGAGTTATATGAATTAGCTAAAAAAGCCATTGATTTCCCTCTGGCGTGCTTTTTAGTGGTTGCTCAGCGCTACTCATACTTTAATTACACTTGGGGTTACCGAGCCCACCATGGTGCACTTAAGTGGTACCCAGAATTTGATCGTAAGCTAGGTGCGCCATTAAACTATGGGAAAAAAACCGGCTGGACTTATTCTAGAGAGTTCGAACATGCTTCGGTAACTGTGAATATAGAAACGAAAGAAAGCACGATTAAATGGCATTAATTTGATATCTGTAGAGTTATGAATAAATTTACATTTTTACCCATTATAATTTTATCTATCGGCCTGCTAAACGGGTGTGCGTTGCCCGTTTCGGAGCAGGTTACAACTAAGCCAGTCAAATCTAAACCGCTCAAATCTAAACCGCTCAAAATAAGGCAGCAAATAGAGGCGCACTTTTCTCAGTTAGCAGCTGACAATGAGGTGAAAGTGCTATCTTCAGAACGTCGAGAAGATGGGATGACTGAACTATATATAGCAGGAGAGCCAATTACCACTGCAAGTGGCGTTACTCAGCCGACTCAGATTTTTGCTCTTTATAATCTACCCAAAGTTCCGTTATTAACCGCAACGGGTAAAATTCCTGCCATGGTTTTAGTTCATGGCGGCGGAGGCACGGCATTTAAAGAATGGGTTGAAAAGTGGAATGAAGCAGGGTTTGCGGCAATTTCCATTGCCGTGGAAGGACAAACTGACATTCCAGTAGATGACCTTCAAAGCGCAAAAGTAAAAGACACCTTGAGGTGGCAGAAACATCAAAGTTCGGGTCCCTCCAGACAAGGAATTTATGCTGATTTTGATAAACCGTTAGATGAACAGTGGATGTTTCATGCGGTCTCAGCAGTGATCCGTGCCAAGCACTTTTTAGCATCCCAGGTTGATATTGATAAACAACATATTGGTTTAACTGGCATTTCTTGGGGGGGAGTCATTACCTCAACGGTTTTGGGGTTTGACAATAGCTTCGACTTTTCAATTCCTATTTACGGTTGTGGATTTTTAGACAGCATGCAGAATCAATATCAAAGCGCACTAATTGCTAATGCGGCATATAAGGATATATGGGAGCCAGGGCATCGAATTGCTAATTATTTACAACCTTCTCTTTGGTTAACGTGGCGCGACGATAAACATTTCGCTTTAGACGCTCAGGCTCGTTCTTATGCACAATTAACCGGTGATTATTCTGTAAGTATTAAGCCGGGAATTAGACATGGACATCGGCCAGGTTGGAATCAAGCTGAATCATACTTTTTTGCCAAACATGTAGTGCGTCAAGGCCATGTTTGGGCTAAATCCCTTGCAGTCAAAAAGCTCGAGTCGGGCCAAGTACAAGCAGAATTTCTCGTTAATTTAGCCGAAAACGATTACCAAATTACAAAAGCAACAATTCACTATACAAAAGACAAAGGTCATACAGGAAGTGCCAAATGGTTGCAGACTGATGCTTCGGTTGTGACATCAAAAACACAGCCAGGGCGTATTATTGTAACCTCTGGAGTAGTAATGCCTAATGATGTGCAGCATTGGTTCGTTAATTTGGCCGTACGAATACATGAAGAAGACCAAATATTTACAGTGAGCAGCACTTTATATTCAGACTAATTAAAAATAGTTTTTAGAGCTTGAAGGTGATGGACTTAATCACTTTGTTATTTTGTTATTTCGGACGTTGGTGTTAGGTAATAATAGTAAGCTTTATGATTAGTTTAACTAATCAGCTATTTTATTAGTAAAATGCGTATTATAAAGGTTTGTATAAAAACAAACTTGTTCTATTAAAAAGTGTAAAGCATTATGCTGCACTGAAAATATTTCGAAAGATTAAACAGGGATCAAAAATGCCAAAACCCACGGATAAAGCAGAACAATCTAAACGCAAAACTTACAGTGCGCCAGCACTTGAAAAAGGCTTAGATATTCTGGAACTGTTGGCCAACCAGGCCGAAGGTATGAATATTGGTGAAATCACCAAAACACTTAACAGATCAGTGGGTGAGTTATTTAGGATGTTGGTTGTGTTGGAACAACGTGGCTATGTGTCGCTGCAGCCTGGTAGTGATAGATACATGCTAACATTGAAAATGTTTGGTTTAGCACATCGTTTTCCCCCTGTTAAACGCTTAACCAGTGTCGCTGCACCGGTATTGCAACGCCTATCTTACGCAATAGAACAATCATGTCATTTGGTTATATATTATGAAGGTAAAGGTCATGTAGTGGTTCAGCAAGATTCACCTTCTGAAAGAGTCTTCAGCGTGCGCTTAGGTGCCGAAGCCCCCTTGATGAATACTTGTTCTGGTCATCTGTTGTTGGCCTTTGCAGACCAACATACCCGGGAACAAATGCTTAGCCGAATCCCGGCTCATCACTCTACAGATCGTGATTTTAATCTGGATAAAATGGTGAGAAAAGTACTGAGTCAGGGGTATGAGTGTATTTATAGCGCCCAGGCTCAGGGCATTCAAGATATTGGTTATCCGGTTTTTGACTATCAAGACCAAGCTGTAGCCGCTTTAATCGTTCCTTTCTTTGAGTACCTCGATGGTTCACACCAAACTAATGTCGACGAGGCCCACAAATTAATCAAACAAGCCGCTCTTGAGATTTCCGCCGCTTTAGGATTTGACGCTTCATAATCAGTATTTGAGTAACTAATTTCTTTTATGGCAAGAATTTCTTAAAACAGAAAGGCTTATTTTTGGTTTGCATATAAAATAATATTTTAAATGTGAAATAATTCTTGCCCTTGTTATCACTTTGTGAGAATCTTTAGACGATTTTGTAAAAGCGCGTATTCGCTTTTTATTTACATAAAATACGTCTTGGGTAAAACGCAAAGGTTCTATTTTGCTTCACCTTAGTCTATGAATTTTAGAGGCAACTCAATCACTGTCTTTCATTTAAATTAATTGAGGTGGAGAAAAAATGACATTGCGAGCCGAAGCAGTTAATTCACAAATAGAGTTAGAAGAGACCACCAAATCTCAGCCGCGCATAGTCGGTGAGGGCATGTTAGTGCCTTTTATACTTGTTGCCATGCTTTTTCCGTTGTGGGGGTTTGCTAATGACGTGACCAACCCACTTGTTAAAGCCTTTAAAGATATTTTCTTAATTACCAATGCTCAAAGCAGTATGGTGCAGTTTGCCTTTTATCTTGGCTACGGCATCATGGCCGTTCCAGCGGCGATATTTATTCGTAAATACTCCTACAAATCCGGGATATTATTAGGACTTGCGCTCTACGCTATTGGCGCTTTGTTGTTTATTCCTGCTAGTGTGCAACAAGAATTTAACTTCTTTCTCGCTGCACTATGTATCTTAACCTGCGGATTAGCATTGCTTGAAACCACTGCTAACCCTTATATTTTATCCATGGGCGATCCGGCCACAGCCACTCGTCGCCTTAATTTAGCTCAAGCATTTAATCCAATTGGTTCGCTAACCGGTATGTTTGTCGCATCCACTGTTATCTTAAATAAATTGCAGGTAGAAGAATTCCGCGCCGCAGAACGTGCTGAGCATCCAGAATATGCTGAAATGTTACCTAGTGTGGTTGATGGCAAATTAACCACCGCATTAACTGAATTTGCACAAAATCAGCCGGTTGCCCATCAAGCAATGCAATCTGCCGATTTAATAACCGTTAGAGGCCCTTATATTGCCATCGCTGTGGTGGTTGGCATTTTGTTTTTAGTGTTTCTATTTAATAAGTTACCTCGCACTATTTCTCATGATAAGCCACTAACCATCAAAGAGTTAGGGGCCACTTTTGGGCGCTTGTTCACCAATGGACGATACATTGAAGGGGTGATAGCACAGGCTTTTTATGTGGGCGCACAAATTATGTGTTGGACCTTCATTATTCACTACGGTATGACGGCGGTTGGTCTGACTGCGGCAGAGGCTCAAGGTTACAATATTGTGGCAATGTCGTTGTTTTTAATTAGTCGCTTTGTATGTACATTTTTATTGGGTTTTATTCGCCCTGGACCTTTATTAATGTTGCTGGCCTTAGGCGGAATCACACTGTCTTTAGGCACTATATTTTTAGGCGGAATGTTAGGGTTATGGTGCTTGATTGGTATTTCAGTTTGTATGTCACTGATGTTTCCTACAATTTACGGTATTGCCCTAAAAGATTTAGGTGATGACGCAAGTTTAGGCTCTGCTGGTTTGGTTATGGCTATTGTTGGCGGTGCGTTAATGCCACCTTTACAAGCTGCGATGATCGATGCTGCACCTATTATCGGTGACATCCCATCAGTAAAAACCTCCTTTTTATTACCCCTAATATGTTTTGTGGTTATTAGCCTATATGGTTATCGCGCACATAACGTTTATAAAGCCTAAGAGGGAAAAAAGGGTGTTTAACAATTTGTTTTTAGGAGCACCAATTTATGGATAATCAACGTTATTGTCTTTGTCTTGAATTACAGGATGATGATGAATTGATTCGCTTATATGAAGAGTACCATCAACCCGGTGCTGTATGGCCTGAGGTGCTTGAGAGTATACGTGCATCCGGTATTGAAAACATGCAAATTTTTCGACTTGATACGCATTTAGTGATGGTGTTGGACGTTAAGCCGGGCTTTAGCTTCGAGGCTAAAGCTAAGTTAGACAGTGAAAATCCCAAAGTGCAGGAATGGGAAAGGTTGATGGAACGTTTTCAGAAAGTGGACAGCCAACAGCAAAACGCTAAATGGCAACCTATGCAAAACATATTTGATCTGCAAAAAAATGATTGATTAATGGTGACCATACTCAGCTAAGGTAGCCTTTACCTACCTTAGCTTTACTTCTGCAGTTTTACCTTTCTACTGCATTTTTACTTTACAACTGCATTTTGTACACACTCTTCGCAAAATATCATTAAGCTAGGCTTGTTAACCTGTTATTTTTTACGATGTAATTCTCGATTAGTCGCTTTGTCTGTTTCACTCTTTTTCAGCAGCACATACACGGATGCTGAACCGCCATGGTATTTTTGCGCGGTATGGAATGCTAAAACCTGCGGCATTTGTTGCAACCACTTATACACGTAACTTTTCAAAAACGCTGGAAACGGTTGGCTGTTCAAACCTATTCCGTGTTTAATCAATAATGTTCGAATTCCTTTTTGCTGAGATTGAATGATGGTCTCAAACAATGTTTGTCGCGCTTGTTCAAATTTGTACTGCTGTAAATTTAGCACCGAATCGATTTTATATTTTCCCAAACGTAAATTTTTGAATACACCTTCCTGTACACCGGGCTTTTTGTAAATAAGGTGATCATAGGGATCCAGAGGCTCTACGTGCTCGGTGCTTAAATAATTCTGGGCTAAATTTAAATCTCGTTGCAATGCCTCGCGTTTCAAGCTTTGAGCGAGGGTTGGCTTTGCTTTTAAGGATACGACTTTATCTTGCTTAGGAAGTGGTTTGACATCTTGCATAGCATCCATAAACGTCGAAATTTCTTCGTTATATTGTCTAGACATCTCAACCCCTTTTGAAAAATATGCTTTTAGTTAACCTACAGATAATTTGCGGCCTTTGATTTCGGTTCTAACTAGTTTTATGTCACAATTAGCGAAAAAGTTCACTAGGAAAATATATGAAAAGTATTCGCTATCTTGCGTTTTTATGGGTAACCACGTTGTTAGCCTGCTCTAACCCGGAACAACCTTCTGAAACCAAAGTACAACAAACACCAAAACAAACGCAAATAGACAATGCTAAAGATTATCATTCTTTTGCTAATCCCGATGTTGTGAAAGTTTCACATATCGATTTAGACCTAACTGCTGACTTTGACAAACATCAGCTTATTGGCACGGCAACCCTAACGTATCAAAAAGTCGATGAGCAAGGTAAAACCCTCATTTTGGACACCCGCGGTTTAAGCATTTTAGAGGTGATGGCAGGCAATACGCCGGTTGATTTTGAACTGCAAGAAGAAGATGCAAACCTAGGGTCCGCTTTGCATATTAGCTTGCCAGCACAAGGCAATCAGGTAACTGTTCGTTATCACACTGCAGAAGATGCCTCTGGCGCGCAGTGGTTGACACCTGAGCAAACAGCCGGTAAACAATATCCGTTTTTGTTCACCCAAGCACAAGCTGTACATGCTCGCAGCTTTATTCCATTGCAAGACTCTCCCCAGGTGAGAGTGACTTATACCGCAACCATTCGTACCCCTAAAGAGCTACTTGCGGTGATGAGTGCTGCCAATGATCCAGACACTGAGCGTGATGGTGTGTATGAATTTAATATGCCTCAACCCATTCCTTCTTATTTGATAGCGTTGGCCATTGGTGATTTGCACTTTAAGGCTATGGGGGAACGTACTGGAGTTTACGCTGAGCCATCTATTCTTGATGCTGCCGCCAAAGAGTTTGAAGATACTGAAAGTATGTTAGAAGCAACAGAAAAGACTTACGGCCCATACAGTTGGGATCGTTATGACTTATTGATTTTACCACCCTCATTTCCATTTGGTGGAATGGAAAATCCGCGCATTTCATTCATAACTCCAACGGTTATTGCTGGAGACAAGAGTTTAGTTTCACTAATTGCCCATGAATTGGCTCACAGTTGGTCTGGTAACACAGTGACAAACGCTACTTGGCGTGACCTGTGGTTAAATGAAGGTTTCACTACCTATTTAACCTATCGCATTATGGAAATGATCTACGGTACTGACCGCTACAATATGGAAGCAGTATTGGGATACCAAGATTTACAAGCTGATATTGCCTCGTTACCCGATAACGATGAAATTTTGGCGATAGACTTGCGTGGACGTAATCCTGACGATGTGTTCTCAAATATCCCTTATGAAAAGGGCGCATTATTTCTTCGTGAAATAGAGCAAAAAATAGGTCGTGATAACTTCGATCAGTTTCTGCTTGAATACTTCAACCATTTTGCATTTAAAAGTATCACAACTGACCAATTTATTAGCTACCTTGATAAAACGTTATTGACGACCTATGCAGATGTTCTAGACAAAGAAAGGGTTCATCAATGGATTTTCGAACCTGGAATTCCTGATGGCGCGCCTGTTCCTGAGTCAGATGCATTTAGTAAGGTTGATAACGCTCGCAATGCTTGGTTAGCAGGAAGTTTAACGGCAGAGCAGGTGGATACCCAAGGTTGGACTGTCCATCAGTGGTTGTATTTCTTAAACAATATGCCAGATGAGCTAAGTGAAAAACAATTAGATGAGCTGGACACTGCGTTTCAACTCACAGCCAGTAAGAACAATGAAATTGCTCACAGTTGGCTATTAATTGCGGTAAAAAATGAATATAAACCTGCTTACGACAGACTCTATAGTTACTTGGTTGGAATAGGTCGTAACAAGTTAGTGAAACCGCTTTACAGAGAGTTGGCGAAAACACCAGAAGGTAAAGTTTTTGCAAAACGTGCTTTTGAAGAGGCGAAACCTGGTTACCATCCTCTTACCGTACATGTGAACGAAAAGTTTGTGGAATAGCAGAGTTTACGATTAAATTTTCAATTAGAAAGGGAGCTTAACCAGCTCCCTTTTTTGATCCCTTTAAATGCACTTACGAAAAGCTGCTTATCCATTTTTCAATGGACAAGGCTTCGATTACAAATTCAACTGAAAGAGCCGCTAAAATCATACCCATTATACGGGTGAGAATAGAAGCGCCGCCTGACCCAATAATACGCAGTATACGTCCTGATAATAACAATAATCCAAGGGTGATAAGCAAAATACTTAACATCACTAATGTGGTGGTAATTTGTTGGTTGATTGGGTGAGTATAATTGTCGGTTAACAAAATAACGGCCAAAATCGCCCCCGGAGATGCAGTAGCAGGAATGGCGAGGGGGAAGACTGCCATATTGTGTTCTCTATCCATCTCTTTGCGCGGCGAGTTGTCATCAAAAATCATTTTAATTCCAAATAGGAATAAAATGATGCCGCCAGCTACTTTGAACGACAACAAACTAATGCCCATGGCCGTCAGAATTATTTGGCCGACAACAATTGCTCCAACAAGAACCAAACTAGAATAAATAATAGTTTTAAAAGCTGTTTTGCGACGCTCTGATGGAGAAAGGCTAGCGGTTAATCCAGCAAAAAGCGCCATTGTGCCTATGGGATCTATGGTTGCCCAAAGTATTAAAAAGTCATTTATTATTTGTTCCATCATGTTTTGTTTTTTTCTCGTTGAATTTATCAATTGATAAAGGGTTAGGTACTGCAGTTTGCTCAAAGTTTAAAAGAGCAGATTAAAAAGGCTATTTTAAAGGAGGTGTTTTTCCAATGTACTTAGCCGTCAAGTTTTGCAAGGTAATTTGCAATGAGAATTCACGGATGTGTGTAAACTTTTTTACCTGAGTTGACGTAACTAAAATGCCGACAAGTTTGATTGTATCGAAGCTTAGTAACCTGTATAAAAGTGAATTGCTGTCTATGTGGGGGCTGTTGAATAATTTACAACATGGTTTAGCCTCCATTTAATGATTCTATTACTCAATACTGCTTTTTCATGCAGTAGCGCAAACTATCGAAAAGTGTAACTAACAAATTAAGGAATGTATTTGATTGATATTACTGCTGGACTAGTTTTGGTTGGATTATTATCCATCTTTTGTCAATATTTTGCCTATCGCATAAAATTACCTGCAATCTTACCTCTTCTTATAGTGGGTATTATTGTTGGTCCTGCGACCGGTATCATAAATGCTGACCAAATATTTGGTGACTTGTTATTTCCCGTAGTGTCACTTTCTGTCGCAATTATTCTGTTCGAAGGGGCTTTAACACTTCGCTTTGAAGATTTACGTGGTCATGGTTCCATGGTTCGTAATTTGTGTACATCAGGGGCTATTTTGACTTGGTGTTTAGTCGCTGTAATCACTCACCTTGTGTTAGATATGTCTTGGGAAATGGCCTTTTTGTTTGGTGCCATTGTGACGGTGACCGGGCCAACGGTAATTGTCCCCATGCTTCGCACCGTGCGGCCAAGCAACAAATTAGCTAACATTCTTAGATGGGAAGGTATCATTATTGATCCCATAGGCGCATTGTTAGCTGTATTGGTTTATGAATATATAATTTCTACGCAAGATGCACTGAGTCATACTTTGTGGGCATTTAGTCTCACAGTGATTATTGGCTTGGGCGTTGGCGCAATTATGGGGTATTTACTCGGCCTCGCCCTGCGACGAAACATTATTCCTCATTATTTGCGCAACACCGCAGTGTTAACCTTAATGTTAGGCGCATTTGCCGGTTCGAATATGATAGCCCATGAGTCAGGCTTGCTTACTGTCACAATTATGGGCATGTGGCTGGCAAATATGCGAGATGTAGATGTTGATGACATTTTAGAGTTTAAAGAAACCTTAAGTGTGTTATTGATCTCTGGTTTATTCATTTTATTAGCCTCTCGAATTCAGTTGGATTCACTGTTACATGTCGGCTGGGGAGCAATCATTGTTTTATTGGCGATTATGTTTATCGTCAGACCCATTTCGGTTATGGTTTCGTCCCTAAAAACCGGACTTAACTGGCGAGAACAAGCGTTTTTGAGCTGGGTAGCACCAAGGGGCATAGTCGCAGCTGCAGTATCTGCATTATTTTCGTTGAAGTTAGAAGCCCTTGATTATGCGCAAATAGAAATATTGGTACCCCTGGTCTTTTTAGTGATTATTTCTACCGTAGTGGTGCAAAGTCTTACTGCAGTTCATGTAGCTCAATGGCTCGGAATTCGTGCTCCTAAACCAAATGGTTATCTGATATTCGGTGGTGGAGCGTTTTGTCGGATGTTTGCCAAAGAGTTAATGGACAACGATATTAATGTTTGTGTGGCTGATACTAACTGGGATGCCATCCGCTCCGCTAGAATGGAAAACATTCCCACTTACTTCGGCAATCCAATGTCAGAACATGCATCACGAACATTAGATTTATCCCTATTTGGTCGAGTGCTGGTGATGTCACCCTATCGCCAACTCAATCCCATGGTGACGTTTCATTTTGAAGATGAGTTGGGTAAAGGTACGGTTTTAGGTTTGAGCAATAATGAACAACAGCAAAGACCTAGCCATCAAATATCTGAATCATACGCCAAAAAACTGGGATTATTCGATGATGGGATCACCTATGGAAAACTCGCAAGTTGGGTGGCAAAAGGCGCTAAAATTAAAACTACTCGTTTAACCGAGAGTTTTTCAATGGACGATTATTTACAAGAATATGAAGGGAATGTGTTAGTGCTATGTGCATTTGATAGTCATAATAAACTGCGAATGCTGACCAACAAAAAATCTGTTGATCCCAAAGCTGGGTGGCGAATAATGAGTTTAGTCATTCCAAAGGAAACGGATTCTGAATTAGTCACTAAATCTAACGAAGAAAAATAATCTAGATGGAACAGTCACTAAACAATCATAACGTTGAAATAAAGTGGCTAATCAAGACTCTGCCGCTTGTTTTTTTGAGGATTAAATTTGCCTGTTTAAGGTTGTGGAAACGCCCTTAAACAGGCTCTAAGATTACTATCTATAGTTGCTACTTCAACTGAATCGCAAGGCTATCCTCAAGTTTTGTGTCTTAGTTGGGGCGTATGTGTCTTAACAAATGCAACTGCCATAAAAAAGGAGCGAGCGATTAAGATTTACACCAGCAATTATCAACAATCCAGTCTTCTATATCCTCTGCATGCTGGTGGTTTTTAACGTTACTAACCAACACTAGCTTGTGGTATATTCACGGTGAAAAACAATTATAAAGACCTTAGTCAAGGAAACGGGTTTCAATCATGAATGATATGAGTTTAGTTGCTAAAAATCTTCGGGCGGTTAATCATATTCTAGTCGCTGAAGATGACTTAGATGATCAAGAATTGATCCGTGATGCCTTAACTGAAAATAAACTGGCAATTGAAAAAATTAAGTTCGCTCAAGATGGCGAAGAGCTTATTTCTTTACTTAACAGCGCCGAAGTTTTACCAAGTTTGATACTGCTAGATTTAAACATGCCTCGTAAATCAGGAAGAGAGGCTTTGGAAGAGATTAAACGAGACCCGAAACTCAAACATATTCCAGTGATAATATTTACTACTTCGGATTCAGAAATCGACATCAAAGAGTGTTATTTTTTAGGCAGCAATGCGTATTTAACCAAACCAAACAACTACGTCGATTTGGTGGAGCTAATGAAAGATCTTATTAATTTCTGGTTCTGCCAAGCGCAAATTATCGTCGATTAATCCCGCTATTTTAAGCTTCAATAATAACCTTCAAGCAAGGTTAAAGCCTTCAATTGTAATGTCCTAGTTCGATGGCGTCTCCTAGAGGATTCGAACCTCTGGCCTACCCCTTAGGAGGGGGTCGCTCTATCCAGCTGAGCTAAGGAGACATTTGTGAAATTTTAAAGGGGCCAAGACTATACTAAAAGAGCCAGTGTAAAAACAAGTATTGGTGCTTCAGTTTTTAAGGATAAATTGACTTACGCAATGGCAAACAACCCTTTCTAATTTCACCCCAACGCCTTCATTGCAGCACATCCTACCTCGAGTATGAATTAGAGTTTGGATACAAAATCATTGGCTTGGATACTCGCCAATAAGCTACCGTCTTTTGATACAGCAACTGCTGAGTCAGGGGAAACACTAACAATTTTAACGAGGGTTGGATGTAGGTTGAACTGAGTAAAGGTTTTTCCTTGTGGATCAATTATTTGTTGTAACTGAAAAAGTGTGAACTCATCACCTTTGAGGATCCCTTGATTGCTACCAATATCCAAAGTGAGTTGTTCGCCTCTGACTTGAATAATACGTCCGTAGGTGGGGGCACAGGCGAGCTTTTCATCGACATTGATGGCAATATCCTGCATAACCGCTGATATTGCTGTTCCAAATGGGCTTTGCCATAACTGGTTGCTATTTATGTCAACACTTTGGTGAGTATCAAAATCCCATGGTGCATCGGCGTTATAGGATTTCTGCCACATCAATGAGCCTGTATAGCCGTCCAAAAGAGCGACTTGGTAACTAAAATTCCTAGTTGGTAAATTGTTATTCCATAGCTGCCACTTAGATGTTTTAGGGTTAGATACACTGATGTCTTTAACCGTGGCGGTTAATACATATTGAGCGTTTGACTGCTTTGCCAACGTCATCGCATCATTTATCAAGGTAATAGGCTGCGAAGTGTAATAGAAAGGTAGAATAGTTTGAATGCTCGATTGCTGCGCGAAGTCTTCGAAATTTTGTTGCAGTATTTCTGGCAAAATAGTACCAATCTCAAAAATATTGCCGGTAGTTGCTTGCTCTCTATTGTCGATGGGATGCCAGGTAGTGACGATGCTTTTAGGGTATTCTGATGATTGACATACATTATTATTGGCAAATATATCTGCCCGCAAAGACACAGTAAGGTAGCCGTCTTTCAACACTTCATCTATGAGCTCAATACTATTTACTTCACCGCTGGCGCGAATAGTTAAGTCATCATTTTGCAAAACCCCGTTTGCCATCTTTTGTACGCTGTGAACCGATGCGCCAGCAAATAACAAAACTTGTTTAATTGCATCTTGGGTCGCATTTTGCCGCGCTAACTCTATATTGCCGTTTCTTATTGCCGCTTGGCCGCTAGACTCGAACCAGGCTGCCGAGGATAAACCAGAGAATAGTACTGAGGATAATACACAAAAGAATGTGATTAACTTAACAGAGAAAAGTTGACGATGTGCTGATTTCATTCACAAATTATCCAATAAGAACTTAAAATTAAAACGCTTAGCAGGTGATACCTTGCTTGCTTAGTCATTACTAAGCTATGAACTCTCAATAGTCATGGCAATTTGCAGTATCTTTATGCTTCACTATGGGTTTATGTACCCTTAGTTATGCATCTTTTGTACCTATTTTGTTAAGTTGCTTAGTCAGAATCTCGGCTACATTGCACTTCAACATGCATCTTTTTTATGTGATTGTAAATTTGTGTTCTAAAGGAACAAAAATTGCAGTAAAAAATATTATAGAGAGTAGGTTCTCTAATAAATAGTAGAGAATAAAGAATTGAGAGTGAACTTGATAACGGTATTTATTGAGTTTGAATATTAGCAAGAAAATGATTTAGCTAAAAAGTACAGTTAAAAAAATTACTGAGAAAAAATATGAAATTACTTTATACCATTGCAGTTGTAGGATGCATGTTCGGTGTCGTAGGGTGTCAAAACCTTATCGATAAACAGGTAGAGTGGGAGACCATCGAACCAGAGACATATCCCGTGATCCGTTCTATTGGGTATGCACCTATAGACGCTCAACGTGGAAGTGATAGATCTGCTAAAGTCCTAATGGCGGTTAAAGCGTCGAAACTGGATGCGTATCGCGAATTGACCGAGCAAGTGTATGGACAAAAAATTGACGGTGAGCAATCATTAGCTAATTTAGTGCTTACAGATACGCAGTTGATGGCTAGTGTTCAAGGTGTTATTCGCGGTGCCCGAGTCGTTAAAAGTTATCCCATTGGAAACGACTCCTACGCCACTGAATTGGAACTCGATTTTAGTTTAGTGCATGACCTATATTTAAGTACGGCTAAACCGAAGCAAGTCAAAAAAGTCCGCTACTATTGAGCTTAACCCTCTGTGAGCTAATTCAAACGATGAACTAACCTAATCAGGTTAGTTTCATTTGGTCGGATAAATTAAGGGCTGTCTGCCTAGCTAATTCAAAAAAAGAATCTAAGCCGTTACACTCTTGCCAGATGAGCCGCCTTTGGGTTTGCCGCTTTTGTCGTATGTCATGGTTTCTTTTGCACGGGACTCTAATAATAAACTGCGCAGATGTTGTAGACGCAACTGACCTTGTTCTACTGCTTTTTGATTGATCTCTGTTCTGAATTTACATTGAGATAAAGACTGATTAATTTTATCAAACAAATCTTTAATCTCTTGTTCAGCTGCCCAATCGGGATGTTTTTCAACTTGTTGTTCGATGGTTTTGTCGGTAACGGCAATGGCTTCTAATAATGCAGATTTGTCATTAATAACAGTCGTTAACGATTCAGCATCTCTGGTGCCGATCAAATGAAGTTCAGACTCAAGTAACACTGTCAGTGAGTCAAGTTGTTGTTTTTGCTTTTCTAGGAGGGTAATTAGGTTATTCATTTAGCTTTACTTTTATTGTGAGAAGCTAAACCAATCTGGCATTAAATTCTAATCTTTAATGCCAAATACTTGAGCTTCGAGTTTGCTAATTTTTTGCGCTAAAACATCAGGATTAACGCGATACTCACCATTCTGGATGGCTTTTTTCAATTTGTCGACCTTTTCCTGATTAACCGGAGTGTCAGTTGATTTCTTTTGCACTTGGCTAAGCTGCTGTGCAGATTGGGTCAAGGATACAGAATCCTGCCTTGGAGCTGCCGCAGACTTTGATTGTTGCGCTGCAGATTGCGCAGTCGCTTGATTCTGAGATTGTTGTTGATTCAACCTCTGATTCTCAAGTTGTGGCTTTTGATTTCCACTGTTTACATTGTTAATTGCCATAATGACCTCGAATACCTAATTTACCTCACTTATCTTATCGGCCGTAACTTTACGATCTTTAGTGAAATTTGGAAATAAACTAAATATTTTTCAGATAAGTTCAAACAGTCGCTATTACGCTGTAATAATCGACAGTTTACGCTAAATATATTATATCTGCACAACTACTTGATGGGTATTTATAACCTGTGCATGTACGACTCTTTTCGATTTACTGTTCTTGACTGCAATGGTATCGCCCAAATTGCCATCTTGTTGAGCAATTCCCTTAGTTTTTATACTGACTCCACCCGTATTAGCAGTAATCAGAATACTGTCTCCTTTGCACACAAAACACAGTTGACCGGGAACCACGGGTTGACCAGGACGACTACGCTTCTTCATACGTGCGCCTACAACCGTATTTATCTGGGAAAAAGTGCTGGTGCGTATAAGGTTTTTATCTAACATTACAACTCTGACATCATCTTCGTTTAAAACCGTACCGGGGCTGACAGAGGTTGTAAGTACTACCACAGGCTGAACACGTGTAGCTTTTACCATCATATAAAGATACCAATTGGTTTCTTCACAACTAGCTCTTACTGTTATATTACTTTGCGCCAAGGCTTCTTTACTTGCAGAAATGGTGAATGGCACAGGGCAGTGAGGGATGACGATTCGTTCATCCAAAGGCATTGCTTTTATGGTTAAATTATCATCACTTACTTGTGTATATTGTTTCAACTCAGTTTTGACGTAGTTTTCCACTGCGTGACTTAGTTGTTGTTTGGACGTATCAATATCACTAGACTGTGCAGCAAATGCATTATCTAGAGCCGAAGTAACAATGAAAATAACACTAAGTAATTTAGTCGTTGTATGTTTTGTCGATATTTTCATGTTCAGGTGCCGCCGTTTTGTCTATGCTTATTAATTCATTAAGCAAACAAAGATAAGCGTCAAAATTCAGTCACAAAAACCTGTTTTGGCGCTACTATTAGTTAAACTTGCTTTTTCTGATAGGGATAACGCAACAATTGTGCCTATTTTAAATTTTATTGGGGTGGTATATGTCGGGAATTCTTGACTCAGTTAATCAACGAACGCAAATAGTTGGTCAAAATCGGCTTGAGTTATTGTTATTCAGGTTAAACCGCAGACAACGATTTGGCATTAATGTGTTCAAAGTTCGTGAAGTACTGCAATGCCCGCAATTAACGTCAATACCTAGACAAAACCCACTTATTAGAGGCGTGGCTCATGTTCGAGGTCAAACAATATCAGTGATTGATCTAAGCATGGCAACCGGTGGTAAAAAAATAGAAAATATCAGTAGTGCCTTTATTATTATTGCCGAATACAATCGTTCTGTGCAGGGGTTTTTAGTGGGCTCCGTTGAGCGTATTATTAATACCAATTGGGACGCTATTATGCCTCCTCCCCAAGGTACCGGAAAAGCCAGCTATTTGACGGCTGTAACCGAAGTTGATGATGAGCTCATTGAAATTCTTGACGTCGAAAAAATTCTTAATGAAATATCACCTCTAAAAACTGAAGTGAGTGAAGATTTAGCTGCCGATTTAAATATGTCGGATTCTCCTGCAAATGATAAAATCATTTTTATCGCAGATGATTCCGCGGTAGCGAGGAGTCAAGTTAAAAAAGCGCTTACGGCGTTGGGATTGAATATTGAAGTGGCTAAAAACGGACTTGAAGCCCTTAATCGTTTGAAAGAAATTGCAGCAGAAACCGGCGATGTTACCGATAAAGTAGGGGTGTTGGTGTCTGATATAGAGATGCCAGAAATGGATGGCTATACCCTAACAGCGGAGATCAAACACACTCCAGAGCTGAGTAAGCTTAAAGTCGTTTTGCATACATCCTTAAGCGGTGTTTTTAATCAAGCAATGGTGCAAAAGGTGGGGGCAGATGATTTTATCGCTAAATTCCACCCCGATGAATTAGCTTCTGCTGTGCAAAAGTGGTTTAACAAATAAAGCGTTACTATACGACGGAAGTTAATATTTGAAATTAGATCAATTAACGCCTCATGAACTTTCAGAGTTTGCTCATTTTTTAGAGCGTCAGTGCGGTATTGTATTAAATGAGCAAAAAGGCTATCTGGTTTATAGTCGCCTTGGTTCATTAGTTCGTCAGGAAAACCTAACGAGCATTTCTGAACTCCTTAATATCATTTATAAAAGCAATTCCAGCAAAATGCGTGAAAAGGTGGTTGACGCAATGACCACTAATGAAACCTTATGGTTTCGTGACAAGTACCCCTTTGAAATTCTAAGTCAAACATTACTAAGCCAGTTTGCTAATGCGAACCGCAAAGTAAGAATTTGGAGCGCTGCCTGTTCTTCTGGACAAGAGCCCTATTCCATAGCGATGTGCATTCATGAATACAAAAGGAAACACCCTAGGGCGTTTCCATATGGAGTGGAGATAGTCGCTACAGATATATCAACCCAAATGCTCGAAAGAGCTAAAACAGGTAAGTTTGATAGTATTTCAATTAGCAGGGGGTTAGCCGAAGAGCGTAAAAACAGGTTTTTTAGGGCCGTAGACAATAACCATATGCAATTGGGCAAAGAGATTGTTTCTATGGTGAATTTCCGTCCTCAGAATCTGTTAAACAGTTATTCTGCCTTGGGACGTTTTGACGTGGTTTTCTGTCGAAATGTGCTTATTTATTTTTCCTTAGACAACAAGCGGAAAATACTGCAACAAATTGCCGCTTGCCTGCAAAACGATGGAGTTTTATTTCTCGGAGCATCAGAATCCATCGCAGGTTTAAACCAACTGTTTAGCTTGGAACGTAATAATCCAGGTATCTTCTATATTAAAAAAAGCATTTAATACAACACCTTACACTTTTCTTCCCCGTCACTTACGAATCTAGATAATTGTCTTGGCATAGCCCTTGCTAAATTTTTCTCAAGCGAGTTTTAAGTTGAGAACAGTATGGCAATTAGTCTTGATAAATTAACCGGGTTTCATAGCCGAGCAATGCAGGTTAGAACCGATACCATGGAAGTAATTTCAGGTAACTTAGCAAACGCTAATACTCCTGGTTACAAAGCGCGTGGCGTTGATTTTCAAAAGGCCATGCAATCGGCCAATCAAGATCGGCAGCAAAATATGACCCGTACTCACGAAAAGCATTTCGAAGGGGCAATGCAGTCTCAAGCAAGTATTGAGTTTCGAGTTCCATTGCAGCCTGATACCGGCGACGGTAATACCGTAGAAGTACAAGCTGAACGTAATGCTTTTTTGGAAAACGGTATGCGTTATCAAGCAAGCATACAATTTTTGAATGGCAAGATTAAAGGTATGAAGAAAGCATTAGCTGGAGGGCAAAGCGGATGAGTTTATTTAGGGTTATGGACATTGCTAGCACTGGCATGAGTGCCGAAAGTGTTCGGTTAAATACAACTGCCAGTAATATTGCCAACGCAAATAGCGTTAGCAGTAGTTATGACGCAACTTACAAGGCTCGCCATCCAGTTTTCGCAGCTGAGATGCAACGAGCGACAGAAGCACAGTCACAAGGCTCAGGTGTGCAAGTACTTGGCATAGTAGAAAGTCAAAAGCCACTACAGATCGAATACAGCCCAGGCCACCCAATGGCAGACAGCAATGGCTATATTTACAAGCCAAATGTGAATGTGGTTGAGGAAATGGCAGACATGATGTCAGCATCAAAATCGTATGAAACTAATGTTCAGTTGGCAGACACTACCAAACGTATATTTAGACGTGTGTTGCAACTTGGTCAGGGTCAATAAATCACTGATTTAGTGAGGAAAGTAACGTGGAAATATCAAAAACAACAGGATTAGACGCTAACCTGTATGTACAAGAAGAAACCGTGCCAATTGATGATGGCAGTAATGAAAGGTTAAGTCAGGAAGACTTTTTCTCTCTACTTACCGAGCAGTTGGCGAATCAAGATCCCACTAAACCTGTGGACAATGATCAGATGGTATCGCAAATGACTAGCTTCAGTATCTCTGAAGGCATAGATTCATTGAATACAAAATTTACTGAGTTTGCTACTAGCATGTCTTCAAATCAAGCGCTGCAAGCATCAAGCCTTATAGGTCAAGATGTTTTATTGCAAGGTAATGTTGGACATTTGAGTGATACCAGTACCGGGGTGACCGGCGTGGTGATAACCGATCAAACTACTCAAGATTTACAAATTACCATTGAGTCTGCATCCGGTGAGTTAATTAAAACTATAGATGCGGGTACCCAGTCAGCTGGAAATATTGAGTTTACATGGGATGGTAAAGATGCAAACGGCAATGATTTGCCAGCTGGCAATTACGCTGTTTATGCACAAGGTTCGCAAAACGGGGAATCAATAACTTTACCCACTGCAGTCAACAGACATGTGGATAGCGTCAGCTTTGCGAGTAACAATCAAGGTGTCATTTTAAATTTGGATGGCGAAACAAGTGTCAATTTGAGTGATGTCATTCAAATCGGTGGTTAATTAAAAATGTTAGCCCTTTAGTTTAGGAGAGAATAAACGATGTCTTTTAACATAGCATTAAGCGGTGTTTCAGCTGCTCAAAAAGATCTAGATGTCACTGCAAATAACATTGCAAACGTAAATACTGTTGGTTTTAAAGAATCGCGAGCTGAATTCGGTGACGTCTATGCTTCGTCGCTATTGGCAGCCGGAAATACAAAAGTTGGCGACGGTGTTCTAACCCAAGATGTTGCTCAGCAATTTTCTCAAGGTAGTCTTCAGTTTACCAATACTGCACTGGACCTGGCGATTACTGGAAATGGTTTTTTTGCCACTACTCCTGAAATAACTTCTCGTGATTTCTCATTTACTCGAGCAGGGCAGTTCAAGCTTGATCAAGATAACTTTGTGGTTAATTCTAACGGTGATAACTTAATGGGCTTTCCAGTCAACGCTGATGGTACGTCTTCATCTGTGGCGTTGAGCACAACTGTTCCGGTGAGAATTCCAGACTCTTCAGGCTCACCACAACAAACCACCGAAGTTGCCCCTCGCTTTAATTTACCAGCAGGTGATGATGCTAAAGATATAACACTTTTTGATCCGGACGATCCACTTACGTATAACGCAGCTACGTCTATTACTGTTTATGACTCGCTTGGTGATAGCCATGTCATGACCTATTATTTTATGAAAGATTCTGCAGCAACCAATGAATGGGTAGTTGTTAACTATGTTGATGACACTGCTATTGATACCGCAGGTGATACTGAAAATGTAGCTGGTACAGATCCGAATAACATTGCAGGTTCAGTATCCTTAGGAGCTGATGCGGTCTCTGGATTTAGAATGCAGTTTAGTAGCGGCGGTGATTTTATTGGTATTCAAAATGGTGATGGTACTCCTGTTGCCACCGGCGATGTGACGACTGTTCAGTTAGGTAACCCGCCGTTGACAAACGGTTCTGATGCAACTCAGACGATTACAACAAACTTCGCACTTGAAGTTGGTAGTGCAACGGCAGATGAACCGACACAGTTTGCGTCTTCTTTTGAAGTAACCTCATTAGAACAAGATGGACTTGCTGTAGGTCGACTTACCGGAATTGATATCGGTCCAGATGGGTTGGTTCGTGCTACATTCTCAAATGGTACCTCAGAACCTGTTGTCCGTGTTGCTCTGGCTCGTTTTGCTAACGAACAAGGGTTGACGCAACAAAGTAGTACCCAATGGAAAGAGAGTATTTTATCTGGAGAAGCCCTTGCTGGTGAAGCGACTACGGGTACCTTTGGAGATATAAATTCCTCAGCACTTGAACAAGCGAATGTGAATTTGACCACGGAGTTGATTGATATGATTATTGCTCAACGTAACTTCCAAGCTAACTCACGGGCCCTTGAGGTAAATAACCAACTTAACCAAACTATCTTAAATATCCGATAACTTGGTTTGAGATATACAATACCGCTCCAATAAGAGCGGTATTTTTTTGTTTAATTTCAACTAGATACCCACTAACCATATACATCTAAGAAATCAAGCTCGTTTAATTCCTATTTTTTGTTCCGATGGCATCTTTATTGCAACTCTTTAGGTTACGTTAACCAGAGTCAATAAGTTGTCATGGATAAATTACTCTATATTTCAGCCAGCGGAGCCAGCCAAGACCTATTGGGCACGGCCGTGCGCGCCAACAATTTAGCGAATGCGCAAACCAACGGTTTTAAAGCCATGTTGGAAAATGCGAGAGCCATGCCGGCATACGGCGAAGGTTTGCCGACTCGGGTATTTTCAATGACAGAATCCCCCTTCAATAATTATGAGGGTGGCGCAATGATCCAAACCGATCGCGAATTAGACGTAGCGATTCAAGGTGATGGTTGGCTTAGCGTAATTGATGCCCAGGGCAACGAAGCTTATACCCGCGCAGGTAGTCTGCAATTAGGGCCAGATGGCGGTCTTGAAGATGCCAGTGGAAATTCAGTGTTAGGTGACGCTGGTGGCATATTTTTGCCCATTCCACTTTCGAATATCAATATTGCTAACGATGGGACTATTTCCGTTCGTCCACAGGGAGCCCCTGAAACGGTATTGGAAGAAGTGGGCAGGTTAAAGTTAGTAAATCCCAACGTTGCAGATATGAAACGTGGTGAAGATGGTTTATTTCGTCTGAAAAATGGTCAAGAAGCCAATGAAGATATAAACGTACGACTTCGTACCGGAATGGTAGAAGGCAGTAACGTAAATGCCATTGACGAAATGGTAAATATGATCAGCCTGCAGCGCCACTACGAGTTACAAGTGAAGATGATGAAAAAGGCCGACACCTTAGATATGCGCGGCAATCAATTACTCAGAATAATTTAGAACTAAACATTAAATAGCGGAGGTGAATTATGCACCCAGCACTTTGGATAAGTAAAACAGGGCTCGATGCAGCTCAAACAGATGTATCGGTCATATCCAATAACTTGGCTAACGCCAGTACAGTGGGTTTTAAAAAGGATAGAGCGATCTTTGAAGATTTACTCTATCAAAATATCAATCAACCAGGCGGCCGTTCTTCTGCGGATACTGAGTTGCCATCAGGATTAATGTTAGGTGCAGGTAGTAAAGTTGTTGCTACCCAAAAATCTCATACCCAGGGCAATATGTTGACCACTGATAATGCCTTAGATATGTCAATCCAGGGGCAAGGGTTTTTCGAAATCCTACAACCTGATGGCACTATTGCATATACCCGAAACGGGCAATTTACCTTAGATGATCAAGGACAAATTGTTACACCTGGCGCTGGTTTTTTATTACAACCAAACATTACGATCCCAGAAGATGCTCAGCAAATAACCATTTCTCAAGATGGTGAAATTTCAGCTTCTATTCGTGGTCAAGCAGATCCAACCGTATTGGGACAACTCAGTTTATCGAATTTTATAAACCCAACGGGTCTACAACCTATTGGCCAAAATTTGTATGTTGAAACTGCGGTAAGCGGAGCTCCGATCCAAGGCGTGCCAGGACTTGAAGGTATAGGCACCGTTGTTCAAGGGGCGTTAGAAACTTCAAATGTAAACGTGACTGAAGAATTGGTTAACTTAATTGAAAGTCAAAGATTGTATGAAATGAACTCCAAAGTGATTTCATCTGTTGACCAAATGTTAGGTCAGGTGATTCAGCAACTATAGTAGGCTTAATTATGACTAGGTTAACTTTTTTTCTTTTAACTATGACTGCATTGGTTCTTACGGGTTGCGTAAGTGCACCTATTGCTGGTCCTTCTCCTAATGATCCAAGTTACGCACCAGTCATCCCTGATATGCCTCGCCAAAAGCTGAGTAAAGATGGGGCTATTTTTCAGGCTGATATGGCGAATAGCATCTATTCGGATGTTAAAGCCAGACGTATCGGCGATATTATTACTGTGAATCTGCAAGAAAATACCAGCGCCACTAAATCTGCAGGTACGACAACGTCTAAAGAAACCGATGTGAGTGTTGATAGTATCATCGGCTTAGGTGGAGAAGCGGTAAATATCGGCGGTCAAAGTATCCAATTGGGTGTTGGTGCTGGTAATGATTTCACCGGCGATGCTCAGGCAAACCAAAGTAATAATTTAAGCGGTAATATTTCTGTCACTGTTATACAAGTTTTGCCCAATCAAAACTTAGTCGTTCGCGGTGAGAAGTGGTTAACCCTGAATAATGGTGATGAATACATTCGCTTAACGGGGGTCGTTCGCCCGGCGGATATTAGTCCCACCAATGAAATCGTTTCAACCAAAATTGCCAATGCCCGAATTCAATACAGTGGTACAGGCACCTTTGCCAATGCGCAAAAACAAGGTTGGTTAAATAAGTTCTTTTCCTCACAGTGGTGGCCATTTTAATGAAAAATTCACGGTTAAAATCATCACTAATTTATGTGGTAATGCTGACATTGATGAGTCCTTTTGCTCAAGCACAAAGGATCAAAGACTTGGCTTCCATACAAGGGGTTCGGAGTAACCAATTAGTGGGGTATGGCTTAGTTGTCGGTTTACCTGGAACGGGTGAGCAAAGTCCATTTACCGAACAAAGTTTCCGGACCATGTTAAGTAATTTTGGAATTAGCTTGTCTTCAACGGTGAAACCCAAAATCAAAAACGTGGCAGCTGTGGCGGTTCACGCAGAACTCCCTGCGTTTATGAAGCCGGGACAAACTATCGATGTCACTGTTTCCTCTGTGGGTGAAGCGGCCAGCTTACGTGGTGGTACTTTATTACAAACCTTTCTGAAAGGCTTAGACGGAAAAGTCTATGCTGTAGCCCAAGGCAGTTTAGTGGTGAGTGGTTTTGGCGCAGAAGGCGCAGATGGCTCTAAAATCGTCTCGAATACACCTACCGTAGGACGCATCGTCAATGGCGCGCTAGTTGAAAGAGCGGTTCCCAGTGGTCTGATGCAAAATGATTTTTTAACCCTGAATTTAAATTATCCTGATTTTTCCACCGCCAAATCTTTGGCGGACACCATTAATCAACGCTTAGGTGCTGATCCTGAAATGGGCTACATGATCGCTACTCCCATTGATGCTGCATCGGTGAGAGTCTCAGCGCCAAGGGATGTGGGTCAGCGAGTGAGCTTCGTTGCCACTTTAGAAAACTTCACCTTTACGCCTGCTGACGCGCCGGCCAAAGTTATTATTAACAGTCGAACCGGCACAATTGTGATCGGTAAAGATGTGCGTTTATTGCCCGCAGCCATTACCCATGGTGGGCTCACCGTGACTATTTCTGAATATCAGACGGTTTCGCAACCCAACGCACTTGCTCAAGGGCAAACGGCGGTCACTAATCAATCAATAGTTGACGTCAGTTTAGATGATAGCCGTATGTTTAAATTTGACCCTGGAGTGAGTTTAGATGAGTTAGTTCGCGCAGTTAATGAAGTAGGGGCTGCCCCTGGTGACTTAATGGCGATTCTTGAAGCTTTACAACAAGCAGGCGCCTTACAAGGCGAGCTTATTGTTATTTAACTGCTTGTGAATCAGTGAATTTATTATGGAAATGAACAACCACATTGATCAACAACTTGAAATGTCGCGCAATGTCCATGATTTCAAGGGCATCGATACTTTGCGTCAGGCTGCTCAAAGTGGTGATAAACAAGCATTAGACGAAGCGGCTAAACAATTTGAAGCGATATTTGTACAAATGATGCTCAAATCAATGCGTAAAGCTCAAGATGCTTTGGCTGATAAAGACAGCCCGTTCAATTCTCAGCAAGTTAAGTTTTATCGTGACATGCATGATCAACAGTTAGCCGTGGATTTGTCATCTCGAGGCGGAGTAGGGATTGCTGAATTGATAGTTCAGCAACTTAGTCCCGGTGAAAACGGTTTTATGCCGGCCAGTGCCGTTCGCGATAACGCAAATTTGTTTAACTTGGTCCGTCAAAGCGCCAAAGAATATGCACCCGTCAGTAGTGACCAAAGCGCTTTACAATCTAACCAAATCACATCGCAACAAAGCTCAGCCATGCAAAAGGAGCTAATGCAAGACGCTCCTAAGCAAAATGCTACTAAACAAAGTGCTTTCGCATCACCGTCTGAGTTTATGCAAACGTTGTTGCCTCATGCAGAAAAAATCGCCGAAAAAATAGGCATAGATCCAAAAGCGTTATTGGCTCAGGCTGCTGTAGAAACTGGGTGGGGGCAATATATGATCCATACTGGTAGTGGTCAAAACACCCACAATTTATTTGGTATTAAGGCGGATAATCGCTGGCAAGGTGAAACCACGGCGATCAATACCGTTGAATTTGACCAAGGTGTGGCTAAACAACAAAAGGCTCAATTTAGAACCTATGACTCTTTTGCCGATGGCTTAAAAGATTATGTTTCTTTTGTATCTGACAACCCAAGATACCAACAAGCATTAGAAAACGTGAATGACCCTAAAGCCTATTTCAGTGCCTTACAAACTGCTGGATACGCTACCGATCCTCAATATGCCAATAAAATATTGTCGGTATTAAATAGTGATACGTTCAAATCAGCGTTATCCGCACTAGCATTTGGAAAACAAAATGGGCAATAACAGTTTTTCGCGGGAGTTAAAAATATGATCAGAGCTGCCGATTTATACACTATCGCGACCAGTGGGGTTAGAGCTAGTAATCAATTGCTTGCCACCACCAGTAACAATATCGCCAACGTTAATTCCGAAGGTTATGTTAGAGAACAAACCACTTTTGAAAGCCAATTAGTTGGTGGCGTTGGCCGCGGCACCACCGAACGGGTTTTAGATACCTTTGCGCAAAACCAACTGCGCCGAGACACCACTCAGGCCAGTGAGTTTGAAACTTATTTTCAACGCTCAAGTGTGTTAGATGATATTTTTGCTAGTGAAGCAAACAGTGTATCAAGCAGTATGAGTCGTTTTTTCAGTTCGTTACAGACCGCCACTGATGAGCCCACCAATATGGCCGCCAGACAGTTAGTGTTAGGTGAAGCCAATGCGCTTGTGGGACAGGTCAGTACCTTGTCGCAATTTATGGACAACAAAGAAAAAGAGCTTAATTTAGAGTTAGAGTCCTCCATTGATACTGCTAATCAATTGATCGAAACTATCGCAGAGCTTAACAAAAATATCCGAATTGCCGAAGGTAACAACTTATTTGATGAGCCTGGAGTGCTCAAGAATCAGCGCGATAACGCCATTTTGCAATTAGCCGAGATTATGTCCATTGAAACCCGAGATAACGGTAACGGTGACGGTTCAGTGATGGTAAACCTCACCTCTGGTGAATCTTTAGTGCTGGAAGATGGCTCGTTTAATTTGTTCCAACTTAGCGGTGATCCTGATCCAGACTATCGAAATTTGTATTTAGCCAGTACGGGAAAACCCACGACGCTCAAACTTCCCGAGCAAAACTTAGGTGGTCAATTAGGCGGTTTATTTCGTTATCGGGACGAGGTTTTAGCTGAAGGTCAGCGGGAACTCGGACAAATTTCAATGGCCTTAACCAGCGCTATCAATCAGCAGAATCGTTTGGGGATGGACTATGATGAACAACTTGGCGGTAATATCTTTTCTACCCCTGAATTTCAAGGGCTAAACTATTCGGCCAACTCTGATCTATCGTTAACAATGAACGCTAGAATGACTGAAGATGGCGCGAGCAAAATTACCGCGGCTGATTATCTAGTGGAAATCACTGGGACAACGCCAGGCAGTCCAGACACTGTTGATATTAGCGTCACCTTAGTCAATCCAGATGGTTCATATGTGACTGATATTGATGGAAATACATTATCGCAAACCTATACGGGTATCGAAGCACAAGCGGGTACATTTACCGAAGTACTGGGTGGTCTTGAAATAGAGATCCCCAATGGCGACAGTTATGCTGTAGGGGATAGATATTTATTTCAACCCACTAAAAGCACCGCACAATCAATCGAAGTTATCATGACACGCCCCGAGGATATTGCTTTAGCCTCACCATTTCGTGTCGATAGTAATTTGGATAATTTAGGGGATGCACAGTTAACGGCATCCTCAATTACCAATACCTTTGTTGATAGTACGTTGACCGATCCCATGGCATCTGCTTTTGACGGCAGTGGCGGTTTTGTTGCGGGTAGCCCTGCGAGTCTTGTGTTTAATAGTGAATCCGAGTTTGAAATTTTCGATGAAGCCGGTGTGTCGTTGGTCGTGGTTTCTGGGGTTACTGACTACAATAATATAATGGAACAAGCGGCAAGTGATGCCGGTTGGCCATTTTCAGCGTTGGCCGATTTTCCCGGCTATGATTTTAGTTTACAAGGAACGCCTGTTGCTGGTGACCAGTTTACCATTGCATACAATACCGATGGTGTGGATGATAACCGTAATGGTCTAAAGTTAGCCGGCTTACAAGATGTGGATATCATGCAGCAAAACAATAATGGTGGTGGAAATTTGATTACATTCCACGAGTCCTACGCCAATATTGTTAGTGACATTGGGGCTAAGACGGCCTCAGCAAATATATCCATGCAGGCAGCTCAAGCTATGCAGACTCAGTCCAGCGATTGGTTTCAGTCAGTTTCTGGGGTTAATTTAGATGAAGAAGCGGCAAATTTAATCCGCTTCCAACAGACCTATGCGGCGGCGGCTAGAATATTAACTACCGCAAGCGAATTATTTGACACCATTTATAGTGCTACAAGGTAAATTGTACTATGGCTAGAATATCCACAAATCAGTTGTATGACCGCAGTATTAATACAATCACGCAAAATCAGGGAACCTTGTCTGATGTTCAACAACAACTCTCTTCGGGGAAAAAGTTGTTGCGCCCATCGGATGATCCTGTAGGGGCTGCACAAGTTGTTAGGCTCACAGAAGATTTAGACAAAATTACCCAATATAAGCGTAATAATGATTTACTGACCAATTCATTGCAGCAAGAAGAGGTTGTTCTTAGCAATATTAACGATGCACTGGATAAAGCGCGTCAATTAATGATTCAATCAGGCAATGGTGTTTACGACGAGTCTGACTTAGAAGCCATCGGAATTGAAATAGGCGCTATTCGAGACGAAGTATTCAGTTTGATGAATACGCAAAACTCCAATGGCGAATATATTTTTGCTGGATATCAATCGCAAACCGAAGCGTTTACCTATAATCCATCAGCAACAGGCGAAAAATATACTTTTTCTGGTGATGATGGTGTGAAGCAAATCCAAGTATCAGATGCACTCAATATTCAAGCGAACAGCTCTGGAAAGACTGTATTTGAAAATGTTTTAGCTAGACTCAATTTTACGGTTTCAGGAGACAGTGGACTAGAATCAATTTCATCCGTTATTACTGAACAGGCTGCCTTCGACAAATTTCATGAAAATAATTACGATGCAGTCACACCAGCTAATAATCAGTTTCAAGCGACTATCATTGCTGGCAACCAAGTTCAGATTGATAATGTAGGTACTGGAGAAACCATTGGCACGGTCAATTTCACCTCTGGTGAACCTTTCGTTTTCAACGGTATTGAATTTAATGTTGAAGGGAGTGTAGGGGATACCTTTGATTTTGAATTAAACAAGCCAGAAAAAAATAATATAGCTGAAACGTTAAATAACTTTTATGTGGCCCTTAATGCTGGTGATTTAAGTGATAAGGAACTTAGTGAGGCAATTGCCGACGCATTGATTGGTATAGATAACGGTTCTAAGTCGTTAGCCAATGCAACCTCATCTTTGGGCGGCCGTTTGAATGTTGCCGAGTCAGTTTACGAATCAAATTTGGATCTTGAAATAGCCAATAAAACAGCTCGGGCAAATATTGAAGATGTGGATTATGCCGAAGCAATATCTGAATTAAGTAAACAAGAAACCGCTTTGCAAGCTGCCCAAGCTACTTTTTCAAGAGTAACTGGGCTAACCCTGTTCGATTACATCTAAATTTATTTTACAGATCGAGATGGGTTAAATATATGTGGCTTTGGTTATCAATGTGACTGGAGTAATAACTAATATATATTCCTTGCTCACTTTTTATCATCCCTGCATAACTGCAATCGCCACCTGAAGGTAACACAATTTGTAGTGTTAACTTTTTCGTTTCTATGTCAATTTTCCAAAGTGCAGTTTTGAATTTTCCAGCTAGCCAAGCTCTGCCACAAATTAAAATCGTATTTGCATCGACTTGCAAAATCACAGGCGCACCAATGTACTGTTTTAAATCAAACCATTGCCACGCTGTGTAAGGTGGTTTTGCAACTCCCCATTGAGCAGTGAAAGTGTCAGCATCTCTGCGAACCACTGCATAGGCATTACCGTTTTGGCTAAAACACAAATCACTTTCATTAGGATAGCCGAGGCCATTACTGGCTAAACTAAGTGCGTCAGTTTTAAAACACTCAAAAGTGCGTAACGGGTTGCCTTTATACAGATTAAGTTGTTGTTGAGCTCGTTTGTAGGCAAACCCATAGGCTTGTTCATCTTGCCAACGAATGCGCCAAAGCCACCAGTTCTTTTCTGCAAACCAATGATGCGAGGACCAGCTTAACCCATCTTGAGAAAACCAACATAGTGAACGGCTATGCAACCATTTGCCTTTTTTATCGTAACAGCGAGCGTAGGCGTTCATCAGTAATTTACCATCGGGCATGACGGTTAATTTAGGATCTCGCAAATCACAGTTCGCCATTTTCACACTCACGCTGTTAATTTTTTTACCATCTAAGTCGCAAATGACAATACGTATATCGCCATCCTTGCTCATATGATCAGAGGCTTCTCTAAAACTAACAAATAGTTTGCCTGCAAAGGCACACAGATCAGTAAATGCGCTGTGTTTCGAGGTTTTCCAAATCGAATTAGTCCAATTAATCATCATTTTTAAAAATTATTTTTGTCGAAAAATCTATTGAATCTCAAATAATTACATATTGCAAAGCGGAAATTTTTTGCCGTTTTTATAAAAAACGGCAAAATTTAGTTAAAGGGATTTTTTAATCCGTCGATACCCTATCTGAGAGAGCCAGTAACACCGATCTAGTTTTGACTAAGATTGATGTTCTTGAATGTGTTTTTTAACCACCGATTTTTATCGGTTGCCAGCGAAACGCTGGACTGAGAGTGTAGGAGATATCCCATGGGATTATACGTTAACACCAACGTTTCGTCTTTGAATGCGCAACGTCAATTATTTGATTCATCTAACCGTTTAGGCACGTCTTTTGAGCGTTTGTCTTCTGGTTTCCGTATAAACCGTGCAGCGGATGATGCTGCTGGTTTGCAAATCACCGACCGTTTAACCACCCAGGTTGAAGGTCTTAACCAAGCTGTGCGAAACGCAAATGATGCGATTTCTTTAGCGCAAACCGCTGAAGGCGCGTTAGGCGAAGTAACATCTTCACTTCAACGTATCCGTACTCTAGCTGTTCAATCACAGAATGGTATCAATACCTCTGCTGACCGTTTAGCGCTTCAGAAAGAAGTTTCAGCCCTTAAAACTGAAATTTCACGTATTGCTACTACTTCACAGTTCGCTGGCGTTGACATCCTAAATGGCGCGTTTTCAGCGGCATTCCTAGTAGGTGCTAACGGTGGCCAAACTATCTCTGTTAATTTGTCTAGAACCAGTGGTTTTGGAGCTTCAGGGCTAGGTATTGCTGGAACTTCAGTTGCTAGCATTGCTTCTGCATCTGCCGCGTTAACAGAAATTACTGCTGCAATTTCTACTGTTGGAGCTGTACGTGCCGATTTAGGTGCCCTGCAAAACCGTTTCCAATCTACAATCAGAAACTTAAGTAACATTTCTGAAAACGTTTCAGGCGCTCGTTCACGTATTCGTGATACAGATTTCGCAACTGAAACAGCTGAATTGACACGTAACCAGATTATCCAACAAGCCAGTTTAACTGTTTTGTCTCAGGCTAATCAGCGTCCACAGTCAGCGCTTCAGCTTCTAGGTTAATAGAATACGATTGGGAAATTAAAGCCAGGAGGTAGTGAATCTGTATTTAATGGCCCAAAACGTAGAGAGTGCGCTCTTTCCCTCCTAACGTAAGAGCGCTTCGCCGGCTAATTTAGTCGGCTTTTTTCTTAACCTAAACGTTTGAAAAATATAGGAATTAATATTTAGTTAGAAAATAGTCTAAAGAATTTCTCGATCCTGTTCGATAAAGATTTCAAGAGTGATGTACAAAATAAAAAAATAATAAGTACACGCCCAAATAAGTGACGTAATAAAACTAATAATAGCGCACTTAGAATCACCGCAAAAACCACTAATAATAATAATAGGTTTGGCGGATTGCTTAAATCGTTAGGAGAAAAAAATGTCTTTATACGTCAACACTAATGTGTCGTCGTTGAATGCTAGTCGTCAGCTATTCACGTCGAACAATAATCTAAGTACTGCGTTTGAACGCTTGTCCTCTGGTTTTCGCATAAACAACGCGAAAGATGATGCCGCTGGACTACAAATTTCCAATCGTCTTACCACACAAATTCTCGGCCTAAATATGGCTGTAAGAAATGCCAACGATGGTATCTCTCTTGCGCAAACCGCAGAAGGTGCTTTGGCTGAAACTACTTCCGCATTGCAGCGTATTCGTGTACTAGCAGTGCAATCTCAAAATGGTATTAATGGTTCTGCCGACCGATTAGCGCTACAAAAAGAAGTTGATGCGTTAAAACAAGAAATCAGTCGTATTGCCGCAACATCGCAGTTTGGTGGTGTCAATATTCTTGGTGGCGATTATTCTTCAGCATTCTTAGTCGGTGCTAACCCAGGCCAAACTATCAGTGTCAATATTTCTAGACCAGGTGGATACGGTACGTCCGGTTTGTTTGGCTCTCAGAGTATTGAAGCAAACTTAATTTCAGTTGCTACTGAAGCACAGGCTTCTCGAGCCATGGCTGCAGTTTTAGGTGCAATTTCTATTATTGATGCTAAACGTGCCGATTTAGGTGCTATACAAAATCGTTTCCAATCTACAATCAGAAACTTAAGCAACATTTCAGAAAATGTTTCAGCAGCGAGATCTCGTATCCGCGATACAGACTTTGCGGCTGAAACCGCTGAACTAACCCGCTGGCAGATAATTCAACAAGCCAGTATTACAGTGTTGGGACAAGCGAATCAACGTCCACAAGCTGCATTGCAACTGTTGCAATAATAAGAGAGTAAAATCATGAAATATGATGCTGAGCAAGCAACAGGGGCAGGCTGCAACATTGAAGATTGATTAGAAAAAAGAAAACGGTCGGATTGCAAATTGTGGGGGCAGGCTGCAACCGACCGAAGAAGATACGTTTTACTAAAACAACTAGATAACTCACGCTGTATAAAGGCGCGGGCGAATTCTCACTCCATTATATAGCCTTAGGCTTTTTTAATGGGCAGTCGACTGGGCAGAAAAGATGCCAGGAGGTAGTGAGGAAGTATTGAGGTATAGGCCATCAATCCCGCCCGTCGACCAGAGCTTTCGCTCTTGCTTTTATACAGTTTTGTCAACCTTAATTGCTTGGCAAAACTGTCAGCCATGGTAATGACTGACAGTATGATTTTAGCATTTTGTGTGCCAAAGTTATATTACGCTGAGTTATCGACACTTTTTTAAAGTAAAACTTCTAATAAACAATAGGTTAATTAAAGTTTAGGAGTGTGGATAATGACTTTATTTGTGAATACAAATATTTCTTCAATTAATGCCAAGCGGCAATTAATTACCACTAACAACGATTTGAGTACCGCTTTTGAGCGTTTATCGTCAGGTTTCCGTATTAATAGCGCAAAAGACGATGCGGCAGGTCTGCAAATATCTAATCGTCTAACCACACAAATTTTAGGTTTGGACATGGCTGTCAGAAATGCAAATGATGGCATATCCCTGGCGCAAACTGCTGAAGGGGCATTAGCCGAAACCACAGTCGCGTTGCAACGGATTAGAGTCTTGGCAGTGCAATCGCAAAATGGCATCAATAATTCAGCGGATCGCTTAGCCTTGCAAAAAGAAGTGTCAGCATTAAAAACCGAAATAAGCCGTATTGCCAGCTATAGTCAGTTTGGTGGGGTAAATTTATTGGATGGTTTTTATTCAGCTAAGTTTCTAGTTGGCGCTAACGCTGGCCAAACTATCAGTGTCAATATTTCTCGCTCCGGTGGGTTCGGCACTTCAGGCTTATTCGCTGGTTACAATATTTCGGTGGCATCTGAAGCTCAGGCGTCAGCGGCGTTAACCAGAGTAAGCCAAGCGATTTCGATTATTGATGCTAAACGGGCTGATTTAGGGGCAATACAAAATCGCTTCCAATCGACAATTCGTAATTTAAGTAATATATCTGAGAACGTATCAGCGGCAAGATCCCGTATTAGAGATACAGATTTTGCCACAGAAACGGCAAGTCTTACCCGCGCTCAAATTTTACAGCAGGCCAATTTGACGGTGTTATCTCAAGCCAATCAAAGGCCCCAGGCAGCGTTGCAGTTACTAGGGTAATATTAGAAAACAAAGAACTAAATTTCTGAGGGTAGGAAATGAGAGGCCAACCCAGAGGCACATTGGAAATGTGTCTAGATAGGCCAAGGATGGCGGTGGTGTCGGCACCACCTAAATAAAAAGCCGACTAACAGGACTGAGAGTGTAGAAGTTTGGTTGAGAGGCCAGTATTCATTCTCTAACCCTGCCAGCCGGACAGAAACAGTATTTGCTCGTACTCCTAACGTGAGCAAGTTGGCCAGGTCATTTGATCTGGCCTTTTTTTATTCTTATTGCCAAAAAAATGGCTTTTCTAATTTGTCTCACGTTTATACCTGATTACTTAGCAATCGCTGTGCCAAAACTCGCTCAAGTCTAAATTTGAAATATTCAAAGTATCAAACACATGTAAATAACAACAAAGTAATATTACTCAGTTGGCGATCACCTACGTTAAGTAAATCGCATTTAGCGTTTGTTCCTTGAGGTGACTCTGACTCAATGGGCAATATTTAGTTCAAACCATGTAAATGGGCGTTGAATAATAAACATTCGGCTCTCTATATAAAACCAGCCTGAACACCTCTTTATCTCCTGCTATTCACTTATCTTTTTAAAATAAATATTCATTATTTTTCGACTTGGTTTTAAAGGTGTTATTTATCAATGACTTATAAATTATAAAAAAATAATAAAAAAACTAAAGATCTTCAAGGTGTGGTCGATAACATTAGTTGAGGGAAATTCTTTTTAAAGAATTTTAAGTTGAGAATGGGTAGAGGTGCCGATTCTCAATAAAAGAGAGGTGGCTTTCAAGGAATATTTCTTGGAGGTCAAATTTGAGGCGAATTACCTTATCAGTTAATAGGTAGTTCTCAGGAGGTAAATATGGGTTTATATGTAAACACCAATGTGTCGTCTTTGAATGCTCAGCGTCAGTTGTTTGATTCAGGACAGGCACTTAGCACATCATTTGAAAGATTGTCGTCAGGCTTTCGTATTAACCGAGCAGCAGATGATGCGGCCGGTTTACAAATCTCAGACCGTCTTACAACTCAAGTAGAAGGTCTTAACCAAGCAGTTCGTAATGCCAACGATGCTATTTCGTTAGCACAAACGGCTGAAGGAGCCTTAGGTGAGGTAACATCTTCTTTGCAACGTATCCGTACCTTAGCAGTACAATCGCAAAATGGTATCAATACATCTGCTGACCGTTTAGCACTGCAAAAAGAAGTATCAGCGTTGAAAACGGAAATTTCACGTATTTCTACCGATTCACAATTCGCCGGTGTAGATATCCTTAAAGGATCATTTTCTGCAGCGTTTCTAGTAGGTGCCAATGGTGGCCAAACTATTTCAATTAACTTATCTCGCTCTGGCGGGTACGGTTCATCAGGTTTGAACATAGGTTCATTATCAGTTGCTACTATTAGTGGTGCATCTGGAGCCTTGACTTCAATTGACAATGCTATCTCTACTGTTGGTGCGGTCAGAGCTGATTTGGGTGCATTGCAAAACCGCTTCCAATCAACTATTCGTAACCTGAGTAACATTTCAGAAAATATTGCTGGTGCTCGTTCACGTATTCGTGACACCGACTTTGCAACTGAAACAGCTGAACTAACTCGAAATCAAATTGTTCAACAGGCATCTTTGTCTGTACTTAGCCAAGCAAATCAACGACCTCAATCGGCGTTGTCTTTGTTAGGATAATTTGATTAGCTTTTAAAGGTTAGTCTATCAATGATAATGCCACTATACTTATATGGTTAGTGGCAAATTGCTTTGAAGTGGAGGTGAAAGATGGATGTTAATTTTTCACAGTATGGCCAGAATTTTGCACAGCAAGAATTAACAACGCCGGTTTCTGTAAACGAATCTGAACAAAGTCAGCTCAGAAATGAACAAAAGTCGGTGGCAGAGTCTGCGCAAAATGATCAAGAAAATCAGAGACAGGCCGATAACAACGTATTAATCAATGAAGATTCTATAAACATTGAAAGTGCGGTTAGCGAAATCAGTGATTTTCTGCAGACTTCTAATCGTCAACTATCGTTTTCTGTTGATGAAAAGAGTGAAAGGCAAGTTGTTAAAGTAACAGATTCAGAGTCAGGGGAAGTAATAAGACAAATACCCACTGAAGAGGTTCTTGCTTTATCTGAGAAAATCAAAGATCTCCAATCTGACGTAGGCAGCGCAGTAGGAGTATTGTTTAACAAGCAAGCTTAAATTTTTATTAAAGAGGTTCGTCATGACAATCCAATCATTAGGTGTAGGCTCAGGGTTGGCTTTAGATGATTTAGTCACCCAATTAATTGCAGCTGAAAGGGAGCCGAAACAGGCTCGCTTGGACGAAAAAGAAGAGTCACTTGATGCAGAGATTTCTGGTATTGGCCAGTTAAAATCTAAAATGAGTGATTTTCTGGACACCGTTGATGAATTGCGTAATGACAACCAACTCCAAGGGCGTGAGCCTGCTATTACTAATCCTGACGAATCAATTGAGCCTTTTACTGCTGAAGCAGCTAATAGTGCTGTCAAAGGCGAATATCAGATTGCCGTTACTCAGTTAGCCAGCGGTAGCAGGTTAGAAACGGCTGATGCTGTGGATGGCGGATTTAATGAAAGTACTGATTCTGTTTTGTCATCGGGTAGCGGTAGTTTAACGTTTAAGATTGACAGCACTGGCGATAGTTTCAATATTAATGTTTCTGCAGGTCAAACCTTACAACAATTGGCGAATGCCATTAATAGCTCCGATGATAACTTTGGTGTAAACGCCAGTATCATCGATACAGGTACTGCCGATGGCGGTGCTAAGCTTGTTTTCAGCTCAACCACTACGGGTGAGGGGAACGATTTAATCATTGTTAATAATGATGACTTGGCTGACCTAAACCGTGTGTCAACCACAGATTCAACAGAATCGGTTTCTTATTTAGACCCAATTGTGAGTGCGCAAAATGCAAAAGCCACCATTGATGGTATCGCTGTTGAGTCATCCACCAACGAATTTGAAAATACCATATCGAGTGTTTCTTTTGAGGCATCTGCGGTTTCTTCAAAAGACTCTTTGGGGGAATTTCAAACCTCTACTCTACAAATCGGTTACGACACTGAAGGTTTAGATAAAAAAATCAGAGACTTTGTCGATAACTTTAATGCGTTGGCCAAAGAGATTGAGACACTTACCAAATATGGTACCTCTGAGCTTGAAGATGATGGCGCTTTAGCCGGAGACTTTATGGCACGTAGTATCACCTCTGGGCTATCGAGTATCATAGGTTCTAGTGTTAGTTCTTCCGCCCTTGGTGGGTTATTTGCCATAGGTGTTGAACTTAACTCTGATGGTGAGTTAGAAATTTCCGATTATGATGAGTTTGGTTTGGGAAGTGGTGAAGACCGACTCGCAGAAGCCCTGGAAGATAATTTTGACGATATAGCTGCATTGTTCACCGATGAAGATGAAGGAATTGCGGCCCGTTTGTATGATTATACTAAAGAATATACCACCTTCAGTGGATTGTTAGCCACACGAGAGAGCTCTATAAAAGATGAAAAGGATCAACTCTCTGACGAGCGGGAACAATTTGAACTTCGTATGTTGAGTTTCGAAGAGATTTTACGAGCAAAATATTTAAATCTAGACCAGACCGTTACCCAATTGAATCAAACTGGTAATGCATTAATGGCATCACTTGGGCAGGTATAAGGAGCAGTAAATTATGGCACTTAAAGGTATTAATGCCTACAAAAAAGGCAATTTGAAACAAGACGTGGCATCCGCCGATCCCCACAAAATTACCTTAATGTTAATGCAAGGTGCGTTGGATCGCATGGCTTACGGTAAAGGGTGTATAGAGCGCAAAGACTTTGAAGGTAAGTCAGATCACCTGTCTAGAGTTTCAGCAATCTTAATGAACTTAAGAGATACCTTAGATTTAGATATTGGTAGTGAAGTGAGTCAAAATTTATTTAATTTATATGATTATATGATTCAACGTGTCACAGATGCGAATATTCAGAATGACTTGAACATAATGGATGAAGTGATTAACCTAATGCTACCAATTAAAAATGCTTGGGCGAGTATTCCTGAAGATGCAAAACAAGAAGCTTATGAAGCGCAAAGGCAAAAACGTTCTGCTGTCGTGTGAATAAATTAAATCTTAGTCATCAATACACTCCTGACAATCTTGATAATGTTAATAAGCAACTCGAAACAGTATTAAGCAGTGACGAACTCGATGATAAGTTGCTGCGGCAACTTATTAGCCAACGTGATGAGATAGTGACAGAGCATATTAAGTCACTTGATAAAAATACTGAAAAATTGTTTTCTACTAGTGAATTGGAAGTTAATCAAAGACTTTCAACTATCATCGAGGCCCAGCTCGCAGATTCTTTAAAGCAGCTAACAGGGTTAATTCGAGGCAAAAAAATAGTCGATAAATATAAATAATCTATCCCTAGTCCTCATCGTCATAAGTGATATAAGCTAAACTTTTCGTTAGCACCTTCTTACAAACCAATTTCTTTAGCACTTATAATTCTCTAAGTTACTGTTAATTAAATCATTGCCAGTTCCCGGGAATGGAAATTGCTTGATACTAATAAATAAAGGTATAGTTTCAAAACTTTGACGTTTTTAGTGGCTGTGGATTGATAATCACCGAATTCTGGTTACATTTAAAGCAAGTGTTTGCAAAAATTCGAGTTTGTCATCATAAAACCAAATAGACGTGGAATTAGAAACTTAGATAAGCCAACATACAGTCATAAGCTAAAAAATAGTTGCGTTTTATCGCTTCATAACAGTTTTAGGTAGATAAAATAAATGTTTGAAAATAAAAGCATATTGATAACCGGTGGAACAGGTTCTTTTGGAAAACGTTTTGTTTCACATTTATTAAAGAATGAAAAACCTAAAAAAGTCATCATCTATTCTCGCGATGAACTGAAACAGTATGAGATGCAGCAGCAATTTGATGCGCCTTGTATGCGTTACTTTATTGGTGATGTTAGAGATAAAGATCGTCTCATATCGGCAATGAAGGACGTCGACTATGTTATTCATGCTGCGGCGTTAAAACAAGTTCCTGCCGCTGAATATAATCCTAACGAATGTATTAAAACAAACATCTATGGCGCACAAAATGTTATTGATGCTGCCATAGAAGCTGACGTGCGTCGCGTTATTGCTTTATCTACAGATAAAGCCGCAAACCCTGTAAATTTGTATGGTGCAACGAAATTAGCATCAGACAAATTGTTTGTGGCTGCAAATAACATATCTGGTGCCTCAGGCCCAAGGTTTGCAGTGGTTCGTTACGGAAATGTTGTTGGCTCAAGAGGTTCAGTTGTTCCTTTTTATCGAAATTTACTGGCTGAAGGTAAAACTAAATTACCGGTTACCCATGATGAAATGACACGCTTTTGGATCACTTTAGATGAAGGGGTGCAGTTTGTTATAACGAACTTCCAACGCATGCAAGGTGGCGAAATCTTTGTTCCTAAAATCCCATCAATTCGCATTTTAGATTTAGTTGAAGCCATGAGCGGAAGTCGAGATTACGATATTATCGGTATTCGTCCTGGTGAAAAACTGCATGAGGTCATGGTGCCAGAAGAAATGGCCCATCATTCCTTAGAATTTGACGATCACTATGTGATTACTCCGGCAATTAAGTTTTTTGATAAGACCGTTGATTATCGGCTTAATAAACTGGGTGAAAAAGGGCAAGCAGTCGCAGATAAGTTCGAATACCATTCAGGCACTAACCCGCACTTCTTAACTGTTGAAGAACTTGAAGCCTTAGATAAATTAACCATAGATTAAGGCCTATTAGTGAGCAATCCAGTTGATAATATTCCTTACGGTAAGCACTTTGTTGATGACGACGATGTTGCTGCCGTGGTTGACGTGCTGCAAAACCACTTTCTCACCCAAGGTAGTATCGTTCCTCAATTTGAAAAGGCATTAACCACTTATACTGGTGCTAAATATGCCACGGCAGTCAACAGTGCCACTTCTGGTTTACATGTGGCTTGTTTAGCACTTGGCGTAGGTCAAGGCGACCGCGTTTGGACTTCACCTATTTCATTTGTTGCCAGTGCAAACTGCGCTTTGTACTGTGGTGCCAGCATTGATTTTGTTGATATTGACAGTGATACGCGAAATATCAGTGTTGCAGCCCTTGAGCGCAAACTCGCAATTGCTGATAAAGCGAATTTATTGCCCAAAGTTATCGTGGTTGTGCACTTTTCTGGATTGAGTTGCCAAATGCAAGAAATTGCGGCCCTTTGTCAGCAATACAATGTACGAATTATTGAAGATGCAGCCCATGGATTAGGGGGCAATTATCAACATCATAAAATTGGGAGTTGCGAATACGCTGATTTAGCCGTGCTGAGTTTTCATCCGGTAAAGTCGATTACAAGCGCCGAAGGCGGAGCTGTGATGACCAACAATGAAGCATTGTTTGAACGCTCCAAGCTGTTTGCTAAACACGGTGTTACTCGTGAACCTAATCAGATGCAAGGACCTTCCGATGGCCCTTGGTATTATCAGCAAGTTGAGCTTGGCTATAATTATCGGTTAAGTGACTTACACGCTGCCTTAGGTTTGTCACAGCTCAATAAGTTAGATGGTTTTATTGAAAAACGACAAATTTTAGCGCAACGTTATCATGATTTATTGAAACACTTGCCATTAACCTTACCCAGTATGGAAAATGCAGATACAAGTGCTTGGCATGTTTATATGGTAGAGCTTAAAGAGCACGACAGAGGCGCTATTTATGACGCTTTAATTGAACGTGGTATCGGTGTCAATGTGCATTATATTCCGATTCACCTGCAACCGTATTTTAAAAAGCTCGGTTTTTCTAAGGGCTATTTCCCTAATGCTGAAAATTATTATCAAAATGCGTTAACTTTACCTTTATTTCCTAGCCTGACAGCCGATGAACAAGACAGAGTTGTACAAGCATTAAATGAGGTATTAGCTTGAACTTAGCTATCATTCCTGCACGGGGCGGCAGTAAACGCATACCAGCGAAAAATATTCGCGATTTTGCAGGTAAACCCCTGATTGCCTATTCCATAGAGGCTGCGCAAAAATCAAACTTGTTTGATAAGATTTGGGTATCAACGGATTCTCAAGAAGTGGCTGATGTTGCTCGTGAATATGGCGCAGAAGTGCCTTTTTTACGACCTGAAAATTTATCCAATGATGTTATAGGTACACGCCCTGTCACTAATCATGGAATAGAGTATTGTATCGATAATTTTGAAAAGCCGGAGTTTTGCTGCTGTATCTATGCCACTGCGCCATTTTTACAAGCAGAGTATTTGCAGCAAGGTTTAACGCTATTACAGCAAGACAAAGACAAGTCTTTTTCATTTTCAGTTACCAGTTTTGCATTTCCCATTCAACGGGCGATCAGTGTCAAACAAGGCAATGTTGAGCCCATGTTCAAACAAGATATTTTTAAACGTTCCCAAGACTTAGAAGAAGCTTATCATGATGCAGGGCAGTTCTATTGGGGCAGAACCGATGACTATTTATCGAAAAAAGGCATATTCTCTCAACACAGTGTGCCCGTTATCCTTCCTCGTCATTTAGTCCAAGATATTGATACACCAGAAGATTGGCAGCGAGCAGAATTAATGTATCAAGCCTACGTCAAAGGAATTTAACATGAGTAAAATATTGGTTATTCGCATGCTGGAAATGGGCGATGTTGCCAGTATTGCAGTGCCGACTATTCGTCAGTTGCAACGGCAAAATCCTCAAGCTGAAATTTATTGTTTAACCCATGGTTTAGGAGCAGATGTAGTTAAGCTTGCGGCTCCTAGTGCCAAGGTATTAACCTTACCTAACCATGAATGGCCAGATAATATTCTGCATTCTTTGGAAGCCTTTCTTGGCTTAGCAGAAACCATCATTGAAATTGGTTTTGAACAGATAATTAACTTAGATACGGCATTTATGCCATGCGTACTTGCTCGCTTTCTTAAAGATGCGGGGGAGCCAGTGCAGGGCAACTATTTAAGTGTGCCGCTACAAAAATTAATTGAGCAAATACAGAATCAAAGTTTACTTCCCGAATACGTGAATAATGCGGGTGAGTACATGCATAGTACGTTTATGGGAATGAGTCGCTGGCACAGTCAATGGTGGATCAGTGATAATCTGCCTGACGGCGGCTATCCCGAATATTACTTAACCCGTTGCTGTGGCTTTAACAGCATGCCTTTGGATTGGCATATAGATGTTGAACCGGCAAAAAAATATCAAAATGTTAATCAACGTATTATCTATTTAGCGCTCAATGATCTGCAGCACCCATACTCAGAATTAAATGAACTGAAAACAATACTGAAAAATAACGGCTATTTAGTGATACAAGATGATGAGCAGGAAAGCTTAGGTTTGCGTTTGCAGGGCTTGAAAGCCAGTGATCTTTTGGTTTGTCTACCCAATGCGATGTTCTCTTTAGCCACTTGTGTGGAAACCCCCACATTATTAATTCCTGGGCAGTTAGATCCGCGAATTTTGATGCCAGATTATGCCGCAGATCAAGCTGATGAATTTCCAACGGCAACGGAACTTGCACAGAGTATTACCTCAATTTTTGAGGCTCAACAAAATGCATGATATTGCCATTGGTGGGCGCTTAATCGGTCCATCTCATCCGCCTTTTATTATTGCTGAATTAAGCGGAAATCATAGCCAGAACTTTGAATTAGCCATAGCAATGGTGGAAGCGGCAGCAGAGGCTGGAGCCCACGCCATAAAATTACAAACCTATACTGCCGATAGCATGACATTAAATGTCGATTCTGTTGATTTTGTGATCCAGGAAAAAGACAGTTTATGGCACGGGGAAGCCTTGCATGGTTTATATGCCAAAGCCTGCACCCCGTACGAGTGGCATAGTCGTTTATTCGCGAGGGCAAAAGAGCTTGGCATGGAGGCGTTCAGTTCACCTTTTGATGAAGATGCAGTGGATTTTCTTGAAACCCTAGAAGTCCCTTGTTACAAAATCGCCTCCTTCGAACTTACTGATATTCCGTTGGTACGCAAAGCCGCTGCCACCGGAAAGCCGTTAATTATGTCAACGGGTATGGCAACCTTAGGGGAAATTGAAGACGCGGTAGAGTGTGCTAAAAAAGCGGGTTGCCAAGATATTATCCTGCTCAAATGCACAAGCACGTATCCGGCCGAACCAAGTAATACCAATTTAGTGACCATTCCCCATTTACAAGCCGCTTTTAATACGCAAGTGGGCTTATCCGATCATACTGCCGGTATTGGTGTATCAGTCGCTTCAGTGTCACTAGGGGCAACAGTTATAGAAAAACATTTTGTTCTTGATCGTAATGCTGGTGGCGTTGATGCCGCATTCTCATTAGAGCCAGATGAATTAAAATCCTTGGTACAAGAAAGCGAACGTGGGTTTGCCGCCATGGGCAAGGTGACCTACGGGGGAAGTGCTGCTGAGGAGAAATCAAAACACTACCGACGTTCTATTTTTGTTAGTGCGGACGTGAAGCAAGGTCAAATTTTAACCCGTGACAACCTTAGAATTGTGCGTCCTGCTAGTGGTCTAGCACCCAAACATTGGGATAATGTTTTAGGTAAAGTAGCCAAACAAGATTTGCCAGCAGGAACAGCCTTGAGTTGGGATTTATTCGAATGAGAATTTCTAACCATACCTGGGTTAAAACGGCAGTAAACCATAAAGCTAACGCTAAAATCAGCACCCACTGAGTATTTTATGCCGCATATCTTATTTAGAGTCAATGCTGGAGCCTCGTCTGGTTTAGGGCATTTAATGCGGTGTTTAGCGCTGGCTCAAGCCATGGTGAAAAATCAGTTTACGCCTATTTTTATGCTGAATGATGAAGGGGCTAACATTGCTAGAAGTCGTCAGGATTGGGTTGGCGAGGTGATAGTTGTATCTGAATCTCAAGCAGGTACACAAGAGATAGAAAAGATTGCTGAATATAGTCGATGTCATCCTGTTGCCGCAATTGTACTCGATGGATATGACTTTAGTTCTTTGTATCGTCAACAGTTAGCACAATTAGGTTACCCCGTGATCTGTTTTGATGATATGAATAATTCAGGACACCTGCACGCAAATCTTATCATTAATGGTTCTGGCAGTGCCCATCAATTAAAATATGAAGATAATCAGCCACATGCGCAACTATGCATAGGTGAGGCTTACCGTGTTTTACGTCAGGAGTTTTGCGAACTTACCGAGTTACCATTTGCACAGCGCCAATATTTAACCATTATGATGGGCGGAAGTGATCCTGCTAATTTAACCTTACCATTGCTGCAATGCTTACAAAATAAAGGCTTCAGTGGCAAACTAAAGGTCATTACTGGGGCGGCGTATCCGTTTTTAGATGAATTGAATAAATTTATTCGGACGTCTAAGCTGGATATTCAACATTTACATGACTGTCAGCAAATCGCCCAATCGTTTTTACAAACTCGCTTGGCTATCTCAGCAGCCGGTGGCAGTCAGTTCGAATTGCAGGCAACTGCCACTCCCAGTTGTTTGCTCACGGTGGCAGACAATCAAGTTGGCGCTACCCAAGTTGCAGTAAAACAGGCTTGGTGTATTACTGAAGATTTCAGCGTTATCGCAAAAGGTAATGAAAATAGTAAAATGGATGAAAACCAAAAGCGTACTGATGTAGAAGACACAATAAAGAGTGTTTTACGCTTATGGGGTGATGATGCAGCGTTATTGAAAATGCACAATCAAGGACTCAAAAGCCGTGATACTAATGGCGCACAACGGATCATCGAAAAAATTCAGCAATTATGTTCTGACGAGGAATAATTTCATTATGGATGAAGAACAGGTGCTTACGGGGTATCAGCTGAGTTTACGACAGGTTCAAGAGAGTGACCTGTCGCAACTGCGAACTTGGCGGAATGACCCACAGGTTAGCCAATTTATGCTCTCTCAGGCAGAAATTACTGAAGAGCAGCAATCGGCTTGGTTTCGCAAAATCAGTCGGGATCCCAGCCAACAACATTTTATCATTGCCTATAAAGATCAAGATATTGGTAGTGTAAATATTCAATCCAGAGAGTTGGGTAAACCCCTTAATGAGGCACACTGCATAGAGCCGGGTTTGTATATTGGCGAACCAAAATACCGAAATAATATAATTGCTTTTGCACCCACGTTATTGATTAATGATTACTGTTTTGAAACCTTAAAGTGTAAAAAGTTAGTTGCAAGAGTAAAGTCAGATAATCAGGCGGCCCTTAATTACAATCTCAAATTAGGTTATCAAATAGTCAATCGAGGGGATTTAATTGAAATTAGTTTGAATTTCGATGATTATCAACGGCATAGCAGTACACTTAAAGCCTTACTTTCCCGTACTCCTAGGCAAAAGAGGGAGTCATAAAGGACATTTATATGAATAACCATCAACTCGTAAAACAAGCGTTTGCTGACAGTTTAGCTATACCGTTGGAAAAGGTAAGTGATGAATTAGCCTATAACACCATTCCTGAGTGGGACTCCACTGCGCACATGATTCTCATTGCGGAATTGGAAAACCAATTTAACGTTATGTTGGATACCGACGATATAATAGATATGAGTTCAGTGGCTAAGGCAAAAGAAATATTGGCTAAATATGAAATTGAGTTTGATGCTTAAGGACAAAACCGTATTGATCACCGGTGCTAGCAGCGGTATTGGTCGTGCAACAGCTATTGAATGCGCCACTCAGGGCGCATTTGTGTATTTGGCTGGGCGCAATACTGAACTACTGCAAGAACTGGCTAGCCAGCTGGAGAACGCAACAGTATTAACCTATGACGTGACTGACGAGAGTGAGGTGAAACGTGGGTTTGCAACGATCATGAAAGAGTCGGGGCAACTGCACGGCTTAGTAAACAGTGCTGGTGTCATGCAGGATTCTGGGTTTATGCTGACGCGGAAAAGTGATCTCGAAAAGCAATTTGCCGTTAATAGCGTTTCCGCCTTTACGCATGCTCAACTCGCTATGCGACTAATGACTAAAAATCGACTTGGTAGCATCGTTAATCTTTGTTCTATTGTGGGAGAAAGCGGCAGTGCAGGACAAGCCGCGTATGCAATGAGTAAAGCTGCTATTTCCGGTTTAACAAAGTCTTTATCAAAAGAGCTAGGGCCACTTGGTATTCGTGTGAACGCTGTTGCCCCTGGTTTTATTGACACGCCAATGACAGCGTCCTATCAGGGAGAAAAACGTCAAGGGTTAATCGATGCTACTTCTTTGCAGCGGGCGGGGAGTCCCGAAGAGGTTGCTAAACTAATTAGCTTCTTGTTATCCGATAATGCCTCATTTATTACCGGTCAAATCGTCGGTATTGATGGTGGGTTGAGCTTATAAATCATGTTTTATGACGCACTTTCCCAACATGCTGAAAATATTGCTGCTATCGAAGGACAACAGCAACTTAGTTATGCTGAACTTGAACAGGCTTGCGAGGGCTTGGAAAAGGATTTAAATCAGCGATTGGGTCGTGGGAAAGGCGTGATTTTCATTTTAGCCTTTAATGGTTTGTCTACCTTAGTGAGCTATTTGAGTGTGTTGCGGCAAGGCCACTGTGCAATGTTACTTAGCCCGGATACCGATGATTCTGTTTTACAAAAATTGTATAACCAGTTTGAGCCTTGTGTGACCATAACCTGTTTGCCACAACAACAACGTAAAATTCAATATCATCAAACAAGCCTATGCTTGAATCATGGCAATGTGAGTTTATTACTATCTACCTCTGGTTCAACGGGGACGGCTAAACAAGTTGCCCTGAGCGCCCATAACTTGCAGGCTAACGCCGAGGCGATTTGTGATTACCTTCCCATAGAGGCAACGGATAAGACACTGTGTTCACTGCCTTTTTTCTATTCTTATGGACTTTCAATCATCAACTCTCATTTACACAAGGGAGCTTGTTGTGTGTTTACTGATGCAAGCCCCGTGAGTCGTGATTATTGGCAGTTATTTGAACAACATCAGATCGCTAGTTTTGCCGGTGTGCCTTTTACTTATGAGATGTTGCTCAGATTGCGGTATCATCACAAAATATTACCGCATTTACGCTACTTTACCCAAGCCGGTGGCAAGCTTAACCCTAATGCTGTCAAAACCTTAGGCGAGTTTGCTAATACCAATCAAAGTGAGTTTTATGTGATGTACGGCCAAACCGAAGCAAGTCCAAGAATGGCGTTTTTAGGGCCAGAGTTAGTCACACAAAAGCCCGAGTCTATTGGTCGTGCGATTCCGGGGGGACGATTTAGATTAGTCGATGAACAAAATCAATTAATCGAGCAGGCTAATACGGTTGGTGAACTGTTTTATGCTGGTGCAAACGTGATGCTCGGTTATGTTAATTGTCTTGCTGATCTGAATGAACTATCTGTTGAACCAGACCAGCCTGAAAATACATGGCTGGCCACAGGGGATTTGGCTTATTTTGATGATGACGGTGATTATTTTATTACGGGCAGAAAATCCCGATTTTTAAAGTTATTTGGATTACGAATTGACCTCGATGAAGTGGAAAACAGTTTAGCAGAGCTAAATATTACCGGGTTAAGCACAGGTAACGATAGCCATCTGGTGATCGCCATTACCTCTGCAGAGCACGAACAATCGACGGTGGATGTTAAAGGCTGGGTTAGCCAACGTTTCGATTTACACCCAAGTGTGATTAAAGTGCTTCACTATGCTGATTTGCCGTTAACTGAAAATGGCAAAAAGGATTATCAAGCTGTGCTTCAATCGGCATTGGGGAAAAGCTGATGAATAATGGGCACAATCCACTACTGGCAGAATACCTAAGTTCATTCGAAGAACTGATGAGTGCAGACGTTTATGGGCTAGAGCAAGATAAAAAAACGGCGTTGTTGATACCAGTCCTCAATAAATTACACCAACTTCATCAGTCTCAAAATACTCAATATCGACACATCGTTAATCAGCAGACTGCTGAGCAACAAAAAATGGATGAGCTTCCTTATTTAGCTGTACGTTTGTTTAAACACCTTAATTTAAAGAGTATCCCCGATGCCGAAGTGTTTAAAACCTTGCAATCTTCAGGCACTACATCACAAACGCCAGCCACGATTTATTTGGATAAAGCCACCAGTGCAAGACAAAGTAAGATATTGGTTAAAATTTTGCAGCAACGCATTGGCAAGCAACGTTTGCCCATGCTGATTATCGACTCCCCCGATATTCTTAAAAAACCTGAATTCAGTGCAAGAGCTGCGGGTATTCAAGGTTTGGCGTTTTTTGGTCGTGATCATACCTATGCGTTAGACCAAAATATGCAGCCTAACTGGCCTGTTATCGAGGCATTTTGCCAAAAATACGCTGAACAACCGGTGTTGATTTTTGGTTTTACTTTTATGGTTTGGTTATATTTTATAGAAATGCTGCATCTTAGTGGTAAACGTATTGAGCTGCCTAAAGGTGTGGTTATTCATAGTGGGGGCTGGAAAAAACTCATCGACCAACAAGTTGATAATGATACTTTTAAACAACGCTTATTGGAAACAACCGGCATTTCAAGGTGCTTCAATTTTTATGGTATGGCGGAGCAAGTGGGGTCAATTTTTGTGGAATGTGAAAAAGGTCATTTGCATGCCCCCGTCTTTGCCGATGTGCTGATCCGCGATCCTTTTACATTAAAACCGTGTGATATTGGCGAACAAGGTTTAGTGCAAGTTTTATCTGCATTGCCAAGTAGCTATCCAGGACACAGTTTATTGACCGAAGATCTCGGTGTCTTAAAGGGAGTGGATGATTGTCCCTGTGGTGCCAAGGGCAAGTACTTTGCAATTAATGGCCGACTACCCAAGACGGAAGTGCGCGGGTGCAGTGATACACATGTAGAGGCAATAACATGACTTCGTTAACTATGTTAGCTCCAGTTAATGGCAATGTAGATGTCATGAATGAACAGGCTTGTGATTTTACCTGTTTTGATCCCAAGGTGTTAAGTTTCATTGATACTTTATCTAACACACTGTTAAAAGATAACGCAGCCAAAACCTATCCAGAATTAGTGGCCTTGGGTTTTTGGTTACGACAATCTAACCTGAAAAAAATACAAGGGTTCGCTCCTGAAGGCATTGTAAAACCACTTGGCTGGGTGCTGCATTTTACCCCTGCAAACGTGGATACCATGTTTATTTACAGCTGGATTTGTTCGTTATTGATGGGCAATAACAATGTTATCCGAGTGGCAACAAAAAGTACTGAATTAAGAGAGTGTTTGCTGAATATCCTTAATCAGTTGTTTGCACAGCCTGAGTTTGTGCAGTTAGGAAAACGTAATCTGTTTGTGCATTACCATAAGCAGTCAGACTATTCTGCGAAACTCAGCCTTAAGGCGGATGCTCGGGTAATATGGGGCGGAGATGAAAGTGTCAATGGGATTCGACAATTACCCTGTCAGCCTCGTTGTCGCGATATTAGTTTTGCTGATAGATATTCGGCCTGTGTCATTAACGGGGCACAGTTAACCAATAAAAACCTATCAAAATTAGCCCAGTTTTTATGGCAAGATACACATCCTCATGGTCAGTTAGCCTGTTCATCACCCAGATTGATTTACTGGTTAGGTGATACTGCTTTACAGCGTAAGTTATTCCAACAGGTAAATCACTTAGCGGCGCAAAATGGACAATTGATTAACGCTTTGAATGATCATTTGGTTACCAGTCAGTTGTTAAAAACCACTGGAAAAGCTGCAGAGCCCATCATTCAAGAGGCTGTTGCGGTGATACCTGTCACCTGTTTTGACGACAACTGGTTAGATTGGCATCTTGGAGGAGGTTACTTTTTACTTTTGCCAATAAACAGCTTGGAGGATATCGCTTCAGCAAGCACTGCTAAGCTGCAAACCTTGAGTTACTGGGGGCTAGAGCAACAAGCCTTAGTCAAGTTTGCTCAGCAACCGTCGATACAAGGAATAGATAGAGTTGTGCCTATTGGCAGAGCATTAGATTTTTCTCCGGTTTGGGATGGTTATAACCTATTTGAGCAACTTTCACGCTTGAATGTGGTTGAATAGCGTAAAAAAGAGCTGATCAGCACAGCAGTAGAGGCGAATATTTTGAAGCAAAAAGTGATTATATTTGGAGCAGGAAATGCCGGGATTGCGGCTAAAAATAATTTGCACTCTGAATACCAAATTATCGCCTTTTGTGACAACGACCCACAAAAGCACGGCTTAGATGTCGATGGCATCCCAATTGTTTCGGTGAAAGAACTACATAACCTCAATTATGATGTAATTATGATTGCCAGTGAATATTTTGAACAAATAGAAACACAGTTAAAACAACAAGAAAAGATCCCTGAGAATAAAATTAAAATATTGCATGCAACTGCCATAAAACGCTTTCATTTTGGTTATTGTGATCTGACAAAACAGGTATGTGAAGATGTATTATTGGCTTTATGTGATGCATTAACAGAAAGTGGCATAAAGTATTATGTGGACGCTGGTACCTTATTGGGTATTTATCGAGATGATGCTTTTATCCCTTGGGACGATGATTTTGATATTGCCGTTTTAAAGGAAGACATTGAAAAAATTAGAAGCAATCAAGGTACTTTGTTGACGGCCTTAGAACGAGTGTCGAATCAGCCATGGAAAATAACCGAGTATTATGCAGAACAAGCATTCGGTCTAGTAAATGCAGGTGATACGCGGAGTTTTAAGTTGGAGCCGACAAATGCTAACTGTCAGCTTCCTTTAATTGATTTATTTGTAAAGTATGTCGACCAGCATGTAATGGATTATGTTATTGCATCTCGAGGGTTTTCCATGCCAAGTCGTCACATGGCTCAACTGGCTTCTTTTACATTTCGTGATAAATCTATCTTTATACCCAGTGATGTGGAAGGGTATCTAAGTCGCCATTATGGTGATTGGCAAACCCCGAAACCCGATTGGACCTTGGATGATATTCAGTCATCTACGTTATATGACGAGAAAACCTTGTGAAAACGATACTTACCTACGGCACCTTTGATTTACTCCATGTTGGTCATGTTAATTTACTGGAACGACTAAGAGCATTAGGAGACAAACTCATTGTCGGCGTGTCTACCGATGAGTTTAATCTTTTGAAGGGTAAACAGTGTATTTACGGTTACGCCGAACGAGCAAAGATTGTCGGTGCTTTAGGTTGTGTTGATTTAGTCATACCCGAACACAACTGGGAGCAAAAAAGCGAGGATATTAAAGAGTACAATATTGATATCTTTGGCATAGGCGCAGATTGGCAAGGAAAGTTTGATGAGCTTCAGACGTTGTGTGAGGTCATTTATTTGCCACGCACTCCTAGTATTTCAACAACAAGTCTAAAAAAAGCACTGTCTCAAATAGATAGTGATGCAATCCAAAAAATCAAACAAGGTTTGGATGGTGTGTTGGATATTGTAAAAGCACTGGAATAGGTGATTTTATAATGGTTGGTGTTTTGCAAGATGTTGGGCGAAGAGAAAGAGTCAAAAAGCAGTTATGGAAATAATATGTCATCACAAATAGAACTGCTTGGTCTTAAACCTGGAGAGTCCGTTTATATTACTCCCTTTACACCAATGTCTGAGAAGCTTAAGCGTTATCTTGAGCAAGACTCTAGTATCAATTTTTTAGGTTTTGTGGATAAAAGCAAGCAGGGCCAAGATATCATCTCTCCCGATGATTTAGCTCAGAAAAAGTTCGATAAAGTACTTATTATTTCCCCTAATTATGGGCTAGAAATAAACAAAGCTTTGAAACATATTGGCCTTGCCAATTCAAAACGACAGTTGGTAATTTACAACGGGCGTTTCAGACAAATATCTAACTTCAAACTGTGGTGGCAAAAAACTAAAAATAATGCACTGCCGCGAATTCATCTTGTATTACAACGATATGTTAAAAAACACATGCAACGTGAAGACAGTGTACTGTTTCTAAGTCAGGATTTTATTGATCTCAACATTAAACAGCTTTACCTGTACTTTGAAAATCAGCATAGAATTAATGCGGTAATAGCCACAGACAATAAAAATCAAATGGCGTTGTTAAAACCCCTTGGTTTTAAGGTCATCGATATTAATTCTTGGTTATTCATATTCTACAGCCTTAGATCTAAACTGATGGTGCTAGATCATAACCCCATCACCCCAGACTTACGCTACGCAGTTAAAGGCTCTAAAACCATTCAAATTTGGCATGGAATTCCCCTAAAAAAAATCGGCCACCTAGCCAATTACAAAACCGTGAAATATGATTTAGTCATATCGACTTCGGATTTTGTGACAGATTACGCCTTTTCAAAAATTTTTGATTATCAAAGAATTATTAACTCTGGGTACCCCAGAAACGATGTGCTATTTGACCAAGGCAATGACAAAAAAAGTTTAGCGCTGGTTGACCAAGATATCTATGCGTGGGCGAAAAATTCAAATAATAAACTGATTGTTTATACCCCAACATGGCGAGGGGATTCTTTTGATAGCAACCCCATCAATCTAGACAAATTAAACAAGTTTGCTAAGCAACATGATTTACTTATTGTATTGAAGATGCATCCTTTCATTCGTCCAGAATCATTTTTTGACTCAATGGAAAATGATGATTATCAGTTTACACCGGACTATCAACACAATATTGTTTTTTATCCCAGTACCAGTGATATTTATCCGCTCCTGGCCATGTCATCGTTATTAATTACAGATTATTCATCAATCTATTTTGATTATTTGCTTTTGGATAAGCCCATCGTATTTTTTATTTATGACAAATTGGAATACGTAAAGCGCCACGGCGACTTCATGCTAGATTTTGACAAAAACACTCCCGGCATGAAACCTGCAAATTTATTAAGTCTGTTTGACAGTATTTTAAGTTCATTAGATCAAGACCAATATACAAAGCAAAGGCATAACCTACTTGAAAAACTCTATGAGCCTAAAAATATAGGAAATAGTTCAGCCGTGATTTTTGAAGAAGCAGCAAAGTTGCTGAAAGAGTAATGTTAATATTTAACTCTAATTTTTATAATTCACACTACTTCAAAGAGGCAGTTTATGTCTGTATTAATCTCTAACATTAAGTCTCATATCAAACAACATGATATTAAAGTAGTGTCTTTTGATCTGTTTGATACGTTAATTTTTCGAAAGGTATCTAAACCTAAAGATATTTTTTCACACGCGTATGCCAAGGTTAAAGATGAGCTTCAGTTAGGGTTACAAGATAAAGAGTTTCAAGAATTAAGAGCTTTCGCAGAGAAAAAAGCTAAATATAATGCGCCCAACAACGAGGTCTCTCTTGAAGACATATATGATTACATGCCTTTTTCGCAATCAATTAAAGCCGCGTTACTTAAAAGTGAATTAGAGACTGAAGCCTTATACGGCTTTTTATATGAACCCCTTTTGAACCTAATAGCTGATTTGAAAGCCCAAGGGATTCAGATTTTATTTTTGTCTGATATGTATCTTAGTAAAGAGCAGATTCATACAACATTTTTTGACCAAAAAAAGTGGGTTTGCGATATTCCATTATTCGTATCATCAGAATACAAAAAAAACAAATCATCAGGGCACTTATTTAAATGTGTAAAAGAGCAATTACATTTAGATAATACTGAATGGCTACATGTAGGAGATAATCTAAAGTCAGATTTTGAAATACCTAACAAAATTGGCTTAAATGCTATTTATGCTGGAGGGAAACTTAATAGTACGCAAATCCTTAAAACTGAACAGTTAATCTCTCCATCAGGATTCACCTGCAACTCTATTAGGCAAATAGCTGTTACTCATAAAAAGGATAAGACGAATGCTTTAGTTGAACCAATGGCATTCGAATTAGGTGCTTTTGTCTGGGGACCTGCACTTTTTGCGTTCTCTGATTGGGTTATTGATAAGACTATCAGCGTAAAAAGCTCTACCATTTTGTGTCTAATGCGTGAAGCTGAAGTTTTTGCTCCGCTTATCTCTTTGAGGCTATCACAGAGGAATATACAGCATATAGTAGTTAAAAAACTCTTTGCTTCCCGTAAATCTACTATTTGGCCCTCTATAAACCTTGATTCAGTGAATTGGTTGAATGACCTAATCGCGCTGTTAGTTTCTAGACGAGGGTACACAGTTGACGACTTTTATCGTGACTTTCAGCTTATTCCTGATGCACTGCATAGTAAATTTAAATCTGAATTCATGAAAAGTTCTGACGGTCTATTTTATGAAGGCCATAGCCTGCTTAATTATCTTATTAAATTAGCTACGAATAATATAGCCAAAATAGAAAAAATAATTAAACAACAAAAGGTGAGGTTTACCTCATATTATAGTTCACAAATTTCTGTTCCATATCAAGAATGTACAGTTGTAGATTTTGGTTACGGTGGAACTATCCAACATCATCTGCAAATGATTTTTGACCAACATAGTGCTGCAAATCTATTATTTGTTTCATCCGACAGAGTTTATAAGCATGCCAAAACAACAGCTTACTGTAGTTTTATAAATGCAGGTACAGATACTAATAATTTAAGGCGACTCCTCTGCAGATCATCCGAGTGCATTGAAGCATTTTTACTAGGTGATTACGGAACAACATTGAGTTATGGGGATGATCCTGCTGGAACGCCAATATTAGCACCTAAACTTAAAGAGAATACTTCCCTCGTAAAAGCATTTCTTGAAGGCACAATTGAATATTTTAGTTGCCATCATCAATTGGGCTTTCAAAAAATTATTTTTTCGGAGGTTTCGAGTATTCTTATGCGCTATGTCCAATACCCAACCGAATGCGAAGCTGAGTTATTTACTCGACTTTTGCAGCAAGATAACTTTGGTTCGGATAATTCTTATGCAGTGATTAGCAATGAACAGGTCGAGTTGGTAAAACGACTCGGTGTTGAAAGTGTATATCTTGAATTCAGTAAAAATATAAAGTGGAAAATTGATAATTTGCATTGGCCACAGGCAATTATCAATTTATTATCAGAAAAATTCATGCAAAAGCATCATGGTTTATTGGTTTTAGACACGGACAATGATGCCGCGGAACTAGCAGAGAGAATATTAAGTCGAGGATGGTCAACTTTTAGTATTTACGGTGCAGGCGTTTTCTTTGAAAAATTGCTTCCATATCTAAAACAATATGATCTAAACGTGAATATGGTTATAGACCGTAAAGCAGAATTATTTGGTACTTATGAACTTTTAGGTTTTGAGGTTGTAACGCTTAGTCATGCAATAAAATCAAATTGCGGAAATATTGTAATTTGTTCGAAAAGATTTAAAGATGAGATTGCGAAAAATTTAAACGAACA
>NZ_JBDWYG010000034.1:0-1017 GCF_039982535.1 Aliiglaciecola sp.
GTAAAGTTATCGGCAATACCATCTTCATTCGCATCGGGATATATCCTGATATTCGTGAAGTTAAATGCCCCATTATTAGCATCAACAGCTGTAACGGTAAAAAAATCAGATCCGTTACCCGTGTTGGTAATAATGTGGCTGAATGTTACCTGACCACCGACACTAACCTGCTTGGTTACTCCGGCAGTGATTGTAACACCTGCTACCTGTTGTACCGTAGTAACAACAGTGTTTGACGTAACGGACTGACTGTTATTCCCGTTATCGATGTACGTAGCAGTTGCCTGGTTACCAATGGAAGAAGACGCAGGTGGTATCTGAGCGAATACATCCGTAGATGTACCTAATACCACAGCGAAAACCATAAGCAACCCAACAAGAGCTTGTACCCTTTGTCGTAGTTTATGTGTTGTTTTCATTGTTTGAATCCTATTATTATGGTTCAATTGATTGTTTTTTTGAACACTGTTTAGATTTGAATTTTGAAATCCCGTTTTAGTCCTGATCATGATCGGACCTCAACTCTTGCGGTAAGAGTTATGCTTTCTCCAGCCGCAAGAGCAGGAACTAGCCATTGTAAGCGTCGATATTCCTGAGCAGGAATGACGCGGTTTACCTGTGATCCATCCGGTTGTGTAACCTGACGAGTCAATGGTAGTTGTCTGAAGTCATTAGCAGTGGTGCTAACGCTTGCCCCACTCAGCTCCGGAGGTGCAGTGCTTTCGAGATAGAACATCTCGGGTGGTATTGGCAAAACAGGCATAAGTTGAGTAATGTCTCCACCTGTTCCATTCTGGTAAGTTAGTCGATATTCAATAATATCTCCCGGCTTAACTTCGGTTACTTCAGTTGCAACCTCATTACTATCTGCATCCAATGAGATTTTATACGCCTTCAGAACTGAAGACAACCCCCCATTTTGTGCAGATGTATTTACAGATAAACCCAGAAATAAAACGAATAAAAATATGTACTTATATTTCATAAGTGTGTTTATTTTTAGTTATTTCGCGCTTT
>NZ_JBDWYG010000035.1:0-1212 GCF_039982535.1 Aliiglaciecola sp.
GGAGATATCACGGCAGATGGACAAGTTGGGGGCTTGGTTAGCTTTAACCGAAGCAATAGTACCATCATTAATTCTTTTTCGACCAGTGATATTACGGCGGGCTATATTGTGGGAGGCTTGGTTGCGTACAATGTGCTTAGTTCCACCATCGAAAACAGCTACGCCTCTGGTGCAATTAATGCCACTTCTACCGTTGGGGGATTGGTAGCCAGTTTGGAATCGAATGCCTCCATCATAAACAGCTACTGGAATACCGAAACCACCAACCGAGCAAACGCCACAGGGAATAGCTTTAGCCCCGGCGTAGTTTCGGTAAAAGGATTTTCAACCGAGGAACTTAAAAACGATTCGAGCTACACAAATTGGGATTTTGCTGATACTTGGGTGCGTCCAAACGGTTCGGTATTACCAACTTTACAGTGGAGCGATTATAGATTAGGAGGTCCGGAAATTAAAGGTTCTCAAGGTTGGAGGATGTTTGGTACTCCGTTTGCTAATTCTACTTTTGCAACTATTACAGATTCATTATGGACGCAAGGAATTGAAGGAGCGAAAACATCAAAAGGAAGGTCTAATATATACACATGGAATGAATCCAGTCAATCTTGGGGCATTCCAGACTCAATTAATGCTTCTGCTTCTTCAGGAAAAGGATTTATGATGTACGTTTTTGAAGACGACAGCTATGGCACGCCCGGAACTCAGGGAGGTTTTCCTAAGTCGATTATTAGCGAAGGAAAAGGAATTTCATTACCTCAAACTATTCCGTTAAGCTATACAGAAGGAGCTATTTCTAACTTAAATGGAGTAAACTTTATATCTAATCCTAGCCTTTCAACCCTAAATTGGGAAGAAATAAGCAAAACAAACACAACTAGCACCTATTACGTTTGGGATGGTAATAACGGCCATTATGATGCTTACCAAACAAATGTAGGAGGCACAAATTCTGCAACCAAATATATTGCGCCTTTTCAGGGTTTTTATGTAAAGGCGACGGCAGCTTCAGCTGAACTAAATATAGATTCTACGGCAATTGCTTCTACAGATACTGTCGCATATAAAGTTAACAACAAGAGCGAAATATTTTCTGTGTTATTACATCTGGAAAATAAAAATGGTTTATCTGATGAACTTCGTATGGTTTTAAGAGAAGAAGCTCTGATTGGATATGATGAATTTGATGCTCCTGAATTCGGTTCCTTTGCTGGA
>NZ_JBDWYG010000036.1:0-68385 GCF_039982535.1 Aliiglaciecola sp.
TAACGCTTAACATATGGGGATTTTACGAGTGTTTTTGGCCGAAGGCCAGCGAGTAAAATTCCCACCATGATGTTTTTGTTATGTGCCATCAAAGCCCCCATATTTGATTGGTGATGGCTAAAAGGTAAAAACAAAAATATACCGATAAAACAGTCAAAAGCCCAGATAATGGAATTACCCAAAATCTTAACTTACTAGTTTTTACCGTAGTAACCATGAGGATACCATTTAACCAAATACTAGCACTTACCAATAAAGCACTGCCAAATTGGCTAATTTCATGACCTGGTTCCCAAGTATGCCACCCCAAGATAAATAGTAAGCATAGGAACACCAACCAAAGAGCTGCAAAATAACGTGGACTTTCCTTAGCTCGAACCCAAAACAGGTAGGCGAACACTAGACAAAAGGTTGGAATTAAAAGAACGGAAAATTCAAAAAATATCATAGTCTATTGGCACATAACAGTATTATTAAGTCGCAAAAGTCCGTGTTTAAACACGGTATTTGGCCGTATACAAATTTAACCTATTCTAATCACAGAGTGTAACTTATTACAACATATGAGGTTTTTCATATATCTGCTTTTCTCTCTGTGAAAATACGGTAAATATCCGTGATCTTGCATAAATACGGCGTTGAATCTAAGACTGTAGATAATCTCAGCAATTAATAACAGCGGTGACATTGATTGACTAAATGTTTGAATATTTGCAGTTGCTACTAAGCAGTTTGTGAAATTTGCTTAAGTTAAACATTTAGCCAATCTAAGCTAGAGTCCTGACGTATTTATCTACGCAAATTTCTTATTCTGTTTTTTTATAGTAATTACTCTACTGCCCCTGAATTTAAGCAATCTTGATTTAGACTAAAGTGCAATCACCTCTTGCTACACTCACAGGTATAATGTCGATTAATTTATATACTAAAATTGTAAATGGTAGTCCTGTTTCCAAACTTAAGGTTTTTTATGATTAGAATAGTTTTTTGCTGGTTGTTGTTAGTGTTCTCAACCTCTGGCTTTGCGCAAAGCGACGATAGCGATGCGACAGCAGAACCATTAGATCCTGCCTATGAAGGTGTGCATGGAATGGTGGTATTTAATCATGCTTCTTCTTTGTTTGTTTCTAATTTTGCTAATTATAGAAAGCCCCACAATGTGCAATTAATTTATAAACTGACACCCAAGAATCCCGCTTTAATTTACTTAACTAGAGATGCAGACTTAGTCACCATCAAACCGGAACCTTTCAACTTACAAAGGTTAGTCCGCGGCCAATCGTTAACAGTGAAAGCGGATGTATTTATTGGGCACTTTGATCACGGTGGTAGTTTAACCTACGAACAGATGGAGATAACTTTCAGTGAGCAAAAGTATGTGCGGGTGTTGGAAAAGTTAGGAGAACCCGTTAATTTGCAAAAATACGATAAGGTTGAGCTAGGCTATAATAGTCATGCATTGATCCACCAAATCCAAGGTGCGCCAAGCTATGACCATCTTATTTTACTGTTTGAAAACATTAGCTGTATTACTGATGTAAATGCTAGAAGCAGTGTTCCAGCTGAAGATATGCTGAATTATCGTTTGAGTTTTTGTGGCTCTATGAAACCTATATTTTACCAAACAGAGCCTTTCTCAGAAAAAGCCCCATCAAGCTAACCTTAGCCTTAATTTTTCCTTTTCTCATATAAATAAACTCTGAACCAAACTTTCTTAACTCAGAGTTTATTTACAGGCAGTTTGCACTTTATCTTTCTTCAGCTTTAGGATAATCGGTATACCCTTGGCTATCATGGGTATAGAAGGTTTTAGGGTTGGGGCTCGCTAACGCTAGTCCATGTTCAAAGCGATAAGGTAAATCAGGGTTTGCAATAAAAGCAGAGCCAAACGCAACTGCCGCTACAAGTCCTTGTCCTACAGCATCGTTAGCTTCTGCATAATCATAGCCCATATTACTAATGAGATTGCCTTGATAAAGGTGACTTGCAACTGACAACACATCACCTTGCTGTTTTTGCAAAAAATCAAAACGCATCACATGAAAATACGCTAGCTGATAGTCGTTTAGTCTTTCCGCTAAATAACTAGTAAGCGCTTGTGGATCACTGTCTCGCATACTATTGGAACTATTGATTGGCGAGATCCTCAGACCAACATTACCACTATCCCAAACATTGATAACTCCATCTAGAACTTCAAATAGCAGACGGCTACGGTTTTCCAAGCTACCACCGTAGTTATCATTACGGATGTTGGCACTATCGCGTAAGAACTCATCAATTAAATAACCGTTAGCACCATGTATCTCAACACCATCAAAACCTGCGGCTTTAGCGTTGATCGTTGCTTTAACAAAGCCTTCTACTATTGCAGGTATATCTTCTGTATTGAGTGCTTGAGGGACCACATAATCTTTTTTCCCTTGAGGTGTATGCACATAACCATTTATGGACAGGGCACTGGGTGCTACAGGTGTTCTGCCATTATTCAATACGGGATGACAAGCTCTGCCTCCATGCCATAACTGTAATACTATTTTCCCACCGTTTTGATGCACCGCATCCGTTACCTTTCTCCACCCGGCAACTTGCTCATCAGAATGAATTCCTGGCTCCCGATAAAATGCTGAATTGCCCGGCATGACCATTGTCGCTTCAGCAATAATCAGTCCCGCGTCAGCTCGTTGAGCATAATAAGTAGCCATTAGCTCAGTGGGTACGTTATCTTCAGTTGCCCTGCACCTTGTTAGCGGCGCCATAACAACACGGTTGTTTAACTGAATATTTCCTAGCTTTAATGGCTCAAATAATGCTGACATTTATTTTCCTTAATTATTAACTACATATAGGAACGTATATTTACTAGTATTGGATTAAAAAAAGGGAATTCAAGCGTAGTAATCTATGTTGTTTCAACCTTGAATATTTGCAATTTGCAGAAAATGGCTACACTGTAAATGGGTATCCTAACGGGCTAGAGTAGATAAATGAGTTTAGTTAATTACAGCAAACACTTTGGCGACAAAGTCCAAGGTCCACTGAAAAATACATTTTTGTTAAGCCTTGTGACTAAAGCAACACAGGACCCTCCCCTATCGGAGCAAGATCGTGAACAGACTTACCTTTTGGTTAGTTTGAGTAAAAAACACAGCCCGTCAGTGTGTGGGTTGTTTGGAAACTCCGAACTAAACAAAAGTTTGCTGCTCGCCGATATTGCCTATAAATCGAAAAAGAAAGTATTGTTTATCACCCAACAACGGATTAACCAGTTGTCTCCCTCCAATTTGGCCAAACTCATTGCCGATATCCAACAACATAATGCGATAATTTATTTTGACCAAGCAGACGACTTAATTAGCAATAATATTACCTATGCCCACTCAGATGAAAAAATTAATCTTGATTTACTTTTTACCGTAATTGAAAAACATCAGGGCTTGGTCATTTTTTCATTAACTGAGTTGGAAAACGCTGAGCGCCTAAGAGCTAGGCACCTCAGGGTATTAGTGACACACTAAGTTTTATAGCCTGGGGCTAAAGGGGTATTCTCAACTCCATTCAATACTTCTAAGTTAGCTAAAGCTAGTTGACACCCTTGTCCTCTAAATTTATGTCCTTGAGAGCAGTCAACTTGCCATTGCCTAAGCAAATAAGCCGCCAAGGCTGACCTGACTTTCACCCTTAACTTGCCCTCAACCATGGCATAATCTAACTCAATAGCTTTGGGGTATTTAATACTAGGGTGAGCCACCAAAACCAACTCAATTTGGTTATTCCATTGACCATCAAACTTTCGACTTTCTAAGGTATTAATGTCTTGGGCTAATGGGGTGACAAAGGTAAACCTTGTGCACACAAAATCTCTGAAACTTTGATGCTTCCTATCATAGGCTCTTACATGCCAGCGATGTCCATTGTTAACAATCGCGTGGGGCACTATTACTCTGGTTGACTCGCCAGAGCTTATCGAGACATAACCACACTCAATGGGTTGTTTAATATGAATGGCGCGCATCAATGCGGCAATAATATTTTGGTCAGGATGGATTAAACGTACGGCGTCGAAACATTGCTCTGACGGTTGCACACCATTGGAAATACCATTACCAAAACCACGACTTAAGGAAGTTAAAATCACTTCCGGATCATGTTTGAAAACCGGCTTAAAATCTTTCGTTCGGTGATAACTTTTGGTTTGATGGACAAGAATTAGGTTATTTGGTGCCAAGGCTTTGTATGCACTGAAGTCTCGAGTCGATGCCGCTAAGCCTGTTTTGAAACGCTGAATTAAGTCAGTGCGTGCCACATGACCAAAATACTGCAAACTAAAATCGATAAAGGCCAATCGCTCTTTTTGACCGTGGTTCATGCTGTCTAATTCGTTTTCCATAGCGGTATTCCCATATTGTTTTTTTCTAACTATAGGGATTTTAAAACCAGATAGCAATCATTTTGATGGCATCTTTTTGATTTCAATTGGAGATTTATGTTTAAAAATAGCTAAAATGAAAAAAAATTGAATATTTTTTAAACTTTTTGCAGCTTCTGTGCGTCTTAATTAATGACAGCGTAGTGAACTGTTGAATCTCCCTGGGCCGTGAGCAGTTAATGCTAACGGCTTTTTTATTGCTCTAGGAAAACTTATGTTATGACTGAAGCTGCTTAGAAACATAGGATAAACAAAGATTTAGATGCTCAGTTATTAAGTCAAAATGGGAGAAATCTTGTTCAGTAAAGTAACCTGTTTTATCGAAAATCTGCGCACTTATCATACCCACCACTTTCGAGTTTACTTTTACCGGTGCTAAACATAACAATCCACTTTCAATAAACTGCTCTGATTCGAAGGTTAAATAGTCTCGCCATTTTAGGTCTTTAAAGTTTTCAACAAATAGGGTTTCGTTTTGATTAACGGCATGGCTCATAATGTTCTGAGAATCACTCAAAGCAAAAGTATAATGGAAGCGCACGGGATCCCCGTCACTATCGACACTTTGTCTGCATTCCATCTGCCGCTTATCTTGGCTAAATCCCCAAAAACTACAACGATGAAAATAGAATATTTGTGACAATAACTGCAACGTATGAGTAAGAAACTCGTTCATACTCCGACTTGTTTTGGTTAATGCATTTAGTGATTTTATGCCAATAATAAGTTGTTCTTCGATGGTCAGATTCGCCAGCTCCACCGGGCTGGGTAAGCCACCAAAATCCTGCTGTTTAGGCAGCGGTTTAATATAGGTTTCTAACACAGATGCGTTATACGAGCCCAGCAATTCAACGGCAAGTTTACGAGTCGACTCTATGCGCAGTTTTAATTTATGTTCATCAACATTAATGAGCGTTCCAACATCTTTTATAAGTTGATCAAATTTAGCCTTATTTTTGGGAGGAGAGCCAATCGCTTCGCTCAGTTGATTAGACAAACTGATAATATTCATCTCTTTTGTGCGACTTTGCGGCTGATTTAAAGATTTAATTAGCAGTTCACCTAAGTTCCAAGTCCGTGCAAGACCAATGCTCAAGTCTTTAAATTTTATACCTGCAGTGGATGCACAATATTGCTCAAAAGCAATTTTCGGCATACTTACTTTTTGGATCAATTGACGTGTAAGTGGATTGCCTGTACTCCAGAATGAAGTTTCTCCAATGTTGTACATCATTGCGGCTAAATACACTTCTTCTTGAGTACTTTCATCGTAGTCAGGGACCATCATTTTGGCCAACAACCCAGCATAAAAAGCATTCGCCATTAACTTCATCAGTCTGTCATAAACCGCAGGTGACAGATGTTTGCTATTTAACAAACCTTCTAACACTTTGGCGGTTAAGCAAATATTTTTAACTGATTGAATACCTAGAAAAATAGCGGCACGAGAGACAGTAGTAACCCGTTTAACAGGGGAACGACTCGAACTGTTGGCTACTTTTAATAAGCTGGATGATAGTGCCTGATCATGCAAAATGACTTTGCTAAGATTGGGGATAGAGGATCTATCGTCATTTGAGAATTTATCTAAAATACCCGCAATGGAGGTAATTGCCGGCAATTCCTCTTTGGCAAGTAACGCTACCCACTGATCTGACGTCAGCTTTGACTTTTCACGCATATGGAGTTCCAAACAGCAAAACGAAAAGGAAACACCTTGTCCAAACGATTGCTAATAAACCTATTAAGTCATCAATTACTTAATTACATTTTTATTACTTTTTAATTACCTTGGGAGTATATCAGCGAAACTAAAATTGTCTGCACCTTTATATGCCTTTGATTTTGCGCCTCTTATTTATTTAGGCAAAATTACTATTTTTTAGTCAAAACGCTGTGGAAGCACACTGAATCAAAAACCTACTCAATTGATTTTTATAGTTTTTTCATCTGGAATAAAAGTTGCTCTGTATAAGTGTGCTTTGCTTAATTACCTGCAAAGTGGCAACGGTTAGAAACAACCGAGCAAAATAATAATCTAAACCCCACCATACTGTGGTTGCGGTAAAAAGGAGAATACAGATGTTTACTTTTTTATGTGGCTTAATCATTTTTTGTTTATGGCTCATTCCCATAGTGGCAATCGCCACTTCAAGTCGCACCACAGGAGGCGAAAAAGCGGCATGGTTATTAGCGGTGATTTTTATTTCTTGGTTCGCTTGGATATTTTACCTGTTGCTGGCACCGTTAAAATCTCCTCGCTATAGAGTTTAAATTCACATTCTGACGTAACTGGTATCTTTGGTATTAACACACAACCCGGCTAACCTTTTCTTATAGGTTGATCAACTAAGGTTAGTCGCCCCCCTTCTCGAAAACACTTTACCTTCAAATTTTCGCAATTTGCTTTCTTCTAATGCAAAACCCGTTATAAGTGGTTAAAACTGACTTAGATCAACAAAATTGATAAATTGTCGACAATATTGCGATTAAATATTGAATTATTCACATTTCAGGTCTATATTGTCGACATTAAAGGCAACACGAAGACATTATTTTGGTCAACTTTTTATCAGAATCACCGGTTACATCAGCGGATAAGACGTTTTTTCAACTTCGCAAAGATATTGTCGAAGGTGATATCCAACCTGGTAGCAAACTAAGTGAAACTGAATTGTCGACAAAATATGCGGTTAGTCGAGCCGTTGTGCGAGAAGCCATTAATCGCTTAGAAACCTGTCATTTGGTAGAACGTAAAGCGAACGTCGGTGCCAGAGTGGTGACATTAACACCTGAAGGGCTAATTCAGTTGTATCAAGTACGAGAATCTCTTGAAGGAATGGCTGCTCGTTTGGCAGCAACAAATATGACCGACGAAGAAGTTCACGAGCTTGAATCTTTGCTTTCTGAACACTTCCAAGAAGTTAAAGAAGGACAGTCCTATTACCAAGAAGCCGGAGACGTGGATTTTCACTACCGAATTATAGTGGGCAGTAAAAATGAACACCTTATTTCCATGCTCATCAATGGCATTTATCACTTGGTGCGTATGTACCGCGTACAACTGGGCATGGCAGGGCCAAGGGTCTCCACCGCGTTTGATGAACATAAACACATAGTGCAGGCCATTGCTAATCGTGATGGTGAATTAGCTGAAATGTTAATGCGCCGCCATATTTTGTATTCCAAAAATAATATTGAAAAGAAATTGCAGTAACGTAACTAACCTGAGCTTGGGACTAAGCAGAGTTGATTAGAAATACGCTATTCCCACCACAGGTTAACAAACTCACCGATTGTTAAAGAGAGAAAATAATGACTCCAGGCAAAAAATTCAGACAAGCATTGGTTGATAATAAACCACTTCAAATTGTTGGCACTATCAATGCTTATTCAGCAATGATGGCAAAACAGATTGGTCATAAGGCAATTTATTTATCTGGTGGCGGTGTGGCCAATGCATCATACGGTTTACCTGACCTTGGTATGACATCACTGAACGACGTAATTGTTGATGTACAACGTATTACTTCAGCCTGTGACCTGCCTTTGTTGGTTGATATTGATACCGGTTGGGGCGGCGCATTTAACATTGCCAAAACCATACGTGATATGGAAAAAGCCGGTGCCGCTGCAGTGCATATGGAAGATCAAGTAGCTCAAAAGCGCTGTGGTCATCGTCCTAATAAAGAAATTGTTTCCATTGAAGAAATGGCTGACCGAATTACCGCTGCAGTAGATGCCCGTACCGATCCTGACTTTTTCATCATGGCACGTACCGATGCATTTGCTCAGGAAGGTCTAGAAGCGGCAATTGAGCGAGCAAAAGCTTACGTTGCAGCTGGCGCAGATGGCATTTTTGCCGAAGCGATTCAAACCGAAGAGCATTACCGTGCCTTCTCTGAAGCCTTAGATGTACCAATTTTAGCCAACATTACAGAGTTCGGTAAAACTGAACTGTGGAACAAAGAGCAACTTGCACAGTGGGGCGCTGACATGGTGCTTTATCCGTTGAGCGCATTCAGAGCAATGAATAAAGCCGCAGAAACCGTCTACACTTCAATACTCAAAGATGGCGATCAAAAAGCAGTGGTAGATAGCATGCAAACCCGCATGGATTTGTACGACTACCTTGGCTATCACGATTACGAACAAAAGTTAGATAGTCTTTTCTCGCAAGGTAAGAATAAATAACCCTATATTTTTCATATATAAAACAGGACTCTATCATGGTTGACAAAAAACTCAGTGGCGCAGGACTTCGTGGTCAAAGCGCAGGTGAAACCGCATTGTGCACAGTAGGTAAATCAGGCTCTGGCTTAACTTATCGCGGCTACGATGTATCTGATTTAGCAGACAATGCCACCTTTGAAGAAGTAGCTTATTTGTTATTTAAAGGGGAATTGCCCACCGAAGCACAATTGCAAGAATATAATGCGCAATTGTTCGCAAAGCGTGACTTACCTGACGCCTTAAAAGAAGTATTAAAACTCATTCCTGCCGATACTCACCCAATGGATGTTATGCGCACGGGTTGTTCGTTTTTAGGTAACTTAGAACCTGAAGAAGATTTTAGCCAACAACAAGAAAGCGCAGATAGACTGCTAGCAGCCTTCCCGGCCATCATGTGTTATTGGTATCGTTATAGCCACGACAATGTTGAAATTGAATGTACCAGTGATCAAGTTTCCATCGCAGGTCACTTCTTAAAGCTATTAACGGATCAAGACCCATCAGAGTTGCACCGTCGAGTAATGGACGTGTCTTTGATTTTATATGCTGAGCATGAGTTCAATGCATCAACCTTTACAGCTCGCGTTTGTGCATCAACCTTATCTGACATGTTCTCTTGTATCACCGGCGCAATTGGTACCTTACGTGGTCCACTGCACGGTGGAGCCAATGAAGCTGCCATGGATATGATTCAAAAATTCAGCTCCCCTGAAGATGCCAAAATCAAAATGGCCGAAATGTTGGCAAACAAAGAAAAGATCATGGGTTTCGGCCACGCTATTTATCGTGAATCTGACCCACGCAATGTGATCATTAAATCTTGGTCTGAAAAACTTGGACAAGAGTTTGGTGACTCAAGCTTGTATGACATTTCAGTGGCCTGTGAAGAGTTTATGTGGGACACCAAAAAGCTGTTTTGTAATGCCGACTTCTTCCATGCTTCAGCTTATCATTTCATGGGGATTCCAACGAAGTTGTTCACTCCCATATTTGTCTGTTCACGCCTAACTGGCTGGGCGTCACACGTAATGGAACAAAGATCGAATAACCGCATCATCAGACCTAGTGCGGATTACATCGGTGAAGAACCTCGCAAGGTTACCCCGATTAAACAACGATAAAACTTTCCTTTTCCAGGCAATCAATAAGTGGGCATTCAATATGCCCACTCTACTCACGCAATAGCAAGGTAGAAAATATGAATACGCAATATAGAAAACGCCTTCCTGGTTCCAAACTTGATTATTTCGATACCCAAGAAGCGGTAGATGCAATAAAACCAGGCGCTTATGAGACCCTACCCTACACTTCTCGTGTATTGGCCGAAAACTTAGTTCGAAGATGTGAGCCTGAAAAACTGAATGCTGCACTAGAACAAATCATCGAACGCAAACAAGATTTGGATTTCCCTTGGTATCCAGCAAGAGTGGTTTGCCATGATATTTTGGGCCAAACCGCCTTGGTAGACTTAGCTGGTCTCCGTGACGCCATCGCCTTAAAAGGTGGCGATCCCTCCAAAGTTAACCCAGTGGTTCCGACACAATTGATAGTGGATCATTCTCTTGCGGTAGAACATGCAGGGTTTGAACCCGACGCTTTTGAACAAAACCGTGCCATTGAAGATCGCAGAAACGAAGACCGTTTTCACTTTATCAATTGGACCAAAACCGCATTTAAAAATATTGACGTTATCCCGCCAGGTAACGGCATCATGCACCAAATTAATTTGGAGAAAATGTCTCCAGTTGTACACGCCAGAGACGGCGTTGCTTTCCCCGATACCTTAGTAGGAACAGATAGCCACACCCCTCACGTTGATGCTTTAGGTGTGATTGCCTTGGGTGTGGGCGGATTGGAAGCTGAAAGTGTTATGTTAGGACGCGCATCTTACATGCGTCTTCCAGATATTATTGGTGTTGAGCTTACTGGTAAACGCCAACCTGGCATTACCGCCACCGATATTGTTTTAGCTATTACCGAATTTTTACGTAAAGAGCGCGTTGTATCTTCTTATTTGGAGTTCTTTGGTGAAGGGGCTTCTGACCTTACCCTTGGTGATCGTGCCACTATCTCAAATATGACTCCAGAGTTTGGCGCCTCGGCAGCGATGTTTTATATCGATGACAAAACCATCGATTACCTTAAATTAACAGGTCGGGACGATGCACAAGTTGAACTTGTGGAGAACTACGCCAAACAAGCGGGTTTGTGGGCCGATACCCTGAAAAAAGCCAAATATGAGCGAGTATTAACCTTCAACCTATCATCTGTAGGTCGTAATATCGCGGGACCATCCAATCCCCATAGACGTGTTTCTACCACTGATTTAGCCGCCGAAGGAATTTCCGGTACTGTTGAACATGACGGTGATTTAATGCCAGATGGCGCGGTTATTATTGCTGCTATCACCAGTTGTACCAATACCAGTAACCCTCGCAATGTAATTGCAGCAGGACTGGTTGCCAGAAACGCCAATAAGCTGGGCTTAACGCGTAAACCATGGGTGAAAACCTCTTTAGCACCAGGTTCCAAAGCGGTTCAACTGTACTTAGAAGACTCAAAACTGTTACCTGAATTGGAACAGCTAGGTTTTGGTATCGTTGGATTTGCCTGTACTACCTGTAACGGTATGAGTGGCGCATTAGATCCTAAAATTCAAAAAGAAGTCATCGACCGCGATCTTTATTCCACCGCGGTGTTATCCGGAAACCGTAACTTCGATGGCCGCATACATCCGTATGCCAAACAAGCATTCCTAGCGTCTCCACCGTTAGTAGTCGCTTATGCAATTGCCGGTACTATCCGCTTCGATATTGAAAAAGACGCACTGGGAACCGATGCCCAAGGAAACCCAATTACCTTGAAAGACCTATGGCCAACTGATGAAGAGATTGATGCCATAGTAGCCAAAAGCGTCAAGCCGGAGCAATTCAAGAAAGTCTATGATCCCATGTTTGATTTGACTGTGGATTATGGTGAAGACATTGATCCTTTGTACGAATGGCGTCCAAAGAGTACTTATATTCGTCGTCCTCCCTATTGGGAAGGTGCACTGGCAGCAGAGCGCACTATGAAAGGCATGCGTGCTTTAGCCGTCCTTGGCGACAACATAACTACAGATCACTTGTCACCGTCTAACGCTATTTTAGCCGACAGCGCTGCCGGTGAATATTTGCTTTCAATGGATGTTCCTGAAGTTGACTTTAACTCCTATGCAACCCACAGGGGCGACCATTTAACAGCGCAAAGAGCAACTTTTGCCAATCCTAAATTGTTAAATGAAATGGTAATAGAAAACCGTGAAGTCAAACAAGGTTCGCTCACCCGTCTTGAGCCTGAAGGTCAAACCGTACGCATGTGGGAAGCCATTGAAACCTATATGCAACGTAAGCAGCCGCTAATTATTATTGCGGGCGCTGATTACGGCCAAGGTTCATCTCGAGATTGGGCTGCCAAAGGCGTGCGTTTAGCCGGAGTTGAAGTGATAGTTGCTGAAGGATTTGAACGTATTCACCGTACCAACTTAATTGGCATGGGTGTGCTACCTCTAGAATTTGAAGCGGGCACAACACGCAAAACTCTGAATATCGACGGTAGCGAATTGTTCGATGTTAAAGGTGAGCGTCAACCTGGTGCATCACTTACCTTGGTAATCACCCGTACTAACGGTGAAACAGTAGAAGTACCCGTAAATTGCCGTTTAGACACAGCAGAAGAAGTGTCTATTTACGAAGCTGGCGGTGTGTTACAGCGTTTTGCTCAGGACTTTTTGGAGTCTGAAGGACAAGGACAATGAGTCATTTTCCTCAACAAATAAAGGTTCCTGCCACCTATATGCGCGGCGGGACCAGCAAGGGCGTATTTTTCAACCTTGCTGATCTGCCGGAACCAGCCCAAACTGCCGGTGCTTATCGCGATGCTTTGTTGTTGCGCACTATCGGCAGTCCAGATCCCTACGGTAAACAAACCGACGGTATGGGCGGTGCCACTTCTAGTACCAGTAAAACGGTAATTGTCTCGAAGAGTCAGCAAAGTGACCACGATGTTGACTATTTGTTTGGTCAAGTGGCCATCGACAAAGCCTTTGTGGATTGGTCTGGAAACTGCGGTAACTTATCAGCCGCAGTGGGCCCTTTCGCCATTCACGCAGGCTTAATCCCTAGTGAAAAACTGGTTGAAAATGGCGTTGTGACCATCAAAATTTGGCAGGTTAATATTCAAAAGACCATTATTGCCCACGTACCCATGAGTGATGGTCAAGTGCAAGAGCTAGGTGATTTTGAGTTAGATGGGGTTACCTTCCCAGCCGCTGAAATCCCAGTAGAGTTTATTGATCCTGCCGACGGTGAGAGTGATATGTTCCCCACCGGTGAAGTATCGGAAATTTTGGATGTGCCAGGTGTAGGTAAGCTTAATGCAACCCTCATCAATGCTGGAATTCCTACTATATTTTTGAATGCCGCAGAAATAGGTTATCAAGGTACTGAATTGCAAGACGCAATCAATAGCAATAGCGATGCATTGACTAAGTTCGAAACTATTCGTGCTCACGGCGCTGTTAAAATGGGTTTGATTGACAACCTAGAACAAGCAGCCCAGCGTCAACACACTCCTAAAGTTGCGTTTGTAGCTCCACCAGCAGATTATTTGTCTTCAAGTGGAAAAACCGTGGCGAAATCAGACATAGACTTGTCGGTACGCGCGCTTTCCATGGGCAAACTGCACCACGCAATGATGGGCACTGCAGCGGTGGCAATAGGCACAGCTGCAGCCATTCCAGGCACCTTAGTCAATCTAGCCGCTGGCGGCGGAGAACTTGAGTCGGTGTGTTTTGGTCACCCGTCAGGCACCCTACGAGTTGGCGCAAAAGCTGTGCTGAATCAAGGTAAGTGGCAAGTTGAAAAAGCGGTAATGAGTCGCAGTGCAAGGATCTTAATGGAAGGTTGGATTAGAGTACCTGAACCCAAAGTTTAAGTTACTAAGGCACACCTTAACCTAATTTTACAAACGGCCACCAGTTGGCCGTTTTTTATTTCTACGGGTACTTTATCGTGGACAGGCATGTTTCTTTTATATAGACACCCATGTTAACTATCGTGGACAGCCATGTTTCTTTTACATGGACAGCCATGTTAACTATCGTGGACAGGCATGCTTTTTTTACATGGACACCCATGTTAACTATCGTGGACAGGCATGTTTCTATTACATAGACCCCCATGTTTAATTATCGAACTAATTATCGTGGACAGGCATGCTTCTTTTACATGGACACCCATGTTAACTATCGTGGACAGGCATGTTTCTTTTACATGGACACCCATGTTTAATACCAATGGTTAAGGCAGGTAAGTTAGTAAATAATTTGAAAATATTGTGCATATAGCGTGCATTCAATCAGGCGGTATTTTTACTCTCCACCAGCCCATTATCTAAATACAAAAAGCCAAGTAATAGAGAGCCGATCACCACCACAGTGGCAGACAAATAAAGTCCGATATCGTAATTGCCAAATGCTTCGGCAAGGTAGCCTGTGGGGATAGGTGCAATGATTTGTGCAACTCCATAAGCTAAGGTCATTGTGCCCATAAATTTTGCGGGGTTACTTGGATAAAAATTCCCAGCCATGGTCAATACTAGGCTAACACATGCGATAAAAGTGCCGCCAAATAACAATGCACTGATGATAACAACGGGCAGAGTCTCATTCATTGCGGGCAGTATGATGCCTATTGCCTGCAGGATATATGCACCAAGCAGTGTTTGCAGATACCCCCTTTTTCGAGCAATTCGGTCCCAGAACAAAGCTGCGGGAGTGGCCGCTAACCCAATCAATAAAAACGCCAAACTCCCCTTTCCAGCTAATCCATCAGCACGTTCAACAATATCCACTATAAACGTCGAACTGACTGCATAGCCATATCCGGCACAGAAATAGGCTAGCATTAAAATTGATGTAAAAGTTTTGCTTGGAGGATTGTCCACAGCGACATGGGTAGCAGTGCCTTTGATAGCAGGATGAGGCATCCATAACCACGCAGGAATTGCGGCTATCGCAGCCAATACAGCTAACGCTAACCACTGTTGTTGCCAACTTGCCGACATAGTTAACATGACTTCCACCAGAATTGAGGTGATCACTATACTCACCCCTGCACCGGCAAAATGGATACCTAATTCAGCGCGGTGATGATGATTCACCAACCACTTTAAAATTAAACCTGCGGCGATAATAAAGCCACCTGAAGCACAGATCCCTGCGATATACCTCAATATCGCCCAAACAAGCATATTGGTGGTGAGCAACATTGCCCCACAGGTGACAATACTCAGAATAAGATAGAGACGATGTAAGTTATATTTATAATTTAGGTTGTGCATACTCGAGGCGATAAAAACCCCGGTCATGTAACCCATAAAATTAGTGGTAGCTAACCAGCCTCCTTGAGACTCTGACAAACCCGCACTATCTTGCATAATAGGTAACAACAGACTGTAGGAAAATCGAGCGATTCCCGCGGTCACAATTAAGCTACATATCCCCGCCAGATATACACGGTATTTGCTCAGCTTGATGTCCACCTTTGTACCTCTACTTATCAACGCTTTTTCACTCTATTCACAAAGATTACATTCACATGCTATTCTTAAAAATTGAATTATTTAGAATCTAAACTTCTTATTTTGAGAATAGTATGGAAATATTAACCCTTAAAACCTTCAAAGCCGTTGTGGATGAAGGAGGTATTAAAGGTGCCGCTGAGAAACTCCATACGGTTCAATCCAATATAACCAATCGGATAAAAAAGCTCGAAAGCGAACTGGATACAAAACTATTCAATTTAATCGGCAGAAAATTACAGTTAACTCCCAGTGGACAGCAACTCTGGCAATACGCCGAACAAATTTTACAGCTGGAATATGAAGCCACAGCAGCAATTCAGCGCAATAAAGGCAGTTATGAATTAAGAGTAGGTATGCCTGAAACCTTTGCTGCTGTGCACATGCCCCTAGCCCTTAAACAACTTAAGCAAAACCACCCTAATATTCGAGCCAAAATATACACAGACACCAGTGACAGGCTAGTGTTTGCGGTTTTGAACAACAAAGTAGATTGCGCCGCCATTGGCAATGCCCCTAGCCATGACAAACTGGTGGTGATCCCCATTGTGAAAGAAGAGTTGGTGATGGTCACTCCGCTAGAAAGTGCTCATGATCCTGTGTTGTTTGTGCGCGATCAAGGTTGTGGTTACCGAAAACACGCCATTAACTGGCAACACGAGGCGGGCCGAGGGAGTGATGAGCTCATGGTGATGAGTAGCGCCGACGGAATATTAGGCTGCATATCTGCAGGCTTAGGCTACACCATCATTGGAAAAAATATGGTTGAGGGCAGTCGTTATAAAGACTCACTGGCAATTCATCCCGTCCAGTACGGTCCAAGACATGTTCAACTATCCGTGGTTTATCGCAAAGATAGCTTATTAGAATCCGGCGTACTAACCCTAGCCAAGCTATTAACTGAATAAGTCCACCTTGAAACGCCATCAAAAACCCAGTTGTTTAGCAAAAAAACCATTGGCAATTTAACGCCCACTCATTCAATCTAACTCATACTTCAATGTTAAACTAATTAATAACATCAGCAATTTAAACGCAAATTTGGATATTTATTTTGTTTTTAATAACGTCAAAATACAGTTGCTCGCTATTCAATGTTTGAATTATTTTCCTATTCACTAAATTATGATCAACTCGGCCTGCTATTTTTAGTGGCGCTATTTATCGGTATGGCAAAAGCCGGTGTGCACGGAATCTCCCTGTTTGCGGTGCCCATTCTGGCTCTGATTTTCGGTGGTAAAGCCTCTTCGGGTTTAATGTTGCCGATGTTAATTATGGCCGATTTATTTGCCGTTAAATATTATCATCGTCACGCAAACTGGAGCTTTTTGATCAAGCTGTTTCCCTCAGCGGCCATAGGTGTACTCATTGCCACGTTAATCGGCAACAGCATTGACGACGCTGTGTTTAAACAAATTATGGGCTACATCATTATTGCCAGCTTGGCCATTATGTTATGGATGGAAACAGCCAATAAAGAAAAAATACCTGACTATTTATGGTTTGCAATTTTAATGGGCACCCTAGGTGGTATTACTACCATGATTGGCAATCTGGCAGGTTCTGTAATGGCCCTGTATTTATTGAGTATGCGCTTACCTAAAAACGAATATATTGGCACCGCCGCTTGGTTCTTTTTGATTATCAACCTGTTTAAAGTGCCCTTTCACATTTGGTCGTGGGAGACCATTAGCGTGAATTCCTTTGGGTTAAGTTTACTGGGCTTGCCCTTTATCGCGCTGGGTATTTATGTAGGAATTCAAATTGTTAAACGTGTACCAGATAAACAATATCGCTGGTTGGTTATTGCCATGACTGGCCTAGCGGCTGGATTTATGCTGTTCTAAATACAGTAACCCTTGTTCCGTTTGGTTTTGCATAAACTCATTGCGTTTATAATGGTCAGCCGCCCAGCCACTTAAAAAGCGATCGAAGTCTGCCCACGCCAAGGGATATAAAGCTCTCCACTGAGCTTCCAATAATGCAACATTGCAATTTAGTTGATAGTGCGAAACAGCCGCTTTGAAGTGGGTAAAGTACTCATTTAGCAAATTATCGGCATGGGTAAACAATCCCTCATCATAAAAGCAGCTACCTAAAAAGTAAGCTAAATCCTTAACTCCCACACCTCGACCTACATATTGAAAATCTACTGCGGCTAAATCCTTCTGATCGGCAGCAAAACAGAAATTAGCCAGCTTAGCATCACCATGTAAAAGGGTTTGATAGCTCGCAGAGTTCAACTTTTCATCTAGAGCAGCTGCTGCGGATTTTAATCGTCCTTCCGGCATTTTTTGAAACTCATCTGGACGAGTCTTAAGATGCCAATAGGTGCCTACGGGCCAAAGTTCAGGAGTAGCCTGATTTATAAAGCGAGCATGGAAATAAGCCAACCAGCGAACGCCTAATCTGACTAATTCCAAAGGCGCATCATCACATCGACAGGTGAAACCACTGGCATCCAAATCTTCCATAATTAGCCAGCGTAGCTGTTGGTTTTGACCGGTGGCGATACTCTTTGGAAGTCGGCATTTGTTATCGGCCAAAGCACTGTATTTTTGATAAAAGGCTTGCTCGTTTTGATAGGAGTCTAATTTACGAGAGTGGGATATAGAGGTATTCCATCCTCTAGGATGTTCAGAGTGGGTGTTAGGATCTACCACTTTAACCACAAAATACTGTTGTTTAGCAGGCACAAAATAACGAGCAATTTCCCCATAGCCACTCCACAAAGTCTGGATGGACTCCACTTTGTGTACTTTTGGATCTTGAAAATAGGCTTTTAATATTTCCAGCAACGAAACTGGGTAACTTTGACTCATATTGGATTTAACACGTTAATTTGCGAACAAACATTGTAGCACTATCCTAACAGTTGCGGTTTTGCATAATCGTGTTTGTTGCAAAGTTGCGCCTATGCATAGTTGCGTATTGTGCATATGCGTTCTAATCTTGGCGAATAATAATTAAGGATAAAGATATGACAATACCCTCGGCATTTCCACATTTATTAAGCCCTTTGGATCTTGGTTTTACGACCTTAAAAAATCGCACCTTAATGGGCTCAATGCACCTCGGTCTTGAAGAAGAAAAAGGTGGATTTGAAAAGCTCGCTGCATTTTACGCCAAACGCGCTGAGGGTGGTGTAGGATTAATAGTTACAGGGGGAGTAAGTCCTAACATCGCTGGCTGGTTGGCCCCTTTTGCAGGGCGAATGAGCAGCCGTCGACACGCCAAAAAGCATAAGGTAGTCACCAATGCGGTGCACGCCCACGGCGGCAAGATTTGCATGCAGATATTGCATTCCGGGCGTTATGGTTATCACCCATTAAACGTTTCTGCGTCCGCGGTAAAAGCGCCGATTTCCCCCTTTAAACCCAGATCACTTTCAACCAAAGGTGTGTATAACACCATTAAAGATTACGCCAACAGTGCCAAGTACGCCCAATTTGCTGGTTATGATGGTGTTGAAATTATGGGCTCAGAAGGTTATTTGATTAATCAGTTCTTTTGCCAACGAACAAATCAACGAGATGATGAATGGGGCGGCAGTTTAGAAAATAGAGCCCGTTTAGCCATAGAAACCGTTAAGCAGACGCGGCAAAAAGTGGGTGAAAACTTTATCATTATTTACCGATTATCAATGATAGATTTGGTTGAGGGAGGCGCCCCCTGGGAAGAGGTAGTGTACTTGGCAAAGGAAATTGAAAAAGCCGGGGCAACCTTAATCAATACAGGTATTGGCTGGCATGAGGCTCGAATACCCACAATTTCCACTTCTGTCCCCAGAGCCGCATTCACTTGGGTAACAAAACGCTTAAAATCCGAGGTCGAGATCCCACTTATCACCACGAACCGCATTAACACCCCAGAAGTGGCAGAGTCAGTGTTAGCCCATGGTGATGCCGATATGGTATCCATGGCCAGACCATTTTTAGCCGACGCCGACTTTGTGGCCAAAGCCATGCGCAATGAATCAGACCAAATTAATACCTGTATTGCGTGTAATCAGGCCTGCTTAGATCATGCGTTTGCCCAAAAACGCGCAAGTTGCTTGGTTAATCCTCAAGCTTGTTATGAAACAGAGCTTATTTTCAAAACGGTGGCAGAGCCTAAAAAACTTGCGGTCATAGGTGCAGGGCCAGCAGGTTTAGCTTTTGCTACTTATGCCGCAGAGCGCGGACATGAGGTGCATCTGTTTGAAAAATCCGCTGAAATAGGCGGCCAATTTAACTACGCTAAACAAATTCCCGGTAAAGAAGAGTTTTACGAAACCTTGCGTTATTACGGAAGAAGAATCGAGGTTTTAGGTGTGAACTTGCATCTAAACACCAATGCAGATGCCCAAATGTTAGCAGCACAAGGTTTTACTGAAATCATCATGGCAACTGGCATCAAACCACGGCAATTAAGCATTCCAGGTATCGAACATCCTAGTGTGATGAGTTATTTAGATGTGTTGCGAGACCACAAACCTGTGGGCAAACGGGTGGCTATTGTCGGTGCGGGTGGCATTGGCTTTGACGTGGCTGAATACCTAGTGGAACACGAACATCTCACCACCGATTTAGATAAATGGTTAACTCACTGGGGCATTGACAAAAGTTATTCCAATCCAGGGGCATTAATGCCCCCGCAGATTGCACCAACCGACAAAGAGGTCTACTTACTGCAACGCAAAGACACAAAGGTGGGCGCAAATTTAGGTAAAACTACCGGCTGGATCCACCGCACATCCCTAGCCCATCACAATGTGAACATGATCAACTCAGTAAGCTATGAAAAAATTGACGACCAAGGCTTTCATATCAAGGTTGGCGATAAGCCTAAACTTTTAGAAGTCGATAATATTATCATCTGCGCCGGTCAATTGCCCTTCCGTGAATTAGAAGAGAGTTTGGTCGCTGCGGGTATGACTGTCCATGTTATTGGTGGTGCAGATGTGGCCGCCGAACTTGATGCTAAACGAGCCATAAGACAAGGTGCAGAGTTAGCCGCATCAATCTAGCATAATCCTGCACACCCATGGGCTAAAGCCCATGCTACAACGGGTTAATTGAACCTCCCTATCCTGCGCGTTTACCCTACACACCCATGGGCTGAAGCCCATGCTACAAAGGGATAATTGAACCTCCCAATTCTGTAGGCGGGTGCTTTAGCCCCGCGATTTATTCGCGATTTATCATGGACGCGTTTATCCTGCACACCCATGGGCTAAAGCCCATGCTACAGAGGGATAATTAAACATCCCCCCCCTGTAGGCGGGTGCTTTAGCCCCGCGATTTATTCGCGCTTATTATGGATGCGTTTATCCTGCACCCCCATGGGCTAAAGCCCATGCTACAAAGGGTTAATTGAACCTCCCTATCCTGTAGGCGGGTGCTTTAGCCCCGCGATTTATTCGCGATTATCATGGATGCGTTTATCCTCGGGGGAAATCAATAAACTCCTGCGGCTTTGAACAACTGTAAATGCACTTTGACTAGGGCATCGATATCTCGCTGATACCCACCACCAATAACGGCTGCGACGGGAAGGCCTTTTTGTTCACATAAATCGAGGACTAATTTGTCTCTGGCGTATACGCCCTCGGTGCTCATGCACAAATGTCCTAAGTCGTCATCTTCATGGACATCCACCCCAGCATCATAAATAACGGCATCGGGTTGGAATATATTTACAGCTAGATTTAACGCTGAATCCACAGTCTCCAAATAGGCATCATCTGTGGTTCCTTTGGGTAATGGAAAGTCATAATCTGAGATTTGTTTTCGGTGAGGGAAGTTCTTTTCGCCATGAATGGAAACAGTTTTAACGTTGGCGTTTCGTTCGGCCAATTTGGCAGTCCCATCCCCTTGATGCACATCACAATCGAAGATCAAAATCCGATCGATATTGGGCTGTTGCAACATATTTAAGGCGCTGAGATACAAGTCGTTTACCATGCAAAAGCCTGAGCCAAAATTAGCAAAAGCATGATGGTAACCTCCGGTTAAATTGATAGCTTTACCGGTCTGTAAGGCAAGTTGACTGGTTAAAATCGTTCCTCCAACGGCGGTAAGAGTTCGTTCAATCAATTGTTCAGACCATGGGAAACCAATGCGACGCATGGCTTTAGGATCAAGGGTGCCGGTAGTCAACTGCTGCACATACAAGGGATTTAAAACCGACTTTAGGCTTTCGATATTAACCGCTTGGGGTTGATGGAAACTAGCCTCTGGCACCCCAAACTGACGTAGTGCGGTATGAATAGCTTGGTACTTCTGAATCGGAAATCGGTGTCTCACCGGTAAATCTAGAATCGAATAAATAGGATGAAATACCAGTGGGATCATAGACTTCCAAAATATAAAATTAATCTAACTACTGAGCTTTACTGCTCGGTCTGCTTATTTACCATGACACGATAAACAATAAACAGAATAATTGCAGCAACCAATGAGGTAGCCGCTAACCCTGAAGGGTCTTTCATCATCTGCAGCGCACCTTCTCCAAAGAATACCGCACTCAGACCAAGGGGCATAATCCCCACAGTAGAACCGAACGCATATTTCCAAATATTAATGCTTAAAGAACCACCGATAATACTGGTTACTGTAAATGGCGGTGTTGGTGCTAATCGTAGTGCAAGGACTGCCCAAGCGCCTTTATCATCCATCTTATCTTTTACTTTGTCTAAGCTATTACTCACTTTTTGGCCAAATACTTCAACGCCCATGAATTTGCCGACGCCATAACCACTGAGGCTTGCCAGTAGAAATCCAGGGATACAAATTAGCAAGCTAATCCAAATATTAAATACCAAGCCCACGGCAAAAGCCATCAGAGGAATAGGCACCAATAAACTCCCACCTATAAAAAATATCCCCAAGAAAACTAACGCTGTGACAAGGTTTTGCGGAACACTGCTGGTTAGTTCAGTGATCTTATCTATACTCAAATATTCCCCTAAAGGTGTTAAGAAATACGCCGCAACAACACCGGCCAAAATAGCAACGATTACCCCTAATTTAATCCCATTATGTTTTTTCATCTCACCCTTCCTTATTATTTTTACTATTTTTCGCCTGTTGTACTAACCATTGAAAAATACTTCTGTGGGTTTTCATATAAAACAAATACTCTGGATGCCACTGCACACCCAAGACGTTGTCACTGTCTTTACTTTCTATAACCTGATTGATGCCAGCTTTTTCCTTTGCGGTTACCTGCAAAGAGTCTCCTGGCTCCGCGATGGCTTGGGAGTGAATGGCATTTACGCGAATAGGATCATCACCCACTATGTCGTTGATCAGTGTGTTGTCTTTGGTGTAAATCACTTTTTTACGGGGGAATGGACTACGGATCCGCATTTTTTCCTGTAACAGTGGCAATGTAGATTGGTACATGCTGCCACCGAGTTCTGCATTAAGAAGTTGATGCCCGCGACAGATCCCTAATATAGGTTTATCGTGCTCCATAGCGTAGTCGATAAATTCTTGTTCCATGGCATCACGGGCTTTGTCGTATTCACCGGTTGAGAATCGACTTAGAAACTCCATGGGATACACCAATGCTTCTTTGATTTTTAACCACATGGAACGTTCGACTTTAGGTAATGCTTGTTTGGTGTAATTGTCTGGATGAATATCGGAACCGCCACCAATGATGACGCCATCAAAATCAATGTGACCAGTAAATTTGTCAGGCGTGACGCGTACCGGCACTCCTCCCGCTAAACGCACGTTTAAGGCAGTAAATAGCCACGCAGTGAGACCAGAGCTATTGGGTCCGGTAACTGCAATTTTCGGTTTGTTATTCACTGCCATAAGTCCATCCATTGTCAAAATACTAATTCTGTTTAGTTCATAAAAGATTCTCTAATAGAGTTAAACAGCAAAGACCGAACCACTTTTGAACACCACTGAAAAACCTTAAAATTCCACATTGGAATCAGATAGTTAACCAATCAACCAGCGTGAAATTCGAAATCAAAAACTATATTTTATTATTGGCAACGTGAATTAATTTCAAACCTAAGTGTAGTTTTTCTATGCCTAGACTAGGCAATCACTAACCCCCTAGGCGGGCTTAATCATTCCTTTTGACACCATTAATTAAGCGGTTCAACGATAAAAGATTTCATTCAGAGCAGTTTATGGTTTAAATAGATAGAATTATCTTAACGACTATGAGCGGTTGACGTTTGTGACCGTGCACATTAAATAACAAGAGGTTGACATGACCCTTTCTAGATTAGTTTTCTGTTTAATTTTTTCGAGCCTACCTTGTGCATATGCCCAAGACAAAGTGGACTATCAAGATCAACAGAAATTACATGATATTGCGGCGCAAGTTTCGGCTGACAATATTGAAAACCATATAACTACCTTAGTAAACTTTGGCACCCGTCACACCTTATCCGAGACCCAATCAGATACCCGAGGAATTGGCGCGGCAAGACGCTGGATAAAGGCAGAATTTGACAAGATTTCCGCCCAATGTGGTGGTTGTTTACAGGTTTATTTTCAATCAGGGACCATAAGTGGTGAAAAACGTATCCCCGATGCTACTGAGGTGGTAAGTGTTATTGCCATTCAACGAGGTCAAACAGATCCTGGGCGCTACGTGATCATGTCTGGCGACATAGATTCTAGAGTTTCGGATGTAATGAACTCAACCTCTGACTCCCCTGGTGCCAATGATAACGCCTCTGGTATCGCCGGCACCTTAGAAGCAGCCCGAGTGTTATCCAAATATCAATTTAATGGTTCTATTGTTTATGCTGCGCTGGCGGGAGAAGAGCAGGGGTTATTTGGCGGCAAAATATTAGCCGAACATGCCAAACAAAGCGGGTGGCGGATAAAAGCGGTTCTAAACAACGACATGATCGGTAATATCGAAGGTATAAATGGTGTTATTGATAACACCAGCGCACGTATTTTTGCAGAAGGTACCCGTCAAACGGAAACCCAAGATGAAGCGCGAACGCGACGATTCACTGGTGGCGAAGTGGATTCACCAAGTCGTAATTTAGCCCGTTACATTGACTGGATGGCCGACCGTTATATTCCCAATTTAGATACCATGGTGATCTATCGCTTAGACCGTTTTGCCCGTGGCGGACACCATCGCCCATTTAATGACCTGGGTTATCCCGGTGTGCGTATTATGGAAACTAACGAGAATTACAATCGTCAACATCAAGATCTACGCACTGAAAATGGCATAAAGTTTGGCGATACCATTGACGGAGTTAATTTTGCTTATGCTGCCAAATTAACCGCGTTAAATGCAGTGTCACTGGCAGGTATGGCATGGGCCCCCACTCCACCAGCGAATGTAGAAATTAAAGGTGCAGTGCAACCTAGTACCACCTTGAGTTGGCAGATGGCTTCACCTGAACAGGCACCAGATTTAGCAGGTTATAAGATTTACTGGCGATACACTGATGCCCCCCAATGGCAGTTCAGTCGATATGTTGGCAAAGTGTCCGAATTTACATTGGAAAATGTGGTTATTGATAACTACTTTTTTGGTGTCAGCAGCGTTAACAAAGAAGGATTTGAAAGCCCAGTTGTCTTCCCCGGTGCAGCTGGTGCTTTTGGCGAATAAAGGGATTAAACAAAGCTGAAACTTAATTCTAGGGGGGCAAGTGTGAATACTTGCCCCCAAAATTAGATAAAAAACTATCGTCAATTTGCTCTTTCCAATATAAAAACTGCGGCGCTAGTACATCAAATCTCTACAGCTTTTAGATATGATAAAAGCTTTCCTGTCCTGTCATCATTGAACGCATCATTAAACGTATTATTGAACGCTTAAAGCTTCATAAGGGCAACAAGGTTGCGATTCTGTGTAATAAAATACGATTATGTTTTGTTCTTAAAAGACCCGCTAAAAGGGTTAACCTGCAAAACACAAATTAACCTCAAACTTGCATGTATTTATTCTTTGCCTAGATTAAGCACGCTAGCGAGGTTGGCGGCTGATTTAAAATCACCTTGTTACAAATCATAACTAAAACACAGAAAAAAATGTTAATTAACATTTAGGATTATTCTTTGTGATGCAGTAGACTACACAAATTGGAAATTATTCTGTTAACAAAACGGCTAGAAATACATGTCTAAGGTTAAGCTACAAGATATCGCGGATAAAGCTGGCGTCTCAATGATGACAGTCTCTAGGGTAATGAACAACGACCCTAAAGTAGGAGCAAAAACCCGAGAAAAAGTAAGTAAAATTGCCAAGGAAATGCAATATAAGCCCAATATAGCGGCTCGACATCTAGCTAGTTCTAAATCTTATTTTATTGGCTTAGTCTGTGAGTACGCTAACTCATCATACGTTAGCAAATTTTTAGTTGGCGGACTGCGGAAGTGCCGAACAACGGGCTATCATATTATTTTGGATGAGACCACAGGTAACCGTGATAAAACCTTAGCAACAATAAAAGATCTAATTGAAGTCACTAAGGTAGATGGATTGATTTTACTACCCCCTGTTAGCAATATACCTGAGGTTGTCGACTTAGTAGAAAGTGCGAATATCGACTTTGTACGTATTGCTCCTGACATCAATTTAACCGCAAGTCCTTACATTTGTATCGATGACTATCAAGCGGCATTCGATATCACTGAACAGCTTATTTTAAGCGGCCACTCTCGAATTGCACATATCATTGGTAGCCCAAATCAAGGCGCAAGTAGAATGCGTTATCAAGGGTATTTAGACGCATTACGGTCAAATCAAAAAATGATGCCTCCAGAGTACATTGAGCAAGGAGATTTCACTTATAAATCTGCCTTAGACGCAGCCAAACGATTACTTGAGTTACCTAACAAACCCGACGCAATATTTGCAGCAAATGATGAAATGGCTGCAGCCGTTGTTTCCGTTGCACACATGAAACATTTAGATGTACCAGAAGATGTTTCTATTGTCGGCTTTGATGACACTGAACTTGCCACCACCATATGGCCAAACATATCAACAGTTACTCAACCCCTAGAAGAGATGGCTGAACTGGCCATCGATATCCTAACGACCCCTAAAACAGATAAAACTCTTAAAGCTTCCAACATGCGTCATGTACTGGAATATCAAGTGCAGCTACGAGATTCAAGTAAAAATAATGTTAAATTAACGTAAAATTATAATTGACAAACCGAATGTGACAAAATATTGTTAGCGCTAACATTTTGTTATCAATTTTCGGTGAGTAATGAAACTTATTTTAGCGACGACACTTTTAATCTTTGGACTCGGCTGCGTATCTGGATGCACCCATTCCAACTCAAATAGTACGAAGGCCAACCTGGCATCAGACTTTTCACTACAGCAAGCTTTTTCTGCTTACTTCAATGTTGGCGTGGCAATCAATACCCAGCAAGCAAACGGTCAGGACCACCAGTCGGTGGCAATTATTGATCAGCATTTCAACACCCTCACCGCTGAAAATGATATGAAATGGGAGAGTATTCAACCTAAATTGAATCACTTTACTTTTGAAGCGGCAGACGCCCTTGTTGCCTATGCTAAAGCCAGCAACAAAGACATCATTGGCCATACCTTAGTTTGGCATCAACAAACGCCAGATTGGGTATTCGAAGACGAATTTGGCAAGCCCATCAGTCGTAAGGCTCTACTGTCGAGAATGAAAACCCATATATTCGCCCTAGCAGGTCGCTATAAAAACGATATCAAAGGCTGGGACGTGGTGAACGAAGCGTTCAACGAAGACGGTTCTTTAAGAGACTCAAAATGGTCACGCATCATTGGTCCAGACTTTATTGAAAAAGCGTTCGAATATGCCCACCAAGCCGCGCCAAATGCGCAGCTTTATTACAATGATTACAACTTATATAAAGCCGAAAAAATGGACAGTGTAATAGCATTGGCCAAACGTCTTAAAGCCAAAGGCATTCGTATTGACGGAATTGGCGAGCAAGGTCATTACGGATTAGAGCCCCCTCTTAAACAGCTAGAAAACAGTATTCAAAAAGTCGCTGAAACGGGTTTATCAATGATGATTACGGAGCTAGATATTTCTGTTCTTAAATTTCCCGACGAAAAAAATATGGGTGCAGATATCTCATTGAATTTTGCTCTTGAAGATGAATTCAACCCATATGTAAATGGCATTTCAAAATCATCCAATCTTAAATTAGCTGACGCCTATCAGGACCTATTCACTCTGTTTTTACGCTACCAAGAGCATATCGATAGAGTCACATTCTGGGGCGTTTCTGACAATGATACCTGGCGCAATAACTGGCCTATGCAAGGGCGAACAGACTATCCGCTGCTGTTTAATCGAGACTATCAAGCTAAAGCTTTTGTAAAAGATTTAGTGGCCCTAGCTAATCAATATCGATAATTTAAGGTAAATATACGATGGAGAAGGTAAGCGTTACTGAAAAAATTGGCTATGGTCTGGGCGATGCAGCAAGTAACATCGTCTTCCAAGTAGTCATGGGATTTTTGCTGTATTTCTATACGGATGTATTTGGAATATCTGCAGCAGCAGTGGGTACGTTATTCTTAGTAGTTAGAATATTTGATGCCTTTACAGATCCCGTTATGGGCGGAATTGCAGACAGAACCAATACAAGATGGGGCAAATATCGTCCCTATTTATTGTGGTTCGCTATTCCATATGGTTTGTTGGCAATTGTGGCTTTTTCGACACCCGATTTGGGTGATACGGGTAAGCTCGTATACGCTTACATTAGCTATACGTTGTTGATGACAGTTTACACCGCAATCAATATTCCTTATTCAGCTCTAGGTGGCGTCATGACGGCATCTCCAACTGAGCGCGCTTCCGTCCAATCCTATCGATTTGCATTAGCCATGGTAGGTGGCGCAATTGTTACAGCCAGTGTACTGCCCTTAGTTGAGTACTTTGGTCAAGGTAACGAGCAATATGGCTTTCAAATGGCGATGGCGACCTTATCCATTGTTGCCGTATTATGTTTTGTCGGCTGCTTTTCTTTGACTAAAGAACGTGTCGAAATGCCCACGTCCCCAACCAATCATATTCTTAAAGGCATTTGGCTAGACTTCGCCAAAATGCTGCAAAATGATCAATGGCGAATCATTGCAATTGTAAGTCTGTTGCTACTTATTAGCGTGGCAATGCGAGGCGCGACTACGCCGTTTTATGTGCAATATTATTTGCAACAAGAGTCACTCATTACACTATTCATGACCAGCGGCATGGTTGCAGGCATTGCTGGCGCACTAAGTGCTAATTGGCTGGTAAAACGATTCTGTAAAGTTGCTCTTATGCGCACTTGCGCATTAGCCATAGTGATTGCCAATGGAGCCTTGTTTTTTGTCCCTCGGGATGGAATGGAGATCGCGTTGGTATTTACGATATTAGCCAATTTCGTCCACATGATATTTACCCCCCTGTTATTTTCTGCCGTACCCGACACCGTCGACTATGGAGCTAAAAAATTAGGTCAAAGTGCCATGGCCATGGCGTTTTCCGGCCACCTATTGATGATCAAATTGGGCATCGCCCTAGGCGGTGCATTTACTGGCTGGATACTCGCAACGTCTGGCTATCAACCCAACATAGACCAAAGCGAATCGGCATTGAACGGCATCCTCTTCTTGTACTCAGCAAGCTCCGTTATTGCCGGTATTGTGGTGTTTGCATGCATGAAATTCTACAAACTTACACGTGATTTTAAGGAAGCGTAAGAATGACTACCCCTACTCGACCAATGATACAAAACCCAATACTGCCTGGTTTCAACCCAGATCCGAGTATTGTTGCAGTGGATGATGACTTTTACATCGCGACCTCCACTTTTGAATGGTATCCGGGAGTGCAAATTCACCACTCAAAAGATCTCAAGAACTGGCGATTAGTTAGCCGTCCACTAAATCGAGAAGCTTTGTTGGACTTGCGTGGAGAGCCAGATTCCTGCGGAGTGTGGGCCCCCTGTCTTAGCTATCATGACGGACTATTTTATTTAATTTATACAGACGTAAAACGATTCAATGGCGATTTTAAAGACGCCCATAATTATCTAACCACCTGTGAAACCATAGATGGTGAATGGAGTGACCCCATTTACATGAATTCGAGCGGTTTCGATCCTTCTCTATTTCATGATGATGACGGCAAAAAGTGGTTCGTTAACATGGTGTGGGATCACCGCCGGGAAAAAAATAGGTTCGGCGGCATTTTATTACAACAGTATTGTCCTGAAACCAAAAAGTTAGTGGGTGAAATCAAGAATATATTTGCTGGTAGTAAACTGGCTTGCACAGAAGCTCCGCACTTGTATAAACGAAATGGTTATTACTACTTATTAACCGCTGAAGGCGGCACGTTTTATACCCATGCAATGACCATGGCACGTTCAAAAAATATTGATGGACCTTATGAGCTAGACCCTTATGGGTACTTATTAACCGCTAAAGATAATCAAGATTTGCCACTACAACGCACCGGACATGGTGACTTGTTTGAAACGTCTAATGGCGAAACCTACCTCGTGCATTTATGTGGCCGTCCCTTGCTAGGAGAGCGTCGTTGCCCCTTGGGTCGTGAAACAGGATTGCAGAAAACCTATTGGACTGATGATAACTGGCTAAGGGTCGAAAATGCCCTTGCCGATGGTTTACCTGAGTTGCAAGTTCCGGCGCCAGACCTCCCCGAACACCCTTGGCCTGCAGCGCAACGCACCCACAACTTTGATACAGCAGAATTACCAACAGAATTCCAATGGTTACGCACCCCTAACCCCGAGCGTTTGTTCAGTTTAACTGCTCGTTCAGGTTATTTACGCTTAATTGGAAGAGAATCCATAGGTTCATTATACGAACATGCTTTAGTCGCTCGTAGACAAGAGGCTTTCAAATATTCAGCACAAACTGCAATGGAGTTCTCCCCCACCAATTTTCAGCAAACCGCTGGACTGATTTGTTACTACAACAGCAATAAATTTCACTACTGCTATGTTTCCATTGACGATGAGGGGAACCGTTTTGTCGATGTAATGAGTTGTTTAGGCAGTCAAGACTTGACCCTAACCTTTGGTCTTCGCGAGGGGCATACCGAGGCATTTATAACCGGTAAACGTTTCTTGCTACCTAAGCAAGGGCCCGTATATTTGCGAGCAGATGTCGACCACCACCTCCTCAACTTCTCCTTCTCAGTTGACGAAATTCATTGGACAAAACTGCCAGTTAACCTCGACTACAGCATTATTTCTGACGAAGCAGGTGGCGGCGACGGGGCGCATTTCACCGGTGGGTTTGTAGGCATGGCTTGTCAGGATGTGTCAGGCCAGCAATGTCCTGCTGATTTTGATTACTTTCACTACAGCGAGCAATAACTAAAAAACCAGATTCTTTGGGTAACGTCATTTTTAGCTTAGACGGTTTCAATCGTCCAGATTAGCTCACTGACGTTTGCCCGAAAAAATCATTTTAGTCCCTTTTTAAGGCGGCATTAATTGGGCTGCTTGCGGTAATTAAATTACCGATTAAACACAATTAAAAATGATAACCATAAATAGACATACGAACTTGGAGTTTAACCGTGAAGCATAAAAACCATTTAGCCGAACTAAAACGTAAGAGTATACCAAAATTCAATAAATCCATGATTGCATTAGCAATAATGGGATTTAGTAGTCAAAATTTTGCACAACAAACACAGCCTAATAGCACGGTGGAAGACGCCGATGTCGAAATTATCAGCGTCCGAGGTGTACGCTCTAGTGTCATTCAAGCGCAAGAATTAAAACGAGAAGCTGACACTTTCGTAGACGCTATCACCGCATCAGATATTGGTGCACTTCCAGACCGCAGCGTGCTTGAAGCGATGCAGCGCATCCCGGGCATTTCAATTGAACGCTTTGCCGCAGCCAATGATCCTGATCACTTTGGTGTGGAAGGCAGTGGAGCAGTGATCCGCGGTATGTCGGCCACGCGCAGTGAATTTAATGGACGAGACTCATTTACTGCCAACTCGGGTCGAGGACTTAGTTTCCAAGATGTTCCCCCTGAATTAATGGGGTCGGTACAAGTCTATAAAAATCAAAGTGCGGATTTAATTGAGGGCGGAATTGGTGGTACTGTCAGCCTGCATACCCGCCTGCCATTTGATTCAGAAGAACGTATTGTCGCAGTCTCTGCAGATCTTACCTACAGTGATCTTATAGAAGAAACCACGCCAAGCGCCTCTGCTATGTTTAGTGATAGTTGGAAAACAGATGCAGGGAAATTTGGATTCCTCGTCAACATCGCTACGTCTGAATTAGAAAGCCTTTCCCACAGTATGCAATCTGAAGTATTTTTAACCCGCGATGATTTAGTTGAAGGACAAACGGTTCTTGCTCCTAATGGCGGAAACTTTGGGAAAAACAATATCAACCGTGAAAGACAAGGGCTTGCTCTGGCTGCTCAATGGGAAAGCCCCGATCGACGGACTCTTATCACTGGCCAATTTATGCGTTCCGATGCGACCTTAGCTTGGACAGAAAATACCTTTAGTTATCAAACCGACCTAAATAACGGGGCGGAAGCCGACGGCCTGAGACGTGACACTTATCCTTTAGACGGCACACCTTCCTATGAGTTTGACGATAGTGGTACTTTCATTAATGGCACAATTACCGACCAACGTGATGGTGGTTGGCGTTCAAATGGCAATGATCAGCAACGTGTCCCTACGGCTGCCGATTGGGGAAACCCAGCAGTGCCACAATTCGGAAATACCTATCAATCAACAACTCGCACCAAAGAACAACGAACCATTGTTGATGACTACGCTTTCAACGTGAAGTTTAGACCTAATGATACCTGGTCCCATGAGTTTGACGTTCAATATATTGATGCAACTACCAAAGATGACGATGTCACGCTGTATTTAGGCACTCAAGCCAATATGAGTTTGAACTTAAAGGGCGATATACCGCAAATTGAACTTCTGGAACCGTGGAACGGCCATCCTGGTGGAAATGGACAGGAAAGTAACCCTGCTTTTTTCCAAACAAAATCTTCATATTATTGGCGCTCGGCAATGGATCATTACGAGCGTAGTGAAGGAGATTCGGTGGCCTTTAGATACGATACTAAACATATCTTTGCTAGCGGCTTTCTCTCCTCGGTAAAAGCGGGTGTTCGTTACTCACAGCGCGAACAAACCGTGCGCTTTTCGGCCTATAACTGGCAATCATTGGGAGCAATATTTAGTAATGACACCGATGGTGATGGGTATGCTGCGGCTTGGCTTGATTTGCCTGCCACCGCGAGTTTAGTTGACGAAGTGCAGCAAGTTAGTTGGGACAATCATCATCGTGGAGACAATGTCATAGTGCCTGGTGGCACAACGTTGCACCCATCAATAGCGTTAGTCCAAGACTATGCGAATTGGGGAAGTAGGCTTGCGGATATTGCCTCTGATTGGGAGCCTTTGTCTGAACGACAAATACAAAACGGTGTTGATGCCGATGGTAACCCCACGTATGAACAATTAGACGGGCCTTTTAGACCGGCTGAGTCGAATACTTTTGTGGAAACAAATAAAGCTGCTTATGTTCGATTTGATTTTGAATATGATGAGCTTAGGTTCCCATTTACCGGTAACTTTGGTGTTCGTTACATTGAAGTAAAACGGGAAACCGATGGCGCGGTAACCTTTCCGAACCTAATTCCCAATGATCCAACGGACACTTCCGACCGCTTGAATTATTTACCGGCTGATGATCGTGCCTTTGGTAACTATGGTACAGCGGTACTTAACGATGTTTATAAAGACGACTTTATTCTGCCTAGTTTTAACATAAAAGTAGAGTTAGACGACGATTTAATCGCACGTTTTGCTGTCTCTAAAGCCATTGCCTACCCAGACACGGGCAACTTGAAAAACTACGTAAATGTGCAGGATGGTATCTTTGTTACTGACCGAACAGAACCTGCAGAACCCGGTGGTGTAGCAATCATTAACAGTGCCGATGTGACTACTTGGGAAGGTAACTCTGGAAACCCTTATTTGGCTCCCATGGAGTCAATTCAATATGACCTTTCCTTGGAATGGTACTTTAGTCCTTCAAACTCTTTAACCACAACCATATTCCACAAAGATTTAAGTAACTTCTTTGTTACCGGGGCTGTTGATGAGCAGTACACCAACAATGGGGTTACCAATACGGTGAGAGTGCAAAAGCCCCTAAATACCGATGAAGGTACTATGCAAGGAATTGAATTTGCCTACTCGCAATTTTTCGATTTTTTACCCGCTCCTTTTGATGGGTTAGGCGTACAGGCTAACTACACTTATATTGAAGCAGAAGGCGTACCCAATAGTAATACCTTCGAGACTGAACCTGACGGCCAACCTAAAGATGGGCCAGCAGAAGCCGCATTTGAGTCACTGCCCCTTGAAGGTCAATCGAAACACACTGCTAATTTAGTGTTGACCTATGAAAAGAATGACTTGTCGGCGCGCTTGGCTTATAACTGGCGTTCTGCATATCTGTTAACCGCTAGAGACGTTATTGCCCCCTATAGACCCATTTATAATGAAAGTGCGGGTTTCCTTGATGGTTCTATTTTTTACAATGTAACTGACAATATTAAGATGGGAATTCAAGCAGTAAACTTGTTAGATACTGTCACAAAAACAACCATGCAGATTGACGATGCAGGCACTCGAACCGGACGTTCTTGGTTTGTAAATGATAGACGATTCTCTTTTGTAGTTAGAGCCAACTTCTAAACTAGTAAACTACTAAAGAAAATTGCAACATATATGCGCCTCACACAAGGGGCGCATATATTTTAAATTAACGTTGTGAGTCACATTGAAACACCGACGTTTATTAAATGGCCTACTCAGATAGAATAGTTGCCACTTTGCATTATGGCCCATAGAGCAACGTTAAATAACAGATCTACAGAACCCGAGTAGCTGTGTGTATTTATAAACTAGGAAAAGCATATGAGCGAGCACCTAATTAAAAATATTGTCATCGTCGGTGGAGGCACATCAGGCTGGATGACTGCGGCAGCCTTAGGCACCTTGTTGCGCCAAGACGGCATGAATATTCGCTTAATAGAGTCCAGTGATATTTCTAATGTCGGTGTCGGCGAGGCAACGATTCCGCAAATTAAACTGTTCAATGATCTGCTTGGATTAGACGAGGATGAATTCGTTAGAAAAACCCAAGCAACCTTCAAACATGGTATTGAGTTTGTTAATTGGAAAAAATTAGATCATCGCTATATGCATCCATTTGGCACTATAGGGCTGAATTTTGAAGGGGTCGAGTTTCATCAATTTTGGTTAAAGATGTCAAAACTCGGTAAAGCTGGTGATTTACAAGATTATTCGTTTAACAGTGTCGCCGCCAAATCAGGCAAGATGATGCGTTCAATCAACACCCCCAACTCGCCATTAAACAATATCGCATATGCCTTTCATTTTGATGCAAACTTATACGTAAAATATTTGCGTGAAATTGCTGAAAAACACGGTGTAAAACGCACTGATGCCAAAGTAACGAACGTGAATTTGCGTAACAGTGATGGTTTTATAGAAAGCCTAGTATTAGACAATGGTGAAGTAGTCGAAGGTGAGTTATTTATAGATTGTAGTGGCTTTCGAGGCATACTAATTGAACAAGCACTGCATACTGGCTATGAAGATTGGAGTCATTGGTTGCCCTGTGACCGTGCAGTTGCTGTGCAAAGTAAAACCACGGAAGCACCAGTGCCATATACCCGCTCTACTGCACAAGAAGCGGGTTGGCAATGGCGTATTCCCCTGCAACATCGCGTTGGCAATGGGCATGTCTATTCGTCTAAATTTATGAGCGATGAAGAAGCCGAAAAGATACTGCTAGAAGGAATAGAAGGAGAGCCATTAACCGATCCTCGTATAATTCGATTTAAAACCGGTATGCGAAAAAAATTCTGGAACAAAAACTGTGTAGCAATAGGTTTGGCTGGCGGTTTTATTGAACCTCTAGAATCAACCGCTATCCATTTGGTTCAAAGCGGCATTTCTCGGCTGATGAGTTTATTCCCTTCAAAACAATTTTTTCAATCCGACATTGATACCTATAACCAACAGGCGGCTTTGGAAATGGAACGTATTCGCGACTTTATTATTTTACATTACAAAGTCACAGAAAGAGACGATACGCCGTTTTGGGATTACGTACGCAATATGGAAATTCCCGAATACCTGCAACGGAAAATAGATTTATTTAAAGCAAATGGACGCATATTCCGCGAGGATGAAGAATTGTTTAATCAAACAAGCTGGTTAAGTGTAATGGTTGGACAAGGTATTATGCCCGAAGGTTATCATCCAATGGTTGACGTACTTAGCGAAGAACAAATCCACAAACGAATGGAAAACGTCAAAAGTGTTATCGAACAATCGGTAGATTATATGCCTAGCCAAGCGCAATTTATTGCTAAACACTGCTCCGCTAATCCCGTGGATGACAACAATTAAATCCACTGAAGCTTGCCTCGGTTTGAAGTTATAAATTCGATGCTGTTGTTGAGCTAACTTAGTGATTCTACTCCATGGGGCAAGTGTGCTTACTTGCTCCTAAATTACATAAAAAAGTGTCATCCATTTGCTCTTTCCAAAACAAAAACTCCGGCTCTTGCACATCAAATGCCCAGACCTTTTGGATATGGTAAAAGCTTTCTTGCCCTTGGATCATTAAATGCATCATCCGGGCGACAACTTTGCCATTCACTTCACAGCGGGTTTGCCAATATTCATATGCTACATTCTGTATTTTAGGGTGTTGCATATCGATGGATTGGAATGCCTGGCAGTGGGATTTGCCTGGCGCATCTAGTTCAGTACGTTTTTGTTGCAGATTTTCTTGGTGTTGAGCATAAATACTGACGGCAAAGGTATCGGCCCAACGCTGTCCTTTTTTTTGCCACATGTTAGAACGATAAGTGTCGTCTTGTTTTTGAAATAATTGCCAAGACTTGAGTACTTGAATAGAGGGGATGACCAAGTTTTCGCCTTGGTATGGAGTGTTCTGACTGGCACAGGCCGACAGCAAATAACTAAAAATAACCGCAAATATCATGCGCATATTGACACACCGAACCGAGGAAACAGGGTTACTATATCCCAACAACTCAAGCTAGTGTGGAAATTCATGAGCCTGTTGAATTTCATTAGGCCACAACAGCTTAGATACAGCCAAAAAGTCTGGATTACAGCGGCTGGAAAATAACTTGGTTTGCCCTTGTGGTTGGCTGCTGTTTAGCATTTCATTGCGAGTTAACACTGCCAAGGTTTGGCGAGCGATGGCATCACTGGTATTTACTAGCTGTGTATTTTCACCAGCAATACCGCGAATTTGCCGACTTAAAAAACCGTAATGAGTACAACCTAAGACGATTTGATCCGCGCCTTGGGTGATTAGAGGCAACACATATTGTTTAATTAATGTTTGGGTTGCGGGTGAATCAAACTCCCCTGCTTCAATCTTTTCCACTAGACCATGACAAGCTTGAGACAGCACCGTATTTTGGGTTTTCAATCTTGCCACTAATTGCTGATATTGCTGGCTTTTGATGGTGTTATGGGTGGCTAACACGCCAATGGTGCCTGTTTGGCTAGCATTTAGCGCGGGTTTAATACCAGGTTCAACACCAACAAATTCAATGGGATAAAGTGCACGTAACTTGGCGATACAGGTTAAGGTTGCAGTGTTACAGGCCACAACTATTAGTTTCACCTGTTGGGCCATTAAAAACTCGACAATGGCCTGACAGCGCTGTAAAACCATCTGTTCAGGCTTACCGCCATAGGGAGCATTGGCACTATCGGCAACGTAAATGATATTTTCATGGGGTAATAGTTGGCGAATTGCTGCAGCGATGGATAAACCACCGACACCTGAATCAAACACGCCAATAGCAGCATGACTTGCACACGTTAGCAAGGGTAGCCCTCTCGATAAACAGACGACCCTAAAGGTCGTCTAAAAAGTCTTCAAAGTTTTCGCTTTCTTCTTCCGGATCAGTATTCAAATCAGATTGCGGTACCTCTCCATCGGTGACACGAAACTCGAGGTTTTGGAAATAAGCATTTTTCACGAAGGCATAGGGATCGAGTGATTGATCCAGTTGCCCTTCTTGTTCCATCAGTTGAGCACGGGCTTCAAGCACTTTAATACCAGTTCGCACCGCCGCTACGTAAAATGACAGATCTTGCAGTGGAAAATAGGATGAATCCACAAAGTCACCGGTCAAAGAACGAAGATCTGTAGGGCCGTAGGCTGGCAACATTAGGTAGGTACCCGTACCAACGCCATACTTACCTAACACTTCTCCAAACTCTTCTTCTTGCCTTTCTAAGCCAATTTCCTTGGCCACATCAAATATGCCTAGGATTCCCACAGTTGAATTGAGCACAAATCGTCCTAAACTAGCTAAACTTCCGCCAACTTTACCTTGCAATAAGTTATTCACCGAGTTGGAAGGTTCTTCTAAATTCAAAGCGGCGTTGTGCAAACCTTGTCGGGCAGGTTGGGGAACATAATCAACGTAAACCACGGCTGTAGGTCGCAAAATATAGGCATCAAGTACGTCGTAGTTGAAATCCCACATAGCACGGTTAAACCCTTCCACTGAATCACGGGGATCGTTATATTCAACCTCTTGAACTTGTCCATTAACAGCTTGCTGAGAAGCACAGCCGCCAAGCACAAATGCTGCAATTAATAGCAAGTAAATTTTTGCTTTCATTACATCACTTCCTTATCGATAACTATTGACTGAGTGATTTGATTACCTGCTTGCAGTGTCACTGTCACTTCGCCTTGCAGTTCGCCTTTAGCTTGGGCCACATTTTCATCTAGGGAGATTCGTGCCACCAGCCTCGCACTTTCTAGCTGAGATAATTTAAAACTCGGTAACATTGCATTCTCATCAGACAATTTTACTTGTAGCGGTAAGTCAGACAATCGATTTTTGACCACCGCGGCTGGCATTCTTACTGAACCTTTGGCATCTTGTGCAAACACAAAGATAAACGCATCTTTTGGTATTTTAGCCGCAAGTTCATCGGATATTGATACAGTAATTAATACCGAGGTATCCGCGTCTGTAACCTCGATAGGTTCATCAACTTGAGGTGCAACCGCCCCAGGACTAAGTTGTTCAATACGCTTGTCCACCTCTGCGATCATTGCATCATCAGCGGGTAAAATTAACTTCAATTGTTGCCAGCTACTCAGTGCTTGTTGTGTATCCCCCAACTGAGTAGATGCCACCGCTAGCATGCCGATAGCATTCATATCTTGTGGGTTACTCTGGACCATTGATTTTAACAATCGTTGCGCTTTGCGAATATAATTCTCTTCACCTGTCATAACCAAAGTTTGTGTATAACTAGATAGTACACCACTGTGTTCTGGTGCTAATAAATACGCTTTTTCAAAGGCTTGTAAAGCAGACTCTAGGCGATTTAACGAAGCATGTAATCTGCCTAATAACAACCAGCCAATATAATCATCAGGTGCGCCAACAAGTTTGCTGCGCATGGCCAAACTGAAATCATTTAACTCATCTAAGGTGACACTGGAGTCCCCTTCAATAACGATCCGTTTAGCCAATTCAGAAGACTGCTGTTTAACCCCTTCCCAATGTTGTAAATCCGCCACTTCGTTGCTTTTGTAATACAAAATGGCACACAACACCACACTAACGCTAATACCTAAAAACAACGGCCAAGAAGCGGCTTGTTGTTGTTCTGTACTGGCAACAGTTTCATCCACTAAGGCTAGTTTTAGTTCTTTAATTGCAATGTCTTTATCATCAGACGAGATTAAGCCTTCATCCACTTCACGACTTAGCTCTTGCATCCGCTGTTTAATAATTTGGGTGTTGGTCAACACATCTTGGTTATGTCGATTGCGTTTAAGTAACCAAGGAACAACTAAAATTCCCACAGCAATGGCCGACAACATGGCAAAACCCAGCCAATAACTAGTCATTTTCTTTCTCCAATAACGAATCTGCCTTTGCTAGCACATCTTCATCAAAATCATTCACTTGCTTTTTACGTTGAGTAAAAACGAACCAAGCAGCACCGATGACAAAAATAACCGGTAGTAACCACAACCAAATGGTCAACGGTGTTACTGGCGGCTGATAGGATACAAAGTCACCATAACGAGACTTCATGAAATCAACAATTTCTTCTCTACTTTTGCCTTCGTTCAGTAATTCGTAAACTTTGCGGCGCAAATCATGGGCAATCATGGCATCAGAATCAGCAATATTTTGATTCTGACATTGAGGACAACGCAGTTCTTCGGTCAAGTCCAAAAACATTTTTTGTTTTACCGGATCATCGAAGGTATAGGCTTCTTCCAACGCCCAAAGTGGGCTGGTAAACAACACGAATAACAGGATTAATTTTTTCATTGGGCTATTAACTCGTTGTATAAAGGTGCAATTTTAGTTCGCCAAACCCGAGTGTTAATATCACCAATATGATGCATTCTAATCACACCCTGCTTATCAATTAGGAAGGTTTCTGGTGCACCAGTAACCCCTAGGTCCAAGGAATAATCTCGTTTTACATCGAACACATTAAACTCATAAGGGTTGCCCAGTTGCGCCAACTTAGCAGCCACTTCTTTTTGAATGGTGGGAATACTTTTAATCCCAAAATCTGGGTCGGTATCTTGGTCGTAATACAGACCAATAATACGCACCCCCTGTTGACTCAATTCAGTTAAATAAGGGAGTTCAACAGCACAGGTCACGCACCACACACCCCACACGTTCATCAAGGTCACTTGGCCTGCAAATATGGATGGATCGTAGATCACATCCGGCTGCATCAGATCAGGCAAAGCAAAGTTAGGTGCGGGTTTGTTTAATACCGTGGAATCTAGTTGCCTAGGATCGCCATACAAACCTTTGTATAAAAAAACCGATAACAACACAAATAAGGTTATTGGTATTAAAAATAAAGAGGCCTTTTTCATGCTTGTCCTTGTGCTTTGGTTGCTAACACGTCAGAGCTAGTTGCCGTAGCTGTTTGCTCGCCACTTAGGCGCTGCTTAACTTTGGCCACTTTAGCCATACGATAACGTTTATCGGATATCGACAACAATCCACCTAACGCCATAATAATAGAACCGGCCCAAATCCAATTTACGAATGGTTTGACATAAATTCTCACCGCCCATGCACCGTCATTTAGCTGTTCACCTAATGCCATGAATAAATCTCTGGAAATACCACTATCAATTCCAGCTTCGGTCATACTCGAACGCTGCACAGGATAAAACCGTTTTTCAGCTTCAAGATGAGTGATTTTTTCAGTTAACGTTGTATCCGTATACACATCGACGATACCCACATGACCGTAATAGTTCGGGCCTGTTAACTCTCTGACACCGTTAAACTGGAAAACGTATCCACTAATTTCAACCACATCTCCAGTGCGCATGCGCACATCTTTTTCCTGATCGTAATTACTCACGAGGGTAATACCGATCAAAGTTACCGCAAACCCTAAATGTCCCAACACCATTCCCCAATGACTTGGTGTTAAACGACGTAATCGTTGCCAAGTTGTTGAAGAGCTGGTTTTGTTATTTTCCTTAGCCACTCTCTGCATGATTTCTTGCAGGGTTGAAACCAAAATCCACACACTTAAAATTGATCCCAAAGTCGCCATATAGGTCATTTGGTTGTAACTAGCCTGAATAAGAAGGGCAGCACAAACACTAATGACAAAGCCAATTAACATTTGTTTTTGAATCGCTTTAGCTGACTGCTTTTTCCAGCGAGACAGTGGCCCCATGGCAAGCAGTAACACGAAGGGCACAATCAAATAAGTGAACATTTGGTTAAAAAATGGCGCACCTATCGAGATAGAACCTAAGCCAATTTCTTTATGCACCAAAGGTAATAATGTGCCCATTAACACCACAATAGTAGCGGCGGTTAATAACAAATTATTGCCAATTAGCATTACTTCACGGGAAAACCATTCGTAGCGCCCAATACTTTTAAGTTGAGGTGCACGGATGGCATACAAGACTAACGAACCACCAACAACCACACCTAAAATAGCCAGAATGAACAAACCTCGAGTGGGATCACTGGCAAATGAATGCACAGAAACCAGCACACCAGAGCGTACTAAGAAGGTACCTAATAAACTCAAAGAGAATGCAGATATAGCCAGAAGCACTGTCCAAGATTTAAATATTTTACGTTTTTCGGTTACCGCTAAACTATGTACCAGCGCGGTTCCCACTAACCAAGGCATAAGGGCTGCATTTTCAACTGGATCCCAGAACCACCAGCCGCCCCAACCTAATTCGTAATAAGCCCACCACGAGCCCAAAGAAAGACCCAAGGTTAAAAAGCACCATGCGGCTAAGGTCCAAGGGCGGGACCAGCGGGCCCATGTAGAATCAAGCTGACCAGAAAGAAGCGCCGATATAGCGAAAGCAAAAGCAACGGCAAATCCTACATACCCCATATACAACATAGGAGGATGAATAATCATGCCAAAATCTTGCAACAAAGGATTAAGGTCTCGCCCATCCACGGGATAAAAAGGTAAAAGACTCTCAAATGGGTTAGAAGCAAGTAATAAATATAAATAGAAGCCAATTGCTACCATTCCCAAAATTGACAGTACTCTGGCAACCATGGCTTGAGGAATACCTCTACTTAATACGGCAACGCCAACAGTCCAAATTGAAAAGATCAAAATCCACAATAAAAATGAACCTTCGTGGCCGCCCCATACTGCGGTAATCTTGTAATACCAAGGCAACAAGCTATTTGAGTGGTTGGCCACATAAGCAACACTGAAGTCATCCGTATAAAACGCGTTTACCAGAGCGCCAAATGAAATAGCAGTAAACAAAAACATACCTATGGCCAATGGTTTGGCAAGAGCCATATATTGGACTTGGTTTTTGTACGCGCCCCACATTGGATAAACAGACAATAGCATTGACATGAGTAAGGCCAATACCAGCGAAAAGTGTCCTAATTCTGCAAACATGTTTCTTTTATCCTAATAGCCAGAACCAGATTTGGGTTCTGATTGTAAATTGTCGGGTTTCACATGCTTAATGCCTTTCATTTTTTCAGCCAATTCTGGCGGCATATATTCTTCATCATGTTTGGCTAAAACTTCATCGGCCACAATCAGGTTATTTTCCGTTAGTCGGCCGGTAGCCACTATGCCCTGACCTTCTCGGAATAGGTCTGGTAAAATCCCCGCGTAGCGCACCGTCACAATAGGACCGACATCGGCCAAATCAAAACTCACGGACAAACTTTCTTGATCACGTTGAACACTGCCAGGAACAACCATGCCACCAATTCGCAGACGTTGACCTACGGTTGGTTTAATACCTTCTTTACCATCGATGATTTCAGAGGGAGTATAAAAATGGTCAATATTTTCACTCAGTGCACTGAGCATCATCCATACGGCAGCGGCCACTAAAAGCACAATTGCCAATATGCCAAACAAACGTTTTTGACGTCTTGGGTTCACGATAATTCACCTTCTTTTTCAGAATTCGATTGGGATTCTTGTTCGGCTATTGCCGCCGCTTTTTTCTGTTTATTTTGTTTAATACGTTTTTTTCGCGCCATTTGCGCATTAACGGCTTTAATGAGCTGCTTTTTAGCCCAAATGCTCTCGTAAACGACCAACAAAACAGCTACAAATGAAACACCAAAGGCCAACCATACGTAGAAGCCATATCCACCCATGTCCCAAAAGGCTTGCCAAGAATCAAATTGAAAAGTCATGATTTCCCCTCTTTCAATAAGGTTTTTACCGCCCAGGGACGGTGTATTTCGCGACGTAACAACTCATTTTGCAAACGCTTTAAGGTGATTGCCCCAATTAATAAGACTGCCGCCAACAGATTGACCATCAATGGCCAAAACATCTCAGGTGCAATAGAGGGTTTATCAAACTTGCTGATGGTTGCCCCTTGATGCAAGGTATTCCACCATTCAACGGAGAAATGGATAATCGGCAGATTAATAACGCCCACTAAGGACATCACACCTGCAGCCTTGCCTGCCTGTACCTTGTCATCGAAGGATTTGTATAGGGAAATGACCCCAAGATATAAAAACAACAGAACCAGTTCGGAGGTTAGGCGTGCATCCCATACCCACCATGTGCCCCACATAGGTTTGCCCCATGCAGCCCCGGTAAATAAAGCGATAAAGGTCATCATCGCGCCGACAGGAGCAATGGCAATCATCGCCATATACGCCGTACGAATTTGCCACACCAAACCGATAAGGGCAGCCACAGCCATCGCCGCGTAGGCACTCATGGAGGTAATAGCACTAGGCACATGGATATAGATAATCCGGAAAGAATCACCTTGTTGGTAATCAGCTGGCGCAAACATCAGTCCTAAAATTAGGCCAATGACTAGGGTTATTGCTGCACTGATTGAAAACCATGGCAATAAGGTTTGACAGAGTTTGTAAGTTGACTCTGATTTAGCGTAAGGATGTAACCACTTCCACATTAACTTTGACTCACTTTTAATGCATAGGCAATGGCCATAGGAGCCAGTGCAAGAGCGAATAATAACATTGCTCCAATTAAGCCTAAATGGGCTGAATAGGATATTTGTAACGAGGCTGCATCTACCGCCGCCGTGGCAAATATCAGTAAAGGTACAAAAACCGGTAACAATAACAGGGCCAGCAGCACGCCGCCTTTTTGCAGCCCTACCGTCAAGCCAACCGCTACAGCGCCAACCAAACTAAGTAAAGGGGTACCAACCAATAAGGTAGCCAGCAATGCCCAATACATTTCTAAACTCAGGTTTAAAAACAGCCCTAACAGTGGCGACAATAAAATTAACGGCACAATGCTGGCCAACCAATGCACTGCCACCTTCACCAAACAGACTAGGGCCATAGGTGCACCACTTAGCATTATCTGCTCAAGGGTGCCGTCCTGAAAATCGTCTCGGAATAACCGTTCCATGCCTAACAAGGAAGATAAGATAGCCGCCACCCAGATAACCCCTGGACCAATCTTTTGCAGAATTTCAGGGCCTGGGCCAACACCTAACGGAAAAAGGCTGATCACCAAAACAAAAAACATCATTGGCTGCAATAGCTCAGCTCGTTGACGAAACGCCAAGGCCAAGTCACGCTTGAAAACCGCTAGCAGTGTGGAGGTCATATACGATACTCCAACAACAATTCAGATGTGGGGTAATCCACATCTAAGGTTTGGTGAGATGTAATAATTATCGCCCCACCCACACTCAAATGTTGAATCATTTTGTTTCGCAACAAGGCAATACCTTGGACATCTAAGGCCGTAAAGGGTTCATCTAAAATCCAAATCTTAGCGTCGGTCTTCAACCACAAGCGGGCTAACGCGACACGCCGTTGCTGGCCAGCAGAAAGCTGACTCACGGGAACATCTTCTAAGCCCACCAAGCCAAGCTCGGCAAGTAAATCGAATAACGCAGGTTCCGTACAGCTCACTTGATTTAATTGACACCAAAATCGTAAATTTTCAATGGCATTTAGATTCAGACTTAACCCTAGTTTGTGTCCAAAATAGATTAAATCTTGAAAATACTGCTCACTGACAGTTTGAATATTTTGCTGTTTATACTCTACTTGCCCCTCAGCAGGATCGCTTAAGCCAACCAAAATTCGCAACAAACTGGTTTTTCCAGCGCCGTTTTGGCCGCGCACATAAAGTAATTGGGAGGGATCGATTGAAAAATTAACCATCTCAAACAAAGTTCGATCTTGTTTTACACACCCCAAATTTTGCCCACGTAACAATGCCAAGTTGAGTCATTCTCCAGTTAGGCTATATACAACAAAGACTTAACTAATTGTTAAATCAAAAATATTTCGATTTTGTGAAAACATCCAGCCGAAAAATCGGCGCAAATGATACCATAGCAAAAAGCCAAATCCAGCTATTAGATTCTATATCTACAACAGGTTATGCTTAGTCAGTGTTTAATCTACTGATGTGTTGCCGATAACCTGTTTATGTCAGATATATCACTTAATGCTCAACAGCAACTTGTCCAGGCCGCAGCTCAACTTACGAAGCTGTCTTCAAACTCGCCAGTAGCAAAACAAGCAGCACAAGTGATTGTGCAGTTCTTAGCAAACAATCAAATTGGCTTAACCTTACCCAAACAGCAACAAACTGTAACCTTGCCAAAACCCACTAACTTGCCTCAGTCCTTAAACGCCACCCAAGTGCAAGCACAATTGCAGAATCATACCAGTTCGTCGGGTAATCAAAATACTACTTCAGAACTATTATTATTTAGCCCGTCAACCAAAACAGACGCGCAAGCAGTTATCGCCAGCCTCAATCAAAAACAATTGGCCACCATTTTAAATGCCATCAGTGGCAATGCATCACCTAATGGCCAGGCTAAAAGCGTCACCGTGGATGCAAAAATGCTGAGTAACAGTGGCAACACCCTAAATGTATCTGCTCAAATACAAGGTAAATCAGAAACATTTAGTGTGAATTTACCATCAGCGACAAAACTGCCAGCAAACACACAAAATGTGCAATTGCAGATCCTGCCTAAAGGTAATCAGTGGCAAGTGAAACTAACCGCAGACAGCCCTAATAACGGGCAAAATCAAGCTAAAACAGATAATATCAATATCCAATCTTCGGCTCCTAAAGCTGCCATTCAACCAGCAAAATCAGAGCCCATAAGCCAACAGGTTATCTTCGACAAGTACGCCCAAAACAATCAAACACACAAAACTGCGCAGCAGAACCTGCAAACTCAAGCTAACACGCCAAACCAAAACAGCAGCAGTCCCCTAACTGGCAGTCAAACCAGCGGTGAGCAAAAAGTCATTATGCTCAATTTAAACAAAACAGATATTGTTAAATTGTTACAATCTGATTCAGCTCGGCTAAATAATCCATCTCAGAATATATCCTTAACGGTGCCTCGCCAGACATTAATCGAAACCCTATCAAAACTTCCCGAGTTACATTTAGACAATGCTGTGGCTAAGCTTTTACGAGTTGATGCAGGGGTAAAAAATGTGAGTATAGATCTACTGGTATCCGGTAAAGGCGAGATAAAAGGCCCTGTAAAAACGCCTGTTGCCCAGCTTCCCCTCACTGAAACCCAAGTGCAACAAGTAAAAAGTGTGCTGTTTTTGCAAACTGAATCTAAACAAGCTGCCTCGCAAACCATTGATTCTTCTGCTTTGCGCGCAGACGCCGCGATTCCCAAGCCAGAATCAGCTCTAAAAACCCTGCTTGAAGGGCAATCAGCTAACCAAGGTAAACCTGTTGCTGACAAGGTTTCAAATCAACTGAATTCTAAAGACGTGACGGCCAAGCCAGCGCAAACGGATTCAGCAGAAATAACTAAAACACTGCAAAGCTTAACCAGCAAATTAGAATCGATACCTGCAGCGCAGAAACAACAAGTGCTAACACAGATAAGTGAATTGATGCGCCGGGTTTTACCTCAAGCTGCTAGTCCAAGTGAAACCCTGCAAAATATTGAGGTGGCATTGAAGGATCCGATTTTAGCCAAATCGCCCGAGGCCAAAGCGGTGGTAGAAAACATCTTAAAACAGCTGCAACAAGGCACACCACAGGGTAAAGAAGCTGATGTGGAAAATATTAAACAATTAATTACCCAAGCCCCCCTAAACTTATCACCCATTCAGCTTACCCAAGCAATTTCATCCCAAGGGATAGTGGCTGGACTGATGACAATGTTGCAAATTAGCTTAGCCGCCAAGTTAAATCGAAACCAACCACAGCACAGTGAAAAAATCGCACAAATTGTTAGTAGCCTGCTTTCTAGCTCAAACAAGACCACTACACCGCCAAGCCAGCGCAGCTTAAATGATTTGAACCAAATGGAGCAAAAGCATCAGATACTCAAGCAGCTAGGACGAATGTTTGCACAACATCAATCAAGCAAATTGAACAACGCTGAGCAAGCCTTGCAAGGACAAGAGAGTTTTTATTACGTGTTGCCCAGTGGCGTTGGTGAAAACAAAAAAGATATCGAGTTACTGATAAAACGTGAACCAGAAAAGCACGGAAACGCAGATAAACAAAAAAGTAAACTTGCGGTTTGGCACTTAACCATGAAAATGGACATTGGCGATGTTGGCCAAATATTGACTAAAGCCAGACTACAACAAGATGAATTAGAACTAGATTTGTACACCTCCAACGAGGCAGTGAAAGAACTGGTATATAACTTTCTGCCGTTATTTAAAAAACGCTTGAAAAGTTTGGGCATTGAGGTGGCAAAAGCCCAATGTCAGCTAGGTAAAATTCCAGCCCATTTGCATACTCGCCCGTATCAAATTTTTCAAACCCAAGCCTAATGAGCAGACACAATGACTGATCCTAAAAAAGCGAAAAAAAACAAAAGTGCCGTTGGCCTTCAATACCAAGAAGGTGATAAACAAGCGCCAAAAGTGATCGCCAAAGGGTTTGGGGATCTAGCAGAAGAAATAGTCGCACTTGCCAAACAAAGTGGGGTTTTAGTACATGAAGATCCTTATTTAAGTGAATTTCTTGCCAGTATGGATTTAGGTCAGGAAATTCCCGAGCAACTCTACCATGTCATAGCTGAGCTCATCGCTTTTTCCTATGTATTGCAAGGCAAGTTTCCTGAAAGCTGGGCAGCAAGTCAGCATAAATTATCAACTAAAGCCTAACTAGCTATCCACTGTTTAACATTTACTTGCGTATTGTTTTCTACACCTAGTTGTTTTTAAAAAGATTTGTTGTTCAAAGCTGACAGGTTACTCTGGCTGCAATATGTTGAATGGGAATAGTCTAATGACGCTGCACGCATTTAAAAACGTGTCTAAAACCTGTGTTGCACTAAGCACTTTATTGATGACAAATAATGTTTATGCAATTGCTGAAAAAGTATTGCAGCAATCTGCTGATAACATTGAATACGGTTTAATAGCTATCGCAGTCGTATTCGCTGTGCTTGTTGTGATGATGATGGTTTTCAAAATCAAACAAAAAAAAGCAGCTAATCAGCTTGCTGAAAATCAGCGTATTCTCGAGCAAAATACTTACTATTTAGATAATTTCCATATCGGCATGGTGCATGTTAATCACGCTGGTGAAATTCAATATTGCAATAAACTCGCAGCATATTATTTAGGTAACAGAGCTGAAAATTTAAATGGCAAAGCATTAAGTTCCCTGTTTAACAAAGACTATGGCGAACAGATCGAAAAAGGTATTAATGCGAAAATTCAATGTAAAGAACAACTCATAGGCCCAGTTAAAGACCGCGATTTACAGCTCGAATTTGCCCCCCAAAAAGACAATCAACAGAATATTGCGTCAGTTATATCCATAGTCGACTACACCGCTCCCCAGTCACAAATAGATACCTTAGTAAATTCATTAAGCTTGAATAACCAACTGTTAGATAATAGCCAAATTGGCCAGTTAGAAATCGACTTATCAGAAAAAACCTTCAGTACCAATAGTGTTTTTTCTAAGCTGTTAACAAACAATGACGAGCAATTAAGTGGCGAGCTTAAACACTTTGAACAATACCTATCGCAACAAACACAGTTTGCTTGGAATCAAGGACTTAAAGAGTTAGAGCGTGGCCAACCCATTGATTTAGAGTGTAAGTTGGATGCCCATGCAGGCGATGTCTATGTCAGGTTAATTGGCTTGCCGCTAAACATGGATGACAAAGGCAAATCGCAAAACGTCCATATCACCGTTACCGACATCAGTCTGCAGGTTGACTTGAAACATCAATTGACCGCTAGCAAACAGCTTGTAAAAGGCATGCTCAGCTCTATAAGTCACCCTACTCTATTATTGGATGAAAATAGTATGGTGGTCGCCTGTAACAGCGCTTTTGAACTATTTTTTAATACCTCGGCAGAGAATTTACGAGGCCAACCAGCATATCAACTGCCGGTGTTACCGACTGACATTCAAGATGTTATGCCCCAAGGACAGTCTTCCAGCATGGCTTATTCGACGAGTGTTGGCAGTGCCAAAGAAATGAGCTTAGCCTTGCCGTCTGGTGAAAACAAAACCTTAAAGGTCAAAGTTCAATCTTTTAGAGATGAAGGCGGCAATCCTGCCGGTTCCATTTGTTTGTTAGAAGACATTAGCGAACTAAAACAAACGAAAGCGCTACTTGAACATGAGCGTCAACATTTCTCAAATATTATCAACAAAGCGCCTCTTGGCATCGCCATGATTGATGACGATGATCGCATTGTGCAGGCAAACAGCGCGTTAACTCAACGCTTAGACCTATCTGAGAAAGAGTTAAAGAAAAGCTCGTTTTATCAATTATTTAATGATCCTAAAAACTCTGGAAAAGCGGCTAAAAAGCTACATAAAAATGGCCGTTTGGAAGGTTTCCATGCCGACCTAAAAGGCAAGCAACAACAGTTACATCCTAGTGAGTTAAACATTGAATTGTTCGACCGCGAGAAGCAACATTTTTTATGTTGGATATCGGATATTAGTGATGAACAGTATCAACAAGACAAATTCGAGAGTTTGTTGTTACACAGCAGTATGCCAATGGCGGTATTAACCGAGGACGGTTTTAACAAGCTGAACCCCGCAGCGTGTGACTTTTTCTCGGTGGAAGACCAAGATGAACTATTTGGGCTCTATCCCTATTCACAGAAACTTAATGATAGTGAATCAGATCTCGAAAACTTACAGCATAAAATTGAGTACATAAAACAGGACGGACAAGCCCTATCAATTACTTGGCAACATAACCTAAATAACCACAAACTTCCCTGTCAGGTTACCTTTGTACCAATGTTTAAGGGTCAGGATTTCGATTCAATATTGTGTATTTGGACAGACTTAAGAGCCATTAAAAAAGCCGATCAAGAACGTTTGGAAGCCATTAATTTGCACCAAGCAGCCGAGCGATTAATTGTTGAAAAACAACAACTATTGGAAAGCAGCCAAGATCAGCTAGCCAGTAAAGTGAGATCCCTTTCTGACACTCAATCTAAATTAAAAGCAGCCGAAGAAGATATTACTGACAAAACCTCAGAGTTATCTTCGCTACAAGAAGCCCATGACAATATCACTGCACACTTGAATCAATTGCAGCAAGATTATCAACAGAGCCGAGATTCCCTAGCCAGCAGTGAAAGGGCCAATGAAGAACTAGCCGAGCAACTTGAGCAAACCGGTAAACGTATTCACGGCTTAGAAAAACAGCGAAATCAAATTGCCGATGAATTGCAATACAGCAACAAAAAATACAAAGACGCTCAAAAAGAGTTGGCAGAAAGTGAAGAAACCGCACGTAATTTAGAAATAGAACGGCAAGAACAACAACAGAAAATGCTTGCCTTTGAGGGGGAAATAAACCAACTCAAAACATCTATTCATCACAAAGACAAACAACTTTCAGATGTAAACAACCAGATCAGTAGTTTGCAATCAAAGTTATCTAGCTCTAGTCAGGCCAGTGAAAAATTACGTCAGTTACTAATTAATCAACGTAAAGCCAGTGAAATAGCAGAGAAACAACGACGTGACCTCGAACAGTCCTGTTTTGTTGCCCAGTCTGAATTATCAAACAAAGCCCGTCATATTGACCATTTGCAGCATGAAATGGACAAATTTGAAGAAATGTCCAAACAGCAAAAAGGCGATATGGAAAAACAACAGGCATTGTTGCAACAAGAGCTCGAAAATAAACAACGTCAGTTGCAGGCAACCCAAGGAATATTAAATCAAGCACAACAACAATCAGAACAAGATAAAGCAGAAAAACAGCAGCAACAGCAACGATTGCAGCAATTACAAGACGATTTAGCGGAAGTTGAACGTCGCAGTGAACAGCAGCAACAGAAAATAGCCGAAGCAGATAATCACTGGGCCCAGCAGCAACAAAAATTACAACAAGAGTTACATAACAAACAACAAAAACTACAAGAAACCCAGCGCATTTTGCAGCAACAAGAACAACAGGTAGAAGCAGAAAAATCGGCAAAGGCTGAACAGCAAAAAGTGTTTGAGAAGTTACAGCAAGAATTGGCTGAAATGGAAAGACGTAGTGAACTACAGCAACAGCAAAAGAATGATGAAGCTGAACTAAGACTGCAAGAACAGCAGCGCCAATGGCAACAAGAACTTGAACAACAACAACAAAAACTGCAACAGGCAGAACAGAATCTAAATCAAGCGAAACAGCAAACCGAAGCAGAGAAAGCTCAACAACGGGAGTTAATGACGCGGTTGCAATCTGAATTGGTTGATATGGAAAAACGTAGTGAACAACAACAAAAACAAATAGTTGAAGAAGCGAATCGACGCTGGAAGGATAAACAAGATAAGTTGCAAAAAGCGCTACAACTTAAACAACAGAAACTTCACGAAACCGAACAAGCTTTGCAAAAAACCGCACAGCAAACCGAAGCTGAAAAAGCAGCTAAACAACAACAGCAAAAGATTTTTGAGCAGTTACAGTCTGAGCTTTTAGAAATGGAACAGCGCAGCTCTGAACAGCAGCGAGAAATGCAAGAAAGTGATCAACAATGGCAACAGCGTCAAGAAGCATTGAAACAAGAAGTTCAAGCCAAACAAGCGCAACTGCAACAAACCCAACAACAGTTAGACGAGAATCAGCGACAAACTGATAAAGAAAAACGCGAGCGCCTGGAACAGCAGCAAAAACTCGACCAACTTAAATTGGAATTGTCGGATGTAGAAAACCGTGCCACTAAACAAAAAGAAATGCTGCAAGGAAGTGACGAACAATGGCGTCAACACCATGCAGAAATCGAACAACAGAAAAAACAATTACAACAGTCGTTACTTGACGCCGAACGACAAAACCAGCAAATGCAGGAGAAACTGCAACAAAGCCTGCAGGAATTAGCGCGGGCAGAGTCACAGGTTAGCGACACCCAATCCGGTGAACAAAAATTACAATCAGAATTAGAACAGGCAAAAAGAGAAGCCCAAGAACTGCAAGATAAACTGAAACAGCAAGAGCAGCAGGAATTGAAACTGCAACAACAATTAGCAGAACAACAAAAAGCACTGCATAACAGCGAACAAAATGTGCAGAAAATGCACAACGAGCAACAACAACTGAGCGATGAATTGCAGTCTATCCAAGCAGAATACGATCATACAAAAGCCAGTTTAAACGCCCAGGATAACAATCAATCAGAGTTAAGTGAAAAATTACAACTACTTGAACAAGAACTAAACAATAATAAACAGCAAATTGCCAATAAAGAAACTGAGTTGGAACAAGCACAGAAGCAATTAGAATCTAGTCAGGCCAAATTACAAGTCAAAGAGAAAGCCCTAGTAGCGGCCCATAAAGAGGAATTGAAACAGGTTCAAGAACAGCGCCCTAGCCCTGAGCCTCAGCAAGCCCCAGAGTTCGCTAAATTAGATATGCCAAGGGATCCGCATATTTGGTTCGACCTATTACCTTTTTTACAAAAAAATCCACCCAAGCAGTCACTGGCCATTGATCTTGGAGCCTTGATGAATGAACTGGAAGAGTCGATGCACAACATGGATAAGGTGGTGATGGAAGACAATAACAGTGCAATACTTACTCAGGCCCGAAAGCTGGCGCATATTGCTCGCAAAGTTAACTCTAATCCGTTGGACGATGTAGCCACCCGATTAGAGGCAGACTTTCGACAAGGAGAAGTTGACAGTATTTCAATTTTTTGGCCCAGTGTGAAAGAGTCCATCATGACAACACTAAGAGTGATTTATTCCCATTTGAATAAATAGCCTGTATTGAATTGGGCTTGATTAAGTTTAAAACTTAATTGAGCCTACAATGCAAATATGCCAAGGCTGACTATTGCCAATTTGCCGCCGAACATGCACTATTGGCGACAGTCTGCAATCTTAAAAATAACCTCACTTTAATCTGAATATGCAAAATCAAATTATTTATCAATTCCCCAGCGGCCAAGTAGCTAACCGTTTTTTAAACGATGTGAATTCCGAGCAACGTCCGAATATCAAAGCCAAACTGTATCGCGGCTCGTTGAAAGTGCAGGTAACTTATCAATATGCAGATTCAGGGTTCGACAGCACCAGTGCTGAATTAGATGATCTTGCAAGCAAGTACGAAGGTGAAGAAGTCAGTTAGGTCATTTAATGCCTTAAACTCGCGTCCCACTCTCCAGAACTAACCCTCGCGGGATATTTACATCTAGGCTTTTTGGGCTCCATTCATCCCCCTCACCGATCCAATAATATTTATCTGTGTTTCACAGCTTTTATCATGGACAGTCATAATTTAGTTCCAACAACTTTTATCATGGACAGCCATAGTTTAATTCCGACCTCTTTTATCATGGACAGCCATAGTTTGAAGCTGGCTAGATATTTCAATATTACTCAAACCCTCAACTTAATCGATTAAATGAAAAATTAAATAATCTAATTAAAAGTATAAATAACCAATTAAACTCCAAATATGAACTATATTATCTAGATAAAATAAACTTAATCGTTTTAGAATTAAATCCATTAAATTTGAAAAGTAAATAATTAGAAACATTAACAGTGGCGATATTCGACTAATTTAAAATTCAATAATTCCAGTTAACATCTTGTAATTGACTGAAATTGGGAGCGTGTGTAATGGCTATATCAAAAAACTCATCTTCAAAAAAATGGTGGAAAGAACAAATCATTTATCAAATTTATCCTCGCAGTTTTTTTGATAGCGATGGTGATGGTATTGGCGATTTAAAAGGCATTATTGAAAAGCTCGATTATATAAAGAGTCTTGGTGTAACCGCTGTTTGGGTTAATCCTTTTTACGCCTCCCCTAATGATGACAATGGTTACGATATTAGTGACTATCGCAAGATTATGGACGAATTCGGTAACATGGATGATTTTGATGAGATGATAAAAGGTTTTCACGATCGTGATATCAAATTTGTCATGGACTTAGTTGTTAACCATACAAGTGACGAACATGAGTGGTTTAAGCAGTCTCGAAGCTCTCGTTATAATTTGTACCGTGATTATTACCATTGGTGGCCTGCGGAAAAGGGCAAACCTAATCATAGATTCAGTTATTTCGATGAAAAAGGTGATGCATGGAAATACGATGCACACACAGATGCGTATTACCTACATTATTTTTCAGCCAAACAGCCGGATTTAAATTGGGAAAACCCAGAAGTACGTCGAGAAATATATGACATTATGCATTTTTGGGTTAGAAAAGGAGTAGATGGTTTTCGGCTCGACGCGTTTCAATTTATTTCTAAAGACACCTCTTTCCCACCGTTTCCAAAGGGTTATCAGAATAATGTAGTGGATGTAATAAAACACCACGGCATGGGACCGACTTTGCACGATCACATACGTGAAATGAATAAAGAAGTACTTAGTAAATATGAAGTATTTGCAGTCAGTGAGGGAGCAGGAAGCAGTTTTGAAGATGCCCATTCTCTCGTTGATGAAGATCGCAACGAATTGCAAATGGTATATCATTTTGAAGGTGTTGAAGTAGGAAATGGCCTGGATGACCCACATACCTTGGCCGATTTCAAACAAGTTCATTCGAAATGGGAAGAGTCCTTTAAAGATAAGGGCTGGATTTCAATATTTTTAGCTAATCACGATGTACCACGTATGGTATCTAGGTTCGGTAATGATAGCGATGAATTCAGAGTTGCATCCAGCAAAATGCTGAATACTTTCTTACTGACCATGCGAGGCACACCCTACTGCTACTTTGGCGATGAATTGGGGATGAAAAACATTTATTTTCAGCATATCAACGAATATCAAGACATTGCGGCTAAGAATGGTTATAAAAAAGCCTTAAGCGAAGGTAGGGATATGAAAAAGTTTATGCAAAATCTTAGCTTTTACTCTCGCGATAATAGCCGAACACCAATGCAATGGGATAACTCTGAACATGCTGGCTTTAGTTCCGATTCACCTTGGATAGCAGTCAATCAAGATTATAAAGAGGTAAACGTGGCAGCCCAAGAAACCTGCCCTGACTCGGTGTTAAATCATTTTCGAAAGCTAACCAGCCTTAGAACCAACAATCCAGTTTTAATTTATGGCACTTATCAGCAAGTGGACAAAGATAATCCTGAGGTCTACGCTTATTCTAGGACTCTGGATAATCAGGTATGGCTAGTGCTACTCAGTTTTGTAGAGACGGATTCAACTTTTCAATTACCAGACAATATGCAATCTTTTGAAATTCAAGGTAACAACTATTCAGAATTGCATATTAATGATGGAAGGGCAAAGTTGAAAGCGTATCAGGCAGTGGTTTTATCTCAAAAGAGTTAACCTGAGATTGAGTTTAAACAATAACAAGTTTGCAACCATTAACATGCCAAGTGTTAATGGTTTAAATTACGACTCTGTTTTAGGCCACTAATTCGGCAAAAAACAATCATAATTTAAATCATTTAAGTTAGGTTTTTTTATTCCTTTTCAATCTTTTAATTTAATATTGAATTGCGTTGTATAATTGCGTTGGATAGCCATCTACATTTACATTCCCGCCCCAAAACATTTAAAACCACCAGCACCTTCATCATATAAACAAAGGCATTAGCAATTATTTACTTTCACAGACAAGAGTAAACACTTCCGCCTCACTGATTAAACTCCAGCTATATAAAAAGCTCAAAAAAGTGATCTAAATAGCTCTACTCATGTAAAAAATATGGTTTTTATTTAAAAAAACTCTTAAACGATTAAGAAAAATGTTGATCTTATTTACATTTGATAGTACTTTTAACATTGTAGTAACAATATTGACCATAAAAAACGCACTTAGCGGGACACACATATGAAAACGAGCACATATTTTAAACCAGCGTTATTATCGGCTGCTATTTCTGCAGCTTTGATTTCAGGCCATGCTTTAGCACAAGAATCAGATGCCGCGGCGGAAGATCTTGAAGTTATTTCTGTCAGCGGGATACGCGGATCCTTAATCCGAGCTCAAGCTGTAAAAATGGATAACTCCTCCATTGTTGAAGCAATCTCGGCAGAGGATATTGGTAAATTACCAGACTCATCCATTGCAGAGTCCTTGGCTCGTTTACCAGGTATGTCTGGAGAGCGTGTAGGTGGACGAACATCTGGAATATCAATCCGCGGATTTAAAGAAGATTTCACCGGTACATCATTGAACGGTAGAGAGCTAATTGGCATTGGTGATAACCGCGGTGTTGAATACGATTTATACCCTTCTGAAATAATGACAGGCGCAACAGTTTACAAAACCACTGATGCTTCTTTGATGGTGCAAGGTATAGGCGGTACGGTTGATTTACAAACTGTGCGTCCTTTACAAGCTCAAGAAACACTTACAGTAACTGGCGTATATGAAATTAGTGGTCGCGAATCTGATAATCCAGAATTCGACAACAAAGGTCACCGCTATTCACTATCTTTTGTTGAAAAGTTTGCCGACGATACTATTGGTCTTGCAGTAGCGCTAGCAACAACTGAATCACCAAACAATCAGCGTAAATTTGGTGTGTGGGGATATAACCCGGCAAATGATGATGGCCAAATTTTACCTTCTGGTCTTGATACCAACGTACAAAGTACCGTTTTAGAAAGAGACACAATTTCAGCTGTCTTACAATTTCAACCAACAGACGATCTTGATATTGTAATAGATGCGCTGGATATTAGTTTCTCTGACTCTGGGATTATTCGTGGTTTCGTCGAACCCTTTGAAGCAGCAAATGTAACAGGTACAGGATTCAATTCCACAGGAACACAAGTTAACGCCAACTCTGTTTTAATCAACAACCCTAAACAAAAAGACGGTGATTTGAATGTCTATGGTTTGAACATTAAATATCACGTAAACGACGACTGGTCAGTTGAATTAGATGTTGCTCGAAGCAAGTCAACTAAACGTGATTTACAAGGTGAATCATACTCAGGCTTAGCACGTAACGGTGCCCTTGACGCCTCTGACCCATCTTTGTTCGGTACACGAGAGTTCGTGATGAGCCAAGATGGTATTGATTTCACAAGCACCTCTGGACTTGATGCATTCTCTGACCCTAACGCATTGCAATTAACTGGACCTCAAGCATGGGGTGGCGGTTTGGCTAATTTAGCGGACAACTTTGACGATCATTCTGAACTACAAGCAAACGGACAACCTTTCAGTTATGTTCAAGCTCAAGATGGTTTCTTAAATTATGCGGATTTCAAAGAAGAACTAACCACAGTACGCTTTGAAGTTGTAGGTAATTTAGACGGTGATGTTTTCCACACTCTAACGGCTGGTATCAATTACAGTGATCGTTATAAAGATAAAGACAATAAAGGCTTCTTTGCTACCGCATCGGCTTTCCCTTTTTCAGATTCAATTCCATCTAAATATTTGTATGACGGATTGGCTGATTTAACCTGGGCTGGCTTAGGTATGGTTGTAGCTTACGACGGTTTTGCTCCTTACCAAGACGGCGAATACACATTAAATGATGCTGGTCTACTTGAACCAGATCGCTTAGGTGACACTTATGTTGTCGAAGAAGAAGTTACCACCCTATATGCTAAAGTTGATTTTGAGACTGAGTTAGGTGACTTCCCAGTTAGCGGTAATCTAGGTGTGCAGTACGTTCAAACAGACCAATCATCTTCCGGTTTTAACGGTATCGTAGGTTCTAATTTTGCGGTATGTGATGATAACAATGACCAGCAAATTGATGATAGCTGTCGAGTTTCTGGCGGTGCTGACTATAGTCATGTGCTTCCAAGTGTAAATATTAGTATGGAAGTGGGCGACAACCAGTTCGTTCGACTTGCAGCGAATAAAGCCATTAGTCGCGCTCGTATCGATCAAATGAAAGCCTCTAGTTTTGTGAAGTTTGATCAAAACATCACGCTTATTGCTATCCCTAATACAGTGGAAGCAGTGAATCAGTACGGTTCTCCTTGGTCTAAATTTGCAGGCAACCCAGAACTTCGTCCTTTAGAGTCGAATAACTTTGACGTTTCTTACGAGTACTACTTTGAAGATGAAGGTTATTTATCTGCGGTTTTATTCTATAAAGACTTAGTTAATTTAACCCAAGAAAGTAGTGGTGATAATTCACTTATTAACTTCAGAAATGATGAAACGAATAACGGTGCAGATTACTACATCCCAGGCTTCCATGATCGCCTAGCGTTATTTACAGGGCCACATGAACCTGCTGGTGTTGTGTATAACGAAGGCGACTTAATCACGCCTCCTGATTATGGAACTTACTCATTCTTTGAAGATGGTTTAACAGGTGACGTTCAGGGTCTAGAGCTTACAGCAAATGTGCCTTTTGGCATGTTTAGCGATACCTTAGACGGCTTTGGTGTTGCCGCCTCTGCGATATTCATTGATGCCGAGTTAGATGATGGTTCTCCTCTTGTTGGACAATCAGATTCGACATATTCACTAACAGCATACTATGCAATGGGTGGTTTTGAGGTACGTGTGGCTGGAACTGACCGTGGTGAATACTATACTTATCAACGTGGTGGCTCTAACAAAATCGATACTGTACAACGCAATGGTGTGACTTTGGTGGATGCGCAAATTAGTTATGACTTCTCTGAGTCAGAGCATGACTATTTGCAAGGTCTACGGGTTTCATTGCAAGGTACAAACTTGACTGACGTGGATGACGAGATAGTTGATGCGAACGGCATCGTTACTACACGCCGTCAGTTTGGACCTTCATATATGCTTAACTTCAACTATTCTTTCTACTAAGTAGTTATGCGTTAATATTGATTGATAAAAAGCCTCATAGTTGCAAGACTCATGAGGCTTTTTTACATTTATACTAAACGAAATATTATAAGCTGACGCTTATGAAACAATTTAAAGGATCTTGTCTATGCAAAAGCCGGTTAAAAAAGTCGTTATTGCTGGCGGAGGCACCGCAGGTTGGATGACCGCGGCCTTACTTAAAAAAGTCCTTCAAGATCAGGTTGAGATTGAATTAGTTGAATCAGAAGATATTGGCATTGTAGGAGTTGGTGAAGCAACTATTCCACCGATTCAATTATTTAATCAGTACTTAGGAGTAGATGAGAAGCAATTCCTTCGTGAAACCAAAGCGACAATTAAACTTGCGATTAAATTTGAGAACTGGCGAGTTCCTGGCGAAAGTTACTACCACACCTTTGGTGCGCCTGGTGCAAACATTGGGTTTTGTAGTTTTCAGCATTTTTGGCTGCACGCAAAACAAGCTGGCGCAACGGCATCTTTATGGGATTACGATTTAAATTATTTGAGTTGTGAACGCGGCTTATTTAACAAAATTAATACCCAAAATCCTGTTTACGAAATGCAATATGCCTATCACTTTGATTCTGGGTTATATGGCCGCTTTTTACGAAAATTAGCGGAAAAGTCTGGCGTAAAACGCACAGAAGGGATAATCGAGCATGTAATACAGGATAAAAATAGCGGCTTTATTACTGAGCTACATCTTAAAAATGGGAATAAAATTAGTGGTGATTTATTTATTGATTGCACGGGAATGCGAAAGCTACTAATCGCAAAAACCCTAGGCGTAAAGTACCAAAGTTGGGAGAATCTCCTACCTGCCGACTCAGCTATTGCGGTCCCTAGCGAGCGATTTTCAACCACACTCCCTTACACTCGTAGTATTGCCCACAAAAAAGGGTGGCAGTGGCGTATCCCTCTTACTCATCGCAATGGTAATGGTATTGTTTACAGCTCTAAATATATGTCTGATGACGAAGCTCATCAAACTTTGATGACTAATTTAGATTCCAAACCTTTAGATGAGCCTAGAAAAATCAATTTCGAAACAGGACGCACTGAACAACAATGGCATAAAAATGTGATTGCCATCGGCTTATCTAGTGGTTTTTTAGAGCCGCTTGAGTCAACGAGTATTCATTTGATTCAAGCCGCCATTGTACGTTTATTAAAAATGTTTCCAAATAACGGCATTTCTGAAGCAATGATAAACATGTACAACGCTGAATCGAAACGCGAATTTGAAACCATAGCTGACTTTATTGTTCTCCATTACCATGTAAACGAACGGGATGATTCAGATTTTTGGAAAGATATGCGTAACATGACAATACCCGATAGGTTGAAAGAAAAGATTGCCGCTTTCCAATCTTCGGCAGCCATATTTAATGACAACAACGATATCTTCCGAGATGCTTCATGGTTGCAAGTTATGCTTGGGCAAGGAATTCAACCGCAAGATTACCATCCTGTAGCCAAAAAATACGGCGATAGCGCACTGTTAAATGTGATGCAGAAAGTCTTAGCTGAAAAGCAAAAACCATTATCTAGTTTGCTCCCCCATGACCAATTCATTGCTCAGTTCACAGGTGGGTAAACATGCAGCCTAGTAAAAAAATAGCAATTGTTGGTGGCGGCACTGCTGGATGGTTGGCGGCAAACCTAATGGCCAAACAATGGCACGACAAAAATATTGAAGTTAACGTTATTGAAGCGCCAGATATTGGCACTATAGGTGTGGGAGAAGGCTCTACGCCCACCTTAAAGCGTTTTTTTGAGATAATGGATATACCTGAATCAGAATGGATGCCCGCTTGTCATGCTACTTACAAAGTAAATATTAGGTTCGAACATTGGAGCCCAGAGTCAAACATTGAATCCTATAGCCACCCTTTTATCTCACAATTAGATACCTTTAGTGAACGTCCATTTTATGCCAACTGTTTTGGGCGGCGAATGGGCAATGATGTTTGTACTTCCAGCGATAGGTTTCTTTTCAATGGTTGGCTGGCCAAACATAACTTGAGCCCTGTTACTCCAAACAACTTTCCATTTCAAATTGAATATGGTTATCACTTTGATTCTGCTTGTTTAGGACGATTTTTACAAAAGCATGCCATGAGTTTAGGCGTGCGCCACCATGCGTTGAAAGTACAAAATGTTGAACTACACGCTGATGGCAGTATTGCACGACTGCATACCGATAATGAGCAAATAATTGAGGCTGACTTTTTTGTGGACTGCAGTGGTTTTAGGTCTTTACTGTTGCAAGGAGCATTAGGTGTAAAGTTCAAGGACTTCAGTAACAATCTATTCAATGACTCAGCACTAGTGATAGGCACTAAACCACTTCAAAAGATACCCGTTGAAACCGTATCTACGGCTCTTTCTAATGGTTGGGCTTGGCGTATTCCGTTGAAAAATAGGACAGGCAATGGTTACGTATACAGTTCGCAACATATTTCAAAGGATGATGCCGAAATAGAGTTACGACAACATCTCGGTTTATTAGATTCAGATATTGAAGCTCGCCATTTAAAAATGCGTGTAGGTCAGGTAGCTGAACACTGGAGTAAAAACTGTATCGCCATCGGACTAGCTCAGGGCTTTATTGAACCTTTAGAAGCTACTGCCTTACATTTAACTCAAATATCAGTCGAGATGTTCATTGATAACTTTGAAAAAGGGCATTTTTCAAACCAATTTCAAAATGACTACAATAAAGAAATGAGTGAGCGTTTTGAACGTATACGAGATTATATTGTTGCCCATTACAAATTAAATAGCCGTCAAGACAGCGAGTATTGGCGGGAAAATCGCGACAATATGGCCTTATCTGAGTCGTTATTATTGATCCTTGATACTTGGTACAAGAAAAATGATTTAAGCAAAGAGCTCGTGCGCCAAGGTATAAACCAACATTTTGGAGCCACCTCTTGGCATTGTCTGTTAGCCGGATACGGAGTTTTTCCGAAACTGAATAAGGGAGCCACACAGCAGACTGTGACGCCACCAACAGATTATTTTGAAGAGAATCAAATAGAACAATTGTTTTCAGGTTGTATTCTAAATTTCGCCCCTCAGAAGTAGAAATTTACAACCAGAAAATCAATTGTTAAGAAGCCCCTGCCTCACAACCTACTTGCGAGGTTTAGGGGCAGTGGCTTTATTCACTACTTATTAAACGTCTACGTTCAATAAGTTCTTTTTCGATACGATATAATAGATGTCTATCTATCTTGTAGAACAACATTAATAGACCGCCTAGGGCAAACAAAACAGCTGGCAATAGTGTCGCCATGACTCGGATTCCTTCCATTGTAAAATCCGACACGGTTTGATTTGCCACAAAACCCACATAAGCAAGAATGAAACCGGGTAAAGCTCCGCCCACAGCAGAACCAAACTTTAAAGCGAACATGGATGCTGAAACAGTTAAACCTGAAGTTCGTTTGCCGGTTTCCCACTCTCCATACTCAGCACAATCAGTAAACATGGCAAACAGCAAAGTAATCACCACACCAAACGTAGTGATCCCTAAGAAGTGTAAAAACACCGCTGTCCAGAACATATCAGGGGGAATAAAATAGCTCATCACTAAGAACACGGTATGTAACAAACACATCACTAACACTATCGTATGTTTGTTAAATAATCTCGTTAATGTGGGTGTCCATAAAGAACCCACTATTTGCCCAAAAAGGCCAATTGATGAAAACAATGCGACGCGGTCGAAAATAAGGAAAATGGCTTCTCCATCATCTCCCATATAATATTTCACGTAGAAGATAATTGATGAAAAGCGAGCCACTAAGGCCACTACAAGCAACACACAAGCGATAGCTAAGACAACCCAGGAAGTATTTTTAAACAACACTTTCATATCTTTTCTAGCCGATGAATCGTGTTTAGGTAATTTTATCCTTTCTTTAGTGACGGCAAAGGTGAACCAAAAGAGAGCAATAGACAGCACTGCGAAAACACTAATGGTCAAACGAAACCCAAGTACGTCGTCGCCACCACCCAACAAACTAACCAGTGGGGTTGCGAAGGCGGCAATTAACAGTCCACCAAGACCAGCACAAATAAATCGGTACATGGTCGCCTTAGTTCGCTCTTCTGCTACTGGTGAAATCACAGCTAGCAGAGCTGAATAAGGTACATTCATTGCTGTGAACGCGATCATCACCCCAATGTAAGTAACATAAGCATAAATCAGCTTTCCAGTGTCGGAAAAATCAGGACCAAAAAAGATAGCAAAGCCTAGCAGTCCATAAGGAATAGCCCCCCATAAGAGGTAAGGTCTATACTTCCCCCAACGAGACTCTGTTCTATCGGCGATAAGCCCCATAACAGGATCACTAACTGCGTCAGTGATTTTTGAAATTAATAACATTAGCCCCACTGCTGCAGGAGCAAGGCCGTAAACATCGGTGTAGTAGTAAAGCAAATATAAACCGAAGAACCCCAAATAGAAGTTTGAAGCCATATCTCCGACGCCGTAGCCTATTTTTTCTTTAAAACTTAGGGGCGCTTTGCTTGAATCAGATGACATGATTTCTCCAAACAGGTTCCAAAATAAATGACATTACAGTTAGTCATAACGCTCATATGTTAACGGATATTTTACATCTGCTTAACTTAAACGATTAAGGTAAATAGATCAACAGTAATTTAGCTTTCTGGATTGATTGAAAAGGTATGGTTGTTATGACGGTAAAGTTATAGAAGTTTGGAGCAAACATTAGCAAAGAGTTTAGAGGACATCCATGTAAATTTGGAGTTATAGGACATCCATGTAAATTTTAATCTAAGGTGCCCCACTCATTGGTTGGTATGTTCTCCTTGAGAGGCTAACTTAAAGAACATTTTCTCTGTAAATCAATTAACCTCGTTATGGGGGGATGGCACTTTGTTGTTGGTAAAAATGGCAGGTTGCTTGTCGAGTTAGAGGACATCCATCTGAATAGAGTGGAGTTAGAGGACATCCATGTAAATTTTAACCTAAGGTGCCCCACTCATTGGTTGGTATGTTCTCCTTGAAAGGCTAACTTAAAGAACATTTTCTCTGTAAATCAATTAACTTCGTTATGGGGGAATGGCACTTTGTTGTTGGTAAAAATGACAGATTGCTTGGGCTTTTTGTCAGAGGTCAGCACAAACATTGAGACAATCACAAAAAACGCCACAACCATACCAATCAGTTTATACGCACTAGCAAAACCAATTTCATCGTATAGCACTCCGGTTAGGATAGATAAGCCGCTGGCAGCAAGTTGCGACATAAATTGAAAACCCACAATGTAAATGGTGGCCGATAAACGTGCATCAAAAGTAGCAGAAATATATTTAAATATTGCAATCAACATAATCGGTAGTTCAACCGCATGAAGCAGTTTCATAGCCGAAATAGAATAAGGGTCGTCGGCATATCCTGATCCAATAATGCGGATGGCCATCACTATGCCACTCAATACTAATCCATTCTTAGCACCAATTTTATTCACTAAAAAAGGAGCTAAAAACATACCTCCTGCTTCTAGGAAAACCTGCAATGAATTTAGGTAGCCAAACATTGCGTTACCTTCTGCTTGAGTTGGAAATTGTGCCGCAAAATAGACTGCAAACTGCTGATCATAGACACCATAGATGCACGATACACCAATGACAAATGTACTAAATGCCCAAAATTTGCTGTCTTTAAACAAACTAATTGCGTCACCTAGTTTTAACGCGCTTGCTTGGTTATCATCGTTTATTTGTTTTGAACCGTCTTCATTCACTGTGACGAAAAATAAACAGGTCAAAAACATAACCGCACACAAACTTGCTAGTACAAAATTTAACGACGCCGAAATATTGAATATTTGGCCGGTGAAAAATGTCGCTATCGCCCAGCCTACGGATCCCCACATTCTTGCTTTGCCAAACTCAAAGCCAGTGGTTCGTCCAACCCGATCTATGTAAGTTTCAACAGCTCCAACTCCGGCAAAAAATGCCACCGAGCAAAAGAAACCACCAATAATCGCCCCCAGATAAAGGGAGGCGGTTAACATTGGCGAATAAATATAGATAAAGAATGGTCCGCTAAGCAAGAGCATTGCCCCTACAAACCAAAGTAGTTGTTTACGCAGACCCAATTTATCCTGAATGAATCCATAACAGGGCATAATAAAAAGTGCAGTAATGGCATTTATACTAAATACAATCCCAGTTTCGGCACCGTTCAAACCAATAGCTTGGTTTAACCAAATTGGATAAATAGAAAAGCAAAATGACCAAGTCAAAAAGAAACTTAAGATACATCCGCTTAATAACCAGTAATTACGTTTAGCTAGGTGATCTGACATCATTGACCTATATTATGAGTTTGGGTAACCATGAGAATCTCTGAGTACCAATTCTCCGCTTACTTCTATTTTTTCAGGAGTGCTAACCTGTTGTTTATTAGTGGCTAATTGAGCAGCTTTTTGCCCCATGCTGAAGTACGGCAGGCTTACGGTGGTGAGTTTGGGTAACAAGTTTTCGGCGATTAATTTGTAATTATCGTAACCCACAACTGAGATATCTTCTGGAATGTGAAAACCGAGTTTTCGAATCAACATATATACCCGCATCGCCATTTTATCGTTACCACAACAAATTGCAGTGGGTCGGTCTTGCCGCGATAAAAGGTTACTCAAGACTTCAGGTAGATCTAAAAACTCATCATCGATATCTCTGCAAACCCCGACTCGAATTAAATCGTTATCCATTGTTAATTTTGCATCTTCGTGGGCTTTGCAAAAACCATCTACTCGTAACTGCGTTGCAGGCATATCTTCAAATAGTGTTAAGTAAGCTATTCTTGTATGTTTTTGGGCAATAAGTTGTGCAGTGACTTGATACGCACCTAAATAATCATTAGGTAGAATGGTGGGATAATTCAAACTGCTCTCAAAGCAGTTCACAAGTATCAGTGGACACTTTTTAAAAGAGTGTTTGATTTCAACTTGGCGGCGATAAACCGTCGCAAATATAATAGCCTCAGCCCTTTGTCGTCTAAAGTCATCCACCAATCGGGAAAAGTTTTTTTCACTGCCACCGGACTCACCGATCATTAGCAGCTTTCCTTGCTTTTCACATTCGCTTTGTATGCCCGCAATAATGTCAAAAGAGTCAGGTGTAGTCGTTAGTTTTTCAGTTATTAAACATACGATTCCTTTATCACGGCCTCTCAAAGCTTGAGCTGCTGCTGAAGGATAAAACTCCAGTTCTTGCATTGCAGCTTCCACTTTTTCTTTGGTTCTAGTGCTCACACCTTCGAAGCCACCCAGCACTCGAGAGACTGTTTTAACAGAAACATTTGCTTTTGCTGCAACGTCTTTAATTGATGACATAAAAACCTTGTTAATAATCTGATGGCTAAAGTAGTAATTTGACACTATGCCAACATTAAGTTGACATTTTTTTAAAACTTGCGATCATAATGACCATCGATAGACATTTTAGCAAGTCTTTTTCAAAAATTTTTATAGAGGTGCATATGCAGCAGCTTGATAACCAAAATGTTCAGGGTACAGAGCGTACCTGGAACCCTCATTATCATTTTTTCAAACTGGGGTTTTGGATCAACGATCCCAACGGTTTATTTTATTTAGATGGTAAATATCATCTATTTTTCCAGCTCAATCCTGATGATGTTGTATGGGGAAATATGCATTGGGGTTATGCGACTTCTGAGAACTTGCTTGACTGGCAACATCAACCCATTGCCCTCCACGCCGAGCCAGAAGGTTTAGGTTATATATTCTCTGGTGGGGCAGTGGTGGATACCAACAACACTGCTGGTTTTGCCACTGGAGAGCATCCTGCAGTAATCGCTACATTCACCCATCAGTCAGAAAGTGAAGAACAAGTTCAAAGCATTGCCTACTCGGTAGATGGCGGACAAAATTTCACAAAGTATGCTCACAACCCGGTTATAGCGAACCCTGGCCTAAAAGATTTTAGAGACCCAAAAGTGGTCTGGTATGCCAAAAAACAATATTGGGTAAAGGCTGTAGTTGCTGGCCAATGTGTTTATTTTTATCAGTCTAGCGACCTGAAAAGTTGGCAAAAATTGTCTGAATTTGGACATAACCATGGCGCTCATGGCGGTGTATGGGAGTGTCCAGATCTGTTTCCATTAATTTGCAGTGAAACAGGAGAAGAACGCTGGGTGCTATTAATTAGTATTAATCCAGGCGGCCCTAACGGTGGCTCGGCAACGCAATATTTCATCGGTGATTTCGACGGAATTGAATTTAAACCTCAAGATTCCCCACTTGGAAATAGCCAAATCCATTGGCTGGATTATGGTACGGACTGTTATGCTGGTATTACTTGGGACAATACACCCGATATTTTACAGAGTCGGACATATATTGCGTGGATGAGTAACTGGGATTATGCGCGAGACACGCCAGACAACACATGGCGAGGGGCAATGACTTTGCCGCGTAAAATTAGCTTAGTTAAGAGCGAAGTGGGATATCAACTGGCCACTCCACCAGCAATTGAATTCAATGAGAGAAATTCCATTAGTAGCTCGGAAACTCTTAATCAACAGCCGTTAGTTATACCCGAAGCATATAAGTTGGCCTTTACGCTAAATTCAGATAGTGCTAAAACCGTCCTTCAATGGCAAAGTGCGAGTAAAGAAACCTTTGTTTTGACGATTGATTTTGCTAATAAACTAATTTTGGCAGACAGAACTAAAAGCGGTTTCAATGAAAAAGGATTTGATACAGTTGTGAAGATGCCTATTGAGGTATTAGAGCAACAAAGTGTTGAAATAGAAATCTACGCGGATGCTTGTTCTTTCGAGTTATTTTTCAACGGTAGTCGACAATGTATTACGACGCTAACCTTCCCTACAACGCCATTCAGCCAACTTTCGGTTGCCCTGGACAGTGAAGAAAAGCAGGTTAAGGATGTCAATTTAAGCGCTTATACAGCTGCTAGTAGCACAAAGAGCAGCAAAAAGAGCTAAAAGTAGACAGCCACAAACTAGACCACTACGGTCAAACGAGCTAAAAGTAGACAGCCACAAACTGGACCACTACGGTCAAACTATCAACTACACTCTAGGCATTAAGTTCAACAGGAAGAACTATGCCTTTAGCAAGGAAGCGGCAAATTTGTTTGACGGATACCCCCTACTATCACTGTGTTTCTCGCTGTGTACGCCGAGCTTATTTGTGTGGAGAGGATGAAGTCACCGGAAAGAGTTTTGAGCACCGCCGTCAATGGGTT
>NZ_JBDWYG010000037.1:0-130507 GCF_039982535.1 Aliiglaciecola sp.
ACGTGTTTGAGGCATAGGACCATCAGTTGCCGCAACAACCAAGATTCCGCCGTCCATTTGCGCAGCACCAGTGATCATGTTCTTAACATAATCCGCGTGTCCTGGGCAATCTACGTGTGCATAGTGACGTGAAGGAGTATCGTATTCAACGTGAGACGTTGAAATTGTGATACCACGTTCACGCTCTTCTGGAGCGTTATCGATTTGATCAAACGCTGATGCAGCACCACCATAGGTCTTTGCTAGAACTGTAGTGATTGCCGCTGTTAGCGTCGTTTTACCATGGTCAACGTGGCCAATTGTACCGACGTTTACGTGGGGTTTCGTACGTTCAAACTTTTCTTTTGCCATCTTAAATTTTTCCTAGCAAAGTAATTAAAAAAAACCTAATCAATAAGTTGGGGGGAGAACTGGTGCTGATAGGCAGATTCGAACTGCCGACCTCACCCTTACCAAGGGTGCGCTCTACCAACTGAGCCATATCAGCACTAAATTTGGAGCGAGCAGTGGGAATCGAACCCACATCATCAGCTTGGAAGGCTGAGGTAATAGCCATTATACGATGCTCGCAAACCTATTCTCTATCCACCTTGTTGAAAGTGGTGGCGTGACACATTGCGTCACACCATACACCTGATTAAACTGCAGGTGCACAGTAAAAATGGTGGAGGGGGCAGGATTCGAACCTGCGAAGGCTGAGCCGGCAGATTTACAGTCTGCTCCCGTTGACCGCTTGGGTACCCCTCCAGGATTGATGGTGCCGACTGCCGGAGTCGAACTGGCGACCTACTGATTACAAGTCAGTTGCTCTACCAACTGAGCTAAGTCGGCACTGCATCAAGTGGGTGCGCATTCTAGAGTAATGATCCTATGGGCGCAAGAGTATATTTCGAAAAAATAAGGAAAAAATGCAGATTTATTTAAATTAATGGTTTAGTTGCCTAAAAAACCTACTGATGAAGAGAATTAGCAAAAATAATTGTGTTTTTTTACAGCAATTTTTAATAAAAATATTTTTAATTATTTTTTAGGAATAAAACGACTTAAGCCTTCTAAAACCAAATCTGGCTTAAATTGCACTTTTTCATCAACAATATTTTTAAGCAAAGTTCCATCTCCACCGCATAAAAATATTCTGTAATCCTCGTTATAAGCACTAATTAATTTGCGGGTGCTGTACAAAAAACCTTCTAACATCGCCAAGCCACCCATATTGACGCACTCAGGTGTGCTTTTTCCGAGGATTAACGATTCAGGAGTTTGCTTGTCACCAAACACCTTTGAAGTTTGACTTGTTACCGCACTGCGCATTAATTGAAAACCCGGTGCTATCCACCCGCCTAAATGCTGATTATCAACTATGACATCACAAGTAGCAGCTGTGCCTAAATCTAATATGGCGACGGGTAACTGAGTATGTATGCGGGAACCGAGAACTGCTAACCAGCGATCAATGCCCAGAGTTTGAAACTGTTGATATGCACAACTAATCCCAAAGGCTGATGTTTCTGTTACCACCTGTTTGAAGGGGATATCGTAGGATAAACATAACTGTTTAATTGTTTGTACAACTTGATCATTTTGAACACTTGCAGCTATCACACACTGCGCCTGACGGATTTGCTGATCTAGGTCGTCAATGGACTCACAGACTTGAGTGCAAACTTTACTTTCAGCACTGGCAACTTGCGCATACTTAATTCGGCTATTGCCAACATCTATCAATAGAATATCATGCTGGTCGGACACTAATTTCCCCCCCATGATACGTTTCAAGTTTGCCATCTTTTTCTAATAGTAAAGCACCATCATCAGCGATACCTTTGACTGTGCCAAATACACTCTCGTTACCGATAAGTAATTTAACTGGTTTATCATAAAAATAATCCAACTCCGCCCAGGTGTGAATAAAGGGCTTCAAACCATGCTCTTCAAAGGTATTTAATGCTTTAGTTAGTTCATCAATTAACGCAGCAGCAAGCTCATTCCGATCAATTGTCATTCCTGTGGCCTGAGCCAAATCCGTCCAGGGTTGGTCGATTTCTAAATTTTTAGTGGGTAAGTCAATATTTAACCCAATACCCAAAATACAATCACAGGCAGCGCCCATTTGACCTTCTACTTCAACTAAAATACCTGCTAGCTTCTTATCTTGCAGATAAACATCGTTTGGCCATTTAAGCATCGCACCTTTTACGGAAAGTTTTTGTAAGGCGTTAACTACGGCAATACCAATTACCAGACTCAAGCCGTTAATTGCTTGATATCCACCAGCAAAGGACCAGAACATCGACATATAAATACTTGAACCATAGGGCGATACCCAAGTGCGTCCTCTACGACCTCTTCCGGCTGTCTGCGCTTCAGCTAAGCACACATAACCATTGCTTGGAGTAACCTTCATATCTCTAATAAATTGATTAGTTGAGTCAATTACATTTTGTACATTTATCTGAGATTGCATGACTTGCGGTAATAACTGGGCGATTTTGCGGTGCTCTAACAAAGTCAAAGGTTTAGCTAAACGATATCCTTTACCGGTCACACTAAATATATCTAAACCTAAGTCACATAAACCTTTAATATGTTTTGAAACAGCTGCTCGACTCAGGCCAAGCTCTTGGCCTAATAGTTCACCAGAATGGAATTGCCCATCAGCCAAGCGTTGCAAAATCAAGGTACGAGAAAAATTAAACGTCACAGCATTACCAACCCTTTTTTACCGATTAAACGCACTTCGTTTTCTAAGTGGATAGAAAATGTATTTTCTACTTTAGTTTGTATTTGACGCGCCATTTCTAACAATTCAGCCCCATTACCTTGACCGTTATTAGTCAGTACTAGAGGCTGATTTGGGTGGCACTGAATGCCCCCTAATTGTTTTCCCTTGAACCCAAGATGATCGATCAACCAAGCTGCAGGCACTTTTACGCTATTGTGATCCACCGGAAAGCAAGGCAAATCAGGCCAATCACATTGCAGGCTTGCGTAATGTTTATTGCTTACTAAAGGATTTTTAAAAAAGCTACCGGCGTTACCAATTTCATTAGGATCAGGCAGTTTGGCTTTACGGATAGCTACCACTTGATTAAAAATTTGTTCCGGACTAGGTTGTTTGAGTTTGGCTAACTCACCATAGTGGTTACATGCTTGCCAACGCTTTGGAATATGCAGCACAACCTGCGTAATGATGACCTTTCCAGCTAACTGACGCTTAAAGATACTGTCACGATAGCCAAACTGACATTCTTCATTAGATAATATATGTTTTTCACCGGTGCTAATTTCAGTGCACACCACTTCCTTGATAAACTGATTTAATTCAACACCGTAAGCGCCAATGTTTTGTATCGGAGCTGCGCCTACAGAGCCCGGTATCAAGGCCAGATTTTCCAGTCCAAAAATATTGTTTTGCATGCAGAAGCACACTAATTGATGCCAGTTTTCGCCGCTGCTAACTGTTAATTGATAATAATCACTAAACTCTTCGACTGTCTTACCTTTAGAATCAATTTTGATTACTGAGCCATCAAAATCTTCCAAGAAGATACAATTACTGCCTTCGCCTAGAATCCACAAAGGTCCTTCAATGTCTTCTAAAGTTGAGAAGTCATTATCAACTGAAATCAATTGTTTGCTGTGCGCAGTTAGCCCAAAAGTGTGCAGAGATGTAAGTGAATGCAAGGTTGCTTCCAAGATATTTTTGCTCAGTTTAACGAAAAGAGACTAGTTGTAACAAGTATTGCGTTAACTTTGGTCTGATAATTGCTGAATTTGGTCTGATGATGACTGAAAATATCAACCAAATAAACCTGAGTCCGGGTTAAATTAATCTGCAAATAAAAAAGCCCGACTTTCATCGGGCTTGAGTAGTTATCAATTAATCTCGCATCTATTGGTCGATACCATGACTCTTCAAAATAAACGCATACTCTTCTGCGTAATCACGTAGTCGGCCATATCTACCGCTATTAGCGAAATGCCCTGCCCCCATATTAATGCGCATAATAAGCAGGTTGTCATCGGTTTTCATCTCACGCATCTTAGCTGTCCATTTAGCCGGTTCCCAATAAGTAACACGCGGGTCATTGATACCGCCACTCACTAACATAGGCGGATAATCTTTAGCTACAATGTTGTCATAAGGAGAATAACTGGCGATAAGATCATAGGCTGCAGAATCTTCTATGGGATTGCCCCACTCCGACCATTCAGGAGGGGTAAGCGGCAGTGACGCATCAAGCATGGTATTAAGCACGTCCACAAAAGGTACTCCTAAAGTGACAGAGCGCCATAATTCTGGTGCCTGATTGGTTACCGCCCCCATTAACTCACCACCAGCACTACGACCAGAAATAGAGATATTGCCTTCAGACACATACTTTTCTTTAACTAAATAGCGTGCTGCATCAACAAAATCATTAAAGGCATTATTACGTTTTTCAAGTTTACCGTCCAAATACCACTTATACCCTAGGATATCGCTTCCGCGCACATGCGCTATGGCAAAAGCAAAACCTCTATCTAATAAACTCAATCTTAGTGTGGAAAAGCCTGGAGGAATTGTGATCCCGTAGGCTCCGTAACCATACAAATGCAATGGTTGCTCACCGTTCTTTTTAAAACCTTTTTTGTACACAATGGAAACCGGAACCTCGATACCATCTCTTGAGGGCGCCATAATACGTTCAGTCACATATTGAGATTTATCATAACCAGATGGAACTTCATTTACTTTTCTAGTCTGTAACGATTTAGCTCCAACGTCGTAATCGAAAACAGTATGGGGGGTTACCATGGATTCATAATCAACACGCACAAAGCTTTGCTCAAACTCTGAACTATTACCTAAAGAAGCCGAGTAAACCTGCTCTGGAAATTCAACATCATGTGAGTTTCCTTGGTAATCTCGAATGCGAATTTTATCAATTCCTTTTTCTCTAGCTTGTAATACTATGAAGTCTTTGAAGGTTTGTATTCCTAACAAGTACAGGTCGTCAGAACCTTCAATTAAAGTTTGCCAGTTATCAAAGCTTGGTTGCTCATCATCCACACTGGCTAAGCGGAAATTCTTATGGGTGTCATTAGCTAAAATATAGAACTTGCCATTGGCATGGTCGACAATGCTGGAAAAACCTTGCTCTCTAGCAATTAATTTAGTTGGCGTAGCAAACAAATCGTTACTTGCTAACACGTGATATTCCGTCACTTCCCGTTGACCAGAAGAAATAATCAAATATTGTTTATCGCTGCTGTAATTGAATCCTAAGAAAAATCCATCATCTGCTTCACTAATCAATATTTTGTCTTCAGCAATATCACTACCAATTTTATGAACATTTACACTTGCTGTACGCCACTTATCTTTTTCCAATTTTCCGTAGATAATTGACTGGCTATCAGCACTAAATGCAACCGAACCATTGAGTTCAGGAATTTCATCTTCTAAATACTTGCCTGTTTGCAGGTCTACAATACGAGCAATATAACGTTCTGCTCCATCGGTGTTGAATGAGTAAACTAAGAAACGGTTGTCTGGGCTAATGTCCCAGTCACCTAAACTGAAATAGTCAAAATCTTTGGCTAACTTAGTTTCATCAAGAAAAACCACTTCTTCACCGGTGGCAATATTTTTGCGGCTGCGAGTGCGATACTCTTCTCCTTCCCGATAATACCAACGATATTCATAGCCATTATCGATCCAAGGAACAGATTCGTCCTTTTCGTTAGTACGACCTTTAAACTCCTCAAAAATAGTGTCAATTAATGGCTTGTTTGGTGCTAAAAATTCGTCGAAATAACTATTTTCTTTAGTCAAATAATCGAGAATAGGTTTGTCATCTACTTCAGGATAACCAGAGTCTTTGAGCCAATTGTAAGGGTCGCTTAACTCTTTTCCATGATACTTCGCAGTATATTCTTGTTTTGCCGCTACTGGAGCTGCAGTGGTGAGTTGTTTTAATCTTGGATAAGTTTGCATTTCAGGTTCTTTGTTGTTTGAGCAGGCCGATAGAAAGATACCGGAGACCAGTAAAGTGACAGCTATACGCATTGGAGAAATGTCCCTATTTTGTTGTTTAAGTTTAATAATACGGAGAGTTATAAAATTTACCAGATAAAATAAGTAACTGAATATTTAAAACGATTTAGGAACCACTACGAGATAGCGGAAAGCGCTCTAGGAGCTGCTCTATCGCGACACTCTGAGCTTTCGCTAAACTTCCACTGTTGTCTGTCTTAAAGTCATGATTATTGGTTGCTGACCATACTAACCTATCATTAACTAGGACTTTCATACTGACCACAGCAACCGGTATTTGATCTGAGCCTATAGGCAGACTCACTCCGCCGCCAATACTTACGCCACCAGACCGACCAAACGAACCAGTCCCAAGTCCAATAGAAAAACTACTATCGTTATCTCGATAGTCAATGTAATGATCGAGTTCAACCACTGCGTCGGTATAGCCGACGTCACCTATCAATTTGTTATTGGCTTCAAGAAATTGTGAGACTTGTGAAATTAGACGGTTCGCGCTCAAGCTGTCTTCTGTATTTTTGGAAATCACAGAGTAACTCTTAAAATTCCCAAAATTGGTATTTTGGTCTGTGTCCATGACTATATTATTAGAGCTACAGGCACTAATAAACATAAGGGCAAGACCCAAACTTAGAATAAGAGTTAGACGCGACGAAAGGTGACTGAAATGGGATGACATGGAAATTCCTTTGTGAAGTCAACTGATAGAGCATAGTACAATTGAGGGGTTCATGTTTGATAGCAGATAAAACGCCCAATTGTTTCGACACTACGATTGCTAAAAAGTTTAGTTGAATTTCTTTAAGGAATACAATCCGTATGCCAATAAATGACGATACGGATTAATATATTATGCTTTTACAGAATCTTAAGAGGCGCTTAGTTCAGCCTGTAATTGCTCAGTAGAGGATTTTTCCGATTGCACGAACTTACTCCACTGTTGGGCCATACCGCGACTTGTAGGGTGTTTCTCCGCTTCAGCGAGTTGATTCAACGCATCCACATAACGCTTTTGATTAAAATAAGACATACCCAACACTAAGTGTGTTGTACCTTGATTTCTCAGGCCACCTTTTTCTAATGCAGTTTGAGCACTTTCAATAGCTTCTTCAAACCTGTCCATATTCAACAGAATTTGCGCAAGTTGTGCGTCTAGTTCGCCATCTTCCGATAAAGCTGCAGCTGAACGCATCACAGGTACGGCTTTTTCATGCTCTTTCGCTAAAGTCCAGGTTTGCGCTAAAAACTTTAAATTGCGAAGGTTTTTCTCTAGAACACCATTTTCCATGGCTTGTTCCATTAACCTTGCGCCCTTGTAAGGAACTTGATGATAGTAATAAAGTTGCGCCAAATTGAAAACGTCAGCGGCTTTGGTGATGTAATCACTTTGATAGGCAGCTTCAAGAATTGCTAACTGTTTCTTTTCAAAGCCTAGTTCACCGTACATGCCAGCAAGTTGCACCCAATACTCAGGACGGTCAAATAATTTAACCATCTTCTCTAGCACTTTAGTGACTTTTTCTGGCTGTTTTAATTCATAGTAGATAGCCCGTTGCAGCACGTACCAGTTCTCGTCTACCTTGTAGCCTTCTTCACTATTTTCTTGCTGTAAAATAGCTTCATTAATATATTCAGAGGCCGCGTTATAGTCCTTTTTCTGATACATGGCTTGGGCTTTAAGCACTAAATTTTTAACCGGCAACTTACCTGGCTGTAATGCTTCCCAGCGCTCTAGATATTCAATGGTTTTATCATAATTGCCGCGCATCATTTGTAACTGAGCCAAACTAAATAACGTGCTTTGTTCAAATGATTCAGGAATCGGTTGTTGCTCTACAACGGCCTCAAATGAAGCGATTGCTTTATCATAATCTTCAACATTGTAGTAAATAAAACCATAGAAGTTATGCAACATAGCCAGCTCATAGCTGTTCATAGAGCTTTCTTTCGACTTTACCACATCCAATATTTCTAGGGCTTCTGCGGTATTACCTTCATCCGCCACTTTTTGCGCTCTGGCCAATTGATCGTATACACGGGTACGAAGGGCTGGGGTTCTGCGCGTTTTTCTTTCACCGGCACTGTTATCTTGAGCCACCGCAGCAGGTGCAGTTACTACAGAAGATACCAGTGTGAATGAGCTTGCCAATAAGATGGCTAAAATGCATTGGGTTATTTTCATGCGTGCCTCTTAGTTAACCATCGATCTGGAAAGTTATGCGATTTTGCACACCAGACACTTCTGCTGGTTCACCATTTACAACTCTAGGTTTATATTTGAATTTCTGAGCGGCATCCATCGCTGCTTGGTTGAAGATATCCGGTGGCGTCGCTTCAACCACACGAATGTCTTTTACTGCGCCTAACTTAGACACGGTAAATTCAACAATAACAAAGCCTTCAATACCACGGGACAAAGCTCTGCGCGGATACACAGGCGCAACTTTTACGATAGGAAGATATTCTCCGTCACCAGATTCCAGTGCTAAACCACCACCTAAGGCAACATCACCACCTACATCAGCTTCAAAGGCAATACCACTGCCATCAGCATCGGGCGTTGGCGAGTCCATTTGTGGTTGCTCCATCTGCGGCGGTGGCTCTTTAGGTGGAGGCGGCTTACGTGGCTTACGGTCTTTTTGTTCCACCGTTTCTTCTTTTTTCAAGCGCACGAAATCAAGCACCGCACCGGGCTTAGGATCTTCTAACGTCTGGTCACCACTGGCGATAAGGGCTTGCATTAGAAAAAACAAACTCACCGTGATGAAAAACGCCACTACAACTGCTAGAAGGAGTCTTGCCATTATATTTTACTCTTGTGCTGCGATAGAAACGTCGTAGACACCCGCTGCCCGCGATGCATCCATGACTTTAATAAGCGTTTCAGTAGTCGCTTTGCGGTCAGCTTGAATTACCACGGTACCCTGTGGGTTTTCAGCTTTTAAGCGTTCAATATTTGCTTGCACTGCGCGTACGTCTACTCGGCGTTTATTAATCCAAATTTCACCTTTGTCGCTTATCGCCACTAAGATGTTGGCACGATCTTTCTTCACTGCGGTTGCTGCTTCAGGTCGGTTTACGTCGATACCTGACTCTTTAACAAACGAAGCGGTTACGATAAAGAAGATCAACATGATAAATACCACGTCCAACATGGGTGTCATGTCGATTGTTGCTTCTTCTTCTTCCACTAAATTCTGAATTTTTCTCATAAATACTCTTTCTTCACGCTGACCTTAGGCCTAGCGTTGAATCTCCAATGCGTCTTCTAGATGTAAACGTTCAGTTTTTGCCGTTCGTGTTAACCATGTGGAGGCAAATACGCCAGATAACGCACCAACCATACCTGCCATTGTTGGTATGGTGGCTTGCGAAACCCCCGCGGCCATGGAGCGGGCATTACCACCACCAGACATAGCCATTACATCAAACACCACTATCATTCCGGTTACTGTTCCCATCAATCCCAATAGCGGACATAGGGCCACTAGCGCCTGGATAATTGGCAAACTAAAGCGTAATTTAAGACTGACTCTGGAAATCATTGCCTGTCTAATTTGATGGGCATTCCATGAGTTGCGATCACTACGAGCTTGCCACGTGGAAATGGTCTGCTTTTTAAATTGCTTATGACCATATGTCACATAGAAAATCCGTTCGAGTATCAAAATCCACATCACGAAAATCAGTGCACCGATTATCAGAAGGATAATCCCGCCCGTTTCAGTGAAGTCTCTTATTGATTCAAAGATTTCTACAAACATCGTCTTATGCCTTAGTGCCAGACTGAATTTCAGCTCTTTCGGCAATCACACCTGCTGCTTGTTCTTGCAAAATCGCGACAATATTTTTGCTCTGAGTGCTAAGCAGTGCATAAAGCAGCGTAGTAGGTATTGCCACAACCAATCCAAGTACTGTGGTGATCAGTGCAGATGAAATACCGCCAGCCATAATTTTCGGGTCACCGGTACCAAACAGGGTAATTTGTTGGAAGGTCACAATCATTCCGGTAACCGTACCAAGTAGCCCACCAAGAGGTGCCACCACTGAAATCATCTTCACTAAGGTTAAGAAACGACCTAACTTAGGCACTTCCGCTAAGATTGCTTCTGTTAAATGCAGCTCTAGGGCTTCGGTGTCGGCATGTGGGTGCTCATCTTTTACTTTAAGCACGCGACCAAGAGGGTTGCCTTCAGAGATTTTGCTAGATTTAAGCTGTGAGTTTACTTTTGCACCCACTAATGTCAGTACCACGAAGCGCCAGAAAGCAACTAAGATACCCACTGCACCAACAGCAATAATGATGTAACCCACTAGGTCACCTTGATGAATACGCTCTTCAAGACTTGGAGCTTGTACAAGCAATCCTAGAATGGTGCCACCGGTTGGATCTAGGCCGAAAGAAACTAATTCACCATCAGAGCTTTGTAGGGCTGTTGCGCTGCTAGTATAACGGTCTGCAGGTTGACGAATTAATTCAGCAACCGTATCGGTTTCGCCTTCATACTTAAGGTATTTACCATCGGAAACCAATGCAAAGGGTCCAACTCGAACCACTTCTTTGTTAATTTTTGCGCCACCAGCTTCGACAACATCAGTTGTAAACTTAGTGACTTTACCTGACTCAGTCATTTCACGTTGGATTTCAAACCAAACACGTTCTATTTCTTCAATTGATGCAAGTTTAGAGCTGGTTCCCATTGACTGGGCCATCTCATCTAAAAACTCAGAACGACCAGATATTTGGGCGGAAACCGTTGAGTTATAGAATTTATTTTTGGTGTCGCCAGCAACCTGCTGCAAAACACCAAATAGCTCTTTTAAAGAACCAAGGCGTTTATCCAAGGCATCATTTAAATCGGCTAATTTGAATTCATTCTCTTCAAACTGTGTTTCTAGCTTCTCGGAGTTATTCAGTTCGCCATTACGCTGTGAAGTAACATCCCTAAGCATTTGATCTTGCTCTGCGCGTTTTTGAACGAACTCTTTTTCACGCTGAGTATTTTGTTGATTCTGTTGGTATTGGCCTTGCTCTAATTGTTTAAGCAATGCATCTAAATCTAGTGGTTTACTTTCCTGAGCAAAGGTAGCTCCGGCAAAAGTAGCGACCAAAAGAACAGCAGTATTTCTAAATAATTTTCTCATGGTGTCTACTCTCTTAATCCGTAATCGCAACTGGCAGCATCAACAAATCAGGTGCCATTTGTTTCTTGGCCATTCTCAGACCTTTAGTGATTTGGGTGCGGTAGTCAGAAGAAAGGGATTCCCACTGACGAGTTTGTTTATTCCAAATTCCTTGCATACTTGCATCACGAGTTTGGTAAATAAGTGCGGTTCTACCTATGCGTAGAAAATCAACGTTTCGCTCTTGACCTTCAATTGTGTGTAAGCCTGGGTAAGCTTCCAAAGTGCGTCCGTAATCCATTTCAACTTGATAGGCTTCCATTACCCGTCTGAACTTCTCAGAAGGAGCAACGTCTGCACGGTCCATCATGTTACGTAAATCAATAATACGATTCGCTCGCTCTTCGCCTAAGAAAGGCACATCTAATTCCACAAACTGGGCTAAACCATCAATCATGCGAATCATCAAAGGGGTAATTTGACGCTCAATCACACTCACTTCGTCAATGGCATTATTTAAATCCAACATTTCCTGTTGTTGATTGGCGATTTGCTTTCTTAGTTGCTCGTTGTAAACCATCAATCCGTCAATTTCTTTATTGATAGTTTTAAACTGCTGCAACTTGCTGCCAATTTGATCAGTGATATTGTTGATCTTTGATTGGGAATCAGCGGCAGATTCGTTAATTTCAGCTGCGGCATCTACCACAGGTTGTAATTCTTTGTCTTGCTGCGCAAAAGCAGCTTGACCAGTCAACAGACTAACGAACAGTGCTGCAGACAACGTTTTTATAAGTTTCATACAATCAAACCCTAGAGTGGAATCGGGTTGGTTTACAACCAACAATAAAATCTGAGGGCAAGGATAGGGGCATTGTGTGACAGTATTATTACAAAGTAAGACAGAATTTTGAGATCAAGGACGGAAACAAAAGATCCGTAAACGCATACACCTAAGTATATGTATTAATTGAACTAATAATTCAATTCGAATTTTAAACCTTTGCTTAGGGTTTACTCGCGATAATAAAAAAATGAAGAGTTAATGGCTGGGATTTGACATTTTTATGACAACAAAACTAAGGTTCTTTGCCACACGTGGTTGTCTATTAGACAAACAATATCGCTACTTTCACCTTGCTAGCCTGTTTTAGAGGCCGTGAAAGACTACTTCCAAAAATTGATATGTAGGGCCGCAATTTCCTCTGCTACTGCATCAATGGGTCCCCAAACTTTAATGGCCTTTTGACCACGATCAAATACATAGCGACTCGGTACATCTAACGTCGGGTTTTCACTATGATTGCCAGTAAGATCTAATAGCTGCCTCTCTGATATACCATAAACTAAGCGTCCGATATTAGCCCAATACTGAGTGCCAGCACACATAACACAAGGTTCTGCCGTTGAATATAACGTCATACCCCATAATTCTTCAGCGCTATATTGTTTTGCAGCACGCTGCGCCAACGTAGACTCGGCATGCTCCACTGAACTCAGATTTCCTTGCTGCATGAGGACAGTTTCATTATCTGCAGCAACTAATATGGCGCCAAAAGGGTGATGACCGGAATCCATTGCTTTTTGTGCAACTATATTTGCCTGTCTTAAATGACGCAGCATTTGTTCGGGACGCGGATCCACTCCCAATGGTGATGGCCGACTATCGGCCATTTGCTCAGTACCTTCATTCGCCAAAACTAGGGGTGAGAGGCCAACACTGATTGCCGAGTACGCTGTACTTTGCAAAAAGCGCCGACGCAAAGAGTCCAATGGTTGCAACTTAAGTCTTTGCGTTTTCTTCATATACGAAGTCCCCCACTTACCCACTGCGATTAAAAGTTATATCTTGCTTTAGCCATAATCTGGCGAGGTGGGATATATTGAAAACCGGTTTCATTAACACCAAAGACATCGGTCATGGCTGAGTTAATGCCATCGGCATCAAATAAATTGTAAACCATTAAATCCACACCCCAGACTTCGCTAGGATCGTCATAAGACAAGGTCAAATTCACTAAGTCGTAATTATCGACGGTGTCTACTTCAGGATTATTAAACACCCGTTGTTGGAATTCCCCTCGATATGTATATTGCACGCTGGCAAGCACATAGCCGCCGTTGGCAAGTTCATCTTCATAGGACAAGGTTATATCTGCGGTAAAACCAGGAGTTTTGGCTAATTCGTTGCCATTTAAATTCTGTAGGAAGCCTGCAACGTCTCTTGTAGCACCATGTATTTCTTCTTTAGCTGGGGTAACACCGTCGGCTAAAAATACATCTTCGATGAGCAAACGGTTATCAAGGGCTAAATAATCAGCCGTTACCTCAGACTCCATTGCCGCAAGTTTCATATCAAGGCTAAAGTAGTCGCCCATAAGCGCAGTTAACTCAAACTCCACGCCATAAATGGAAGACTCAGGGATGTTTGAAACCCCACTACCAAATTCATTATAGTCTGAAGCTTGGAACTGCAGATTAGTATAGTCGTAGTAAAAAGCCGCCAGGTTAGTACGCACTCGGCTATTCATTAAATCGGCTTTTAGGCCAAGCTCATAGGCATCGATAGTTTCGTCTTCAAATGACTCTCTTACAAGGGCATCTTCCCCCTCAGAGAATGTTAAGTTGCTGCCCCCAGGTTTTAAACCGCGAGTGTAAGAAAGGTAGGTCATACTACTTTCACTGGTATCTAGCTCAACCGCGATTCGTCCAGTGACGTCTTCGGTTTTTGGGTTAATAAACGCAGGGGTAGTACTGAAGAAGTTAGCCACAGTACTCTCTACTTCATCTTTGGTATATCGAAGACCCGTGATTAGCCGTACTGTGTCAGATATTGGATAAGTGCTTTGCCCATAAATTGAAAAAGACTCCCGTTTAGGGTTGGAATCTGAAATAAAGCCAATGTCACCGCCAAATGCCTCAGGGAATGAAGGAATGTAACCGTCTAACATTCCGTCACGCCCTTTATCTAATTCTTCTCGAATAGTAATTTCAATGTCGGTATCAAGATAAAACACCCCAACTATCCAATCTAACTTATCAAATAAAGGTTCGTTAGAAATCACGTTTAATTCTTGGGTATAGGTTGTTTGAACGTTATTTTCAGGGTTAAAAATACTAATTTGAATTTCAGGGTTGGTTAAAAATGAGTGGCGGTCATTGTCACGTACAACCGTAATATCATCTTTTTGATAACTACTTAGGGATTTGATCGTTGCAAAACCTGCATCCCACTCTGCAATTAAGCCTACCATGGTAGAGTCAAGCTCATAAGATGAGTCGGTGTCTTGAGATAAATAGCGGGCGCCTGGTGTGGGATCATCGATTCCTTTTATACCTGCACCATTTGATTCACCACTAAACACCTGAGCTAAAAGCCGAATGCTGAATGTCTCGCTTGGGGTGTATAACCAATCTGTTCGAAATGACAAATTATCAATATTATCCATGTCTTTACCGACAAAAGTTTCACCGGGATTAATAACGCTTGGGCCGTTATAGACATTTTGTGTATAACCGTCTTGGGTAACACGGCTAAAGGATGTTCGCATAGCCAAATCTTCACTAATAGGCACATTCACTGTACCGCGGAATTTAAGTAAATTATCGGTGCCAACAGTGAGATCAGCTTTACCATAAAATTCAGAGGTATCTGGGGCACTATTAATTACATTGATGGCACCACCAGTGGAGTTTTGGCCAAACAAGGTTCCTTGTGGTCCTCGTAAAACTTCAATACGTTCAATATCAATAAAATCAGTTTGTAATGCGTAGGGCGAGGCAATATAAATACCATCCATATGATAGGAAACTGAGGGGTTTGCGGTGGCATTCTGGTTGGCTTCATTACCCACCCCACGAATTGAAATGATCGTTTTAAAACCTTCATTTTTTGCCACTGTGACGCCAGGGGAAACAGCACTCAAATCAACAAACGATGTTATGTTTTTACGATCCAAGCTATTTCCTGAAAATGCAGTAACCGCTTGCGATAAGTCTTGCAAGCTTTCACTTCGCTTTTCGGCTGTCACCACCATTTGCTCAATTTCTCGCTCGCCAGTGGCGGTCCTTATGATGCCTTCTGCTTGCGCTTCTGACTCTTGTGCATGAACCGAAATCCCCGCCATATTGGTTAACACAAGTGCGATAGCAATCGCCAATGGAGCTGACTTAAAAGCGCGTGTTTTCATTCTTTTCTTTCCTGATGTGAATTAAAATTTAAGTTATTTTTAATTGCTGCATAGTCCTGGTGCATGCAGTGTGTTTTTGAAAGTGGATGAATAAATTTTTGTAGAAATCTAGAGTGTTTAGGACTCAGGTAGCAGGAAAAATGCCAATTTCTTGACCAACTGGACAGGTTATTTCAATTTAAATCCAAGGTTATGATAATTAACGTTTTTATTCATTTAGATTAAAAAGCAAGCAATGCTGGCGGCCACTACCTTTTTCGCAGGTGTATGTTTTTTGTGCTTATTTTGTGCATCTTTTGACTCGATTACGTGCAACACCCTGTTCTTTCGATATTTTTCATTTCAAAGAAAGCTTTATCTAGACACCCATGTTAAAAAGCGGCAACTGAATTAACTAGACACCCACCACTAAAGCTCACATCAATTTCAACTACCTCACTACTTCTAAGGAAGCTAAATAGAGTTTTAACTAGACACCCATGCTAAAAAGCGACAATTTTTATCTAGACACCCATCACAAATGCTCAAACCTATTTCGACTATCTCTCTACATCAAAGGCAGCTAAATAGAGTTAGATTTTGGGATTGTTTTGACTTAACTAGGCAATGATTAAGTTTTATTGCAAAAGGCTGGCAACAAGAACCGACAATCGGTTGGATGATTTGAATAAAGAGAGATACTGAAGTAGTTAGGTTTTATATAAAAAAGCAGCCATGCGTTTATGGCTGCTTTGAAGTTAAATGGTGTTCACTCATTATGATTAGTTAAGATCATAGGTTTCTGTATAGATGTGTTTAGTAGGACCTTGGTCGCCGCGCTTAAACTTAGCGCCTCGCTTGGCCACGCCATTTTCATCGTAAAAGGAGTGCCAATCGTTACGCACTAGGGTTCCGTCATCCATTTTTGAAATTTCCACATGTTGAAGTAAGTATGACTTACCGATAGTGAAACATTCTCCATGAGTATTAACCCCAGAAAAACGTTCAAATTCTGGAATCCAATGATAGGTTGCGTTACAACCAGCAACGGTTGAAAGTTCGTCCATTTTTATATTTGCAAAGGCTTTAGGTTCGTTGCCTTTTCCCCAAAAAGTTAATCCTTTCTTTATATCTTTGAAAGAATACAGATCCACTTTTAAATTACCGAAGTCATTTCTATACAGTCGCCAGATTTGATTGCGATCAGGTCTTACATCAGGCTGACTGGTTTCATAATAGATCCAATAACCATCAGTGCGGTTATGCCAAATACGTTGAAAACGCAACTCGCTCAGTCCCCAGCGAGGCTCTACTTTAGCGGCAAGATCTTTATCTCGTTGTTCAACATTTGTTGTAAAACCTAAATGCCATTCGACAAATTTTTTCAGCATTGCGTCGTCTTCAAGATTTTGCGCTTGGACAGACAAAGACATCCCTGCCGAAATCACTAAGGTTATCAGCAAGCTTTTTATGATTTTCATGAATATGTACCTTTTTAATTTTTATATTTGTTCTGAACCATGCCAAAACTGTAGCCTTAGCAATAGTTTAATTAATTAGAGTTTCACAATTATCGTTTTCAGATAATTGAATTCATAGTACACAACCTAAATACTAAAGCAATATCATTATATCATTATGATTGATGAAAATTACTTCTGTTAGTTAATATTTAAAGAGCCAGACATGCCGAGATTAGGTAGCAAAAGTAGCATCGAAAAACATATATTAAATTGCCAATGAGACAATTAAAAATCAGAACCACAGAGAAATAACACACGCAACACGCTAACAAAATTATGCACAGAAATACCCCCAAACCAGCTATAGGCATAATGCATTTTTTGCTACATCTAAAATCTTTATTCCCTTTAAAAATACGGTCTATCTGGTTTTTTAAACTTTCTTAAATATGCATTTCGCAGTCATAATGAGACGGCACGAGCAGCTCTGTACAAACGTCAATATTTTTAAAATATAAAGGAACTAAGAGTTTATTAAAAATCTTTTATTCGGCAAAAATAGAGGGAATGTTAAGAGATCGCAGATAACAGGTTTAAAGTATTTTTTAAAAATAAAAAAGCCCATTTTATTTGCTTCAGCCAACATTGTTACAAATTGTTTATATCAGAAAAATTTAGTGAAAATTTGCCTGCATGGAACAATTTGGTGCAGTAACCTGACCCAATGGTCAAGTACTGTGCTAAGCAAACAGGAGAGAGGTAAAACTGTTCAAAATGAACACAAAAAGTAGGTCTAAATCGCATTTTTATTGGCACAATCTATGCTCATTAACTTCGCGCAATCAACCTACAGAGGAAAATATGTTGCCCTATAAAAAGAACAAAAGCACGTTAATGTATCATTTACTTGTTGTACTGATTTTGTTTATCGTTACCCCCCTTTCACAAGCAGCTAGTAAACGTAAAGTAATAATAGATGAGGATGGGTTTGCCATAGCCCAATGGATGTTAATTCAAGATCCGTCAATCGAGGTTGTTGGTGTTACTATCGTTTCAGGAAACATGTGGCGAGATGCAAATGTAGCTAAAGCCCTACGATGGTTAGAATTAGCAAATCGCTCAGATATTCCTGTTATTCCCGGCGCGATTTACCCTTTACTAAATAACGAAAAGTCCACAGCGTTATGGGAACAATTATATGGAAATCTTACTTGGAAAGGTGCGTGGCACAAAGAATGGGTTGAAGATACGGAGCAGAGCTTGCCAAGTTATCACCCATGGCATGAGGTACCTGATCTTGCTGAAGGGAACCCTAGTACTAAGCCGTCAAACGAAATAGCTGCGAACTTTTTAATTAGAAAAGTAAGGGAGTTTCCTGGAGAAATTACTATCCTTGCAACAGGCCCTATGACGAATATTGCCCTTGCTCAAAGTTTAGATCCAGAATTTGCTAGCTTAGCCAAGGAGTTAATTTATATGGGGGGAAGTTTAAATCCTCGTCAAACTTTAGATAATAAAGCTGCTAGCGACTTTGCTCGCGAGTTTGGCAATACCCCTCGTAGGGAATTTAATTTCCGTTGGGATCCAGAGGCTGCGTCCATTGCTCTGCGTGCCCCATGGAAGAAAATCGTTATGGTGCCAGTTGATCCATCCACATCAACTCAGCTTCGCCGAGACTTACTAGATGCCATGTCAAAAAACGAGAATACAATGACTAGGCATATTCGAACGATTGAACCTAACTTTCCTTTATGGGATGAAATCGCGTCAGCAATTTTCATTGACCCGTCAATAATCGATAAGTCCGAAGACTTGTACGTTGACGTAATGACTGATAAAGGAGCGACTTACGGAGATACTTTATCTTGGGCTGAAGGATATCAGCCGGATGTAGGGGAGCAAAAAGAAACAGTGGTATTCACCGTTGATGTTCAAAAACTAGAAAAGTTAATGATTAAATTAATGAATATTCCATTACCATAATTTACGCCTAAGTTGAGTGTATTTGTGCCGAGGGAAGGCTTAAATGAGTTTTCCCTCGTTATCTCAACTTTAGCATTTAAACTTCATTGGAAAGCGCGTTATTCCGTTACTTTTACTACAGAATGACGAGCCACTAAAGAAACATCTATTACACGTTTTTTTCTCGGCGTATTCGGCTTTTCTATTCGAGCTAGCAACATATCAATCGAATCTGCAGCCAGCTCTTTTATTGGTATATTAATAGTCGTAAGTGCAGGTTTGACTATATCAGCCCACGCAATATTATCGAAACCAATAATGGAAACGTTTTTATGCACATCTTTGTCTAGCTTTTCTAGTTCGGTATAAATGTTAATGGCGATCATATCATCACCTGCTATTATGGCTGTCACATCTTTTTTGAGGATATGCTGAATAGCTTCAGGTGATAAATCGTGAAATCCAGTTTCACAAACCCACTGCAGCTTTAACCCCGCTTTTTCAATAACCTGTTTCGCTCCATCTATACGCAAAATCATGTTATCCGCAATCAACGGTCCCGAAATAATTCCAATACGTTTGTGTCCTAAAGAGAGTAAATGCTCAGCTTGGAGTTTTCCGCCTTGGAAGTGATTAGGAATAGATACATCATAGTTGGATAGATCTCGATCTAGCACAATGATTGGAATATTTTTGGCTAAAGTAGGAACGGTATCTTCTTGACTACCTGGGAACCAAATGATGCCATCAACTCCCATTTGTAGCATACGTTGAAAACAGTCTTTTTCCGTTTTATTGTCAGCATAACTATTCACAAAAATAACCGAATAATTAAACTTACTAGCAGCGATTTCTACCTCTCTGGCAATAGCCGGAAACAATGGATAACGAAAGTCAGGTAAAATCAAACCGATAGTCATACTTTTACCAGTTCGCATTGAGCGAGCGGCTTTATTTGGCTGATAACCTAATTTTTTGATTACTTTTTGGACTTTCTTTTTAACATCAGCACTCATTGAGCCAGTATTATTCACTGCGTGAGATACAGTAGCAATTGATACCCCAGCCTCTTTTGCCACATCTTTTAAAGTTGGAGCTTTTATTTTTTTGAGTGGTTCGCTGTTAGCCATATATTTAAATTCTTTTAAGAAAGCTAGATTGTAAAAAAAACATAGTATTGCACACAAATTAAGGTAAAAAATAAAGGGCGTAAACGCCCTTTAAATATTTAACTTGCTTGCTTTAATACTTAATAAAAGTCCATGCGAACTTCAACACCAAAGGTTCTTGGTTCGTTTACAATCGCAGCAAAGTTATTAAAATCTAACGCACCAGTTACTACTTGCTCATCAGTAATATTTCTACCATACAAAGCAATTTCGTAATCAGAATTACTACGGTAAGCTATACGAATACCGCCTTCAAGGGCCTTTTCAGCTGTGTACTCTACAGATTCATAAAGAAATAGACTTGTTTCACTTTTATAAGCCCAATCTGTTATCGCATAAAATTCACCATTTTGAACAGGTACTGAATATTTAGCAGTAAAATTCCCAATCCATTTTGGTGCTTGAGGCAGACTGTTTCCATTAATTCCAGCTATACCTTCGCTGATAATTGGATCTAAAACAGTACAGTTAGGCACTCCACAATGGGGTACTCCTAAGTCATCATCTTGAATTTCAGTATCGTTGTAACTTGCACCAGCAGTTAATAATAAATTTTCTGTCGCTGCAAATTCAAATTCAACTTCAACACCTTGCCCTAAGGTTTTATCCGCGTTTAGCAATCGAGTTTCGTTGTCTTCACCACCTACAGCTGTAAGTTGCTGATCTGTTACTTCAAATCGATAAATGGCACCGTTTAATCGAATTCGGTCATCCAACAAAGTAGTTTTAATACCTGCTTCTATGGATATGAGCTCTTCTGAATCAACAGTAGTAATGAAGGTTGTACTACCTTGAATTGAAGGCGCTCTAAACCCTTTAGCTAAACGACCATATACCATGACATCATCTTGCAACTCATAATTTACGGTTAAATCCCAACTTACTTTGGATACATCAGTGCTATCGCTAAAGCCTTCAGCGACAGGCAAAATCCCGACAGCAGAAAAGTCTTTCTCATCTGAAGAATATCGAGCCCCTGCGATAACTGACAGGTCATCCGCAATATCATAAGTAACACTACCGAAGATACCGTAACTAGTATTATCTTGATTGATATGTACATTCTCAATAATACTGCCTGGTGCGAATACTGAGTCATATGCTAATTCTTCACTATCAATAGTTTCATCAAAGTAGAAGAATCCAGCTTGGAAGTTAAAAACATCCCAATTATTACTCGCTAACCTAAACTCTTGAGTAAATTGTTCAATATCATTATCACCACTTGTTTCAACTGAGAAAGGTACGAATCCTGGCCCATTTTCAGTATCGCAAAAGCCGCAACCGTACCCACCATCAACATCTCCACGAGAGAACATGGTTACATTTTCTATAGCGGTAATTGAAGTGAAGGTTGTTGAATCAAAGTCATAATCAATTCGGATTGAACCACCGTTTTGCTTCACTGTTTGTATGTTTTCACCGTCTTGAAATACTTCTTCACGGTCAAAATCATCAGAAAATCCTTGCGTGCCTTCGTCAATCGCTCCAGCATAAAATATTGCAGCCGTGCCATCTAAATCTCGGTGATGGTAATTAAAAAGCACTTTCATATCAGAAGTTGGTGTCCATAATAATTGCGCTCGCACAGCTACGTCATCATATCCACCGATCGCATCATCTTCACCAGTAAAGCCATTGTCTACGTAATCGTCTCTGGTTTGACTCGTTGCAGATAACCTGCCTGATAATTTTCCATCAATTAGAGCGCCACCTACAGCACCTTCAAGATTCAATTGATTAAATGTACCAACACCAGCTTTAAAATATCCATCGAAATCTTCTGTTGGTTTTTTTGTGTCTAATTTAACAATACCTGCAGGGGTATTACGTCCAAACAGTGTTCCTTGAGGGCCTTTTAGTACTTCTATACGTTCTAGATCGAACGCTGGGAACCCTTTTAGGTTTGGATTAGATTGAACTATTTCATCAACTACAAGCTCCACAGGCTGAGACGCATTAGTACGGAAATCAGTGTTACCAAATCCCCTAATAAAGAAACGAGGATAAGTTCGTCCTAAAGAAGACTCTACAACCACACTAGGAACACGGGCATTCAAAAAACGAATGTCATCACCGGATGAGGTATATATGTTAAGCATTTCTTCATTAACGACGGAAATAGCAATTGGGACTTCTTGTACATTTTCCACCTTCTTTTGAGATGTAACACTTATCACCTCTAATCCCAGCTTTTTTTCTGAGTCACTTTCTTGTGCATGCAATGACAAAGCGACTGCACTTACCACTGCCCCTATCGCAAACTTTTGTAGTTTATTGGTTTTCATATTTTTTCCTAATGGACCTATTTTCTTGAGGCGAAGTAAAACGTTTAATTAAAAATACACTTATTTGAAACTTTGTCAAAGTCTTGTGTCATAAAAAACTCAATGAAATCAGTAATAAAATAGTTAAAATATCGTTAAAATTAAGTACATTTTAACATTTAAACGCTATAAACCCTTTTCCAATAAAAATATTGATAGTTAATTATTTAATTAAACGTTTAATTTAATAATGTACTTTTTTAAGTAATTCTAGGATACTAATTTGGTAATTTGTGCTTATCTGTAAGTGACTGAACGTTAAAAATTTGAGTGAAAATAAATTGAACCACAGTAACCAACCTAAATTTCGAACCTTATTGACTAATTTAGAAATTTCAACAGATTCTAAGGTTCCTGTTGTGATTGATAGCGATGCATTTAATGAAGTGGATGACCAGTTTGCCATAGCTTGGGCTTTGCTAAATCCGGAGCGTTTAGACGTTCAGGCTATATATGCTGCCCCTTATACAAATAGCTTTTTTAGCCAAGCTGAACAATCAAACCGCTGTGTTTCGGATCCTCAAGAAGGCATGCTGCTAAGCTTCGATGAAATCAACAAGGTTATTGGTAAGCTGAAATTAGACAACAGGCCACCGGTATTTAAAGGTTCAACTAAATATTTTTCTGAAGAGCAGCAGCAAAGCGAAGCGGTAACCGACTTAATTAGCCGAGCTTTGAACTGCGATGGAGTGCTTCAGGTAGTGTGCATATCTGCGCCAACTAATATTGTTAATGCGATAGCCTTAGAGCCAAAAATTAAAGATAAAATTCACGTGCTATGGTTAGGAGGACACAGCTTCGACTGGCCGAATACCGAAGAATTTAATTTGATGCAAGATTATAAGGCTAGTAGATTTTTATTAGATTGTGGGGTGTCTCTTACTTTATTTCCTTGCATGGGCACAACCAGTTCGTTGGCAACATCTATTCCTGAGATACAATATTACCTGAATAACACGAGTGAGATAGGAACGTATTTGGCACAACTTGCCCCCACTTTTCCCTGGATTAGCTTTGCATCTCGAAAAGTGATTTGGGATATCGCAAATATTGGTTTTTTAATTAACCCCTCTTGGTTTAGAAGCAACATAGTGTCGTCGCCTATTTTAAATGAAAATTTAACATGGAGTTTTGACTCAACTCGACATCAGATAAGAGTGATTAAATATATCGAGCGCGACTGCTTATTTAAAGATTTGTTTCGGAAATTGATTGATGCAGACAATTAATAGCCATTAAGAACACTAAGAAGGCTCAACTATGCAAATAATCATTCTACTATTAGGCATTGTTACGTTATTTTTGATTGCTCTGTTACTTTCTGAAAATCGTAGTGCCATAAATATCCGCACAGTTCTTGGCGCTTTTGTGATCCAAGCCTCTATCGCAGCTTTTGTATTATACGCTCCTTTTGGACAAGCATTTTTACTGAGTATTTCCAACGTAGTGTCAGGTATTCTTGAATATTCCTCAGAAGGAATTAATTTCTTGTTTGGTGACATTGGACGATTTAAGTCGGGTTTCATTTTCGCTATTCACGTCCTCCCCGTTATTATCTTTGTTTCATCCCTAGTATCTGTTCTCTACTACTTCGGCATAATGCAAAAAATAGTATCTCTTATTGGACTTATTTTTGAAAAGCTCTTAACTACGAGTAAAGCAGAGTCGATGGCTGCTACTTCTAATATATTCGTGGGTAATTCGGATGTTTTTATATTAATGCGACCTTATGTTAGCTCTATGACTAGGTCGGAATTATTTGCCTTAATGACTGGAGGTGTAGCCTCAATAGCCGGTGCAGTGTTAGTTGGTTATGCCAGTATGGGCATCGAAATTAAGTACCTTTTGGCCGCAGCATTTATGTCTGCACCAGGTGGCTTACTTATGGCTAAATTAATATACCCCGAAACAGAACAACCCCAAAAAATAACGAAATTTGAGCATTATGATGAAGAAGATAAGCCTATAAACTTTATAGAGGCTGCTACTCGGGGAGCTTCAAATGGACTTATGCTAGCACTCAATGTTGGAGCAATGCTGTTAGCTTTAATCGCCTTAATTGCCGCTTTTGATGGACTTTTGGGCTGGAGCACGAGTTTATTGGGGATGGATGATATTTCTTTAGAGCTTATTTTCAGTTATATATTTGCACCTTTCGCTTTTCTACTTGGTGTACCTGACTCAGAAATTTTAAATGTTGGTGGTTTAATCGGTCAAAAGTTAGTTTTAAATGAGTTTGTAGCGTACGCAAATTATATCGATATAAAAGCGTCTTTAAGTGAGCATAGCCAAGTAGTCACAACTATTGCTCTGGCCGGATTCGCCAACTTTTCAGCTCCAGCAGTACTTATCGGCGTTTTGGGAACCATGGTTCCAGACAAAAAAAGCTTTATCGCTATGATTGGTTGGAAAGTTATTGCTGCCGGGCTTCTGTCCAATTTAATGAGCGCAGCTTTAGCCGGTCTATTTTTCGCAATATCTAATCTATTTTAACTTACACCCGAATGAGAAGAACGAAATATGCAAACAGCTATTCATAAAGCGCTTAAAATTAATATCATTTGGATATTTATTTTAAGCACTTTCACCGTAAGTCAGGTTAGAGGCAACGAACAAGAGAAAACGCTTAATTATTATTTGGCTTCATTGCTTAATGATCCTGTTCAACTTCGATTATTCTTGCAAAAAATGCCCAAGGGAGCTGACTTACATACACATTTTGACGGTGCAATTTATGCGGAAAGTTATTTGCAGTGGGCAGCCTTAGATAATAAATGTTTCGACTTAGAGCTCCAATCAATAGTCGCAACTTGTGAATCGAATAATCCAAAGGTGATTTCAGCTGAGAAAGTAGTTAACGATGGAACTTTATTTAATGCCGCTATCGACTCACTATCCGTTAGAAATTATCAACTTGGTACTAAAAGTGGTCACCAGCAATTTTTTTCGACTTTTGGACGATTCTCAGCTGCAATTTCTGGTCGAGAGGGGCATATGCTTGCAGAAATTGCGCAACGTGCGGCGAAACAGCATATTACGGCTCTAGAATTACAAGTTGTTTTTGGTATTTTTGAGGCCGCTTCACTAGCGTCAGAGTTTAAACAGAAACCTCTTCCCGATCAGGTAGGGTTAGCAATGCAGCATTCCACTTTAACTGATGCGCGGGAAAAAACCATTGAGCAGGTAGATCTTGCAGAGGCCACAATGCGCTCTATATTAAAGTGCGATAGTCAAACACCCCAACTTGGTTGCGATGTGAAAATCTCCTACTTGTCTACTATCATTAGAGTTTTGCCTGAAGGTTCTATGACACCCCAAGCTGCATTAGCTTTTAGTTTAGTTGACAGTGATGAACGCTTTGTTGGAGTGAATATAGCTGCACCAGAAGATAATTTACAAGCATTGAGTCGATACAAAAGACATATGGAGATATTTGCTTTATTGGCCGAAAATTACCCCAAAGTTGCTAACAAACTATCGTTACATGCTGGAGAGTTAACGCTAGGGCTGGTAGACCCAAAACACCTAACTGACAATATTCATGATGCCGTTTCAATAGCTAAAGCGAAGCGTATCGGCCACGGCACAAGCATTGTGTACGAGTTAGACAAGCATAAAGATTTGTTGAAAAACTTAAAAGAGTCTTCTGTATTAATTGAAATAAACCTAACTAGTAATGAAGTAATTCTTGGCGTGTCACATGAATACCATCCACTGCCTCTTTACTTAGCCAATAATGTACCAGTGGCCTTAAGTACAGATGATGAGGGTATAGCGAGAATTGATTTAACCCATGAATACCAAATTGCAGCTCAAAGGTACAAACTTCCCTATACAACACTAAAATCCCTTTCTCGTAACTCCCTTGAATATAGCTTCTTGAATGGGCTTAGCTTGTTTGAAGACTACCCAAACCTCACTGTTAACTCCAAATGTACCTCACCATCAAGCTCCCTAGAAAGTGAAAGTGATGAGTGCTTTCAGTTTCTGGAAGATAATGACAAAGCAAAATATCAAAAGCAGTTAGAAATTGCTTTCGATAGATTTGAAAGAGATATCATCGAAGATATTCGAGTTTTTCAGTAACAAAGATACTAATAATTCAGTAACTGAACGATGCATTTATAGATGTAAAGCACATTTAACCAGATAACATGGTTAAATGTGCTGAAGAACTATTTTATTATTTTTGTTAATACGTTAAGTATTCAGTTTGAAACAAATGCATTATTGCAATATTTTTTCAGCGCCAGCGTTTGGATAGGGTTGTTGCCAGATTTTTCTACCGGTATGAGTTTCTGTTTCATATTGAGTAAAGAATGATTCAAGTTCTGAGATAAGTAATTTTTCTAAGGCTGCTCTTGGTGCAGGTACATCTCGTATTTCACCCAGAGGATTAGATAAATCATACCAATAGTCTTTAGGTTTATCAGAGTCAGAGCGCTGATAATAACGCACTAACTTCCAATGACCATTAGTGATCATGCGGGCATTACCGCGTTCCGCAAAATGATACGGCTTCCAATCAGCTAACCTTTCTCCCTGCAATAAAGAATTAAATGACTGGCCTGGGCCATAACTTGCTGCTAGGTCTCCTGCTCCAGCAAGGTCTAACACTGTGGCATGTAAATCAATTAGACTGATAAACTCATCTCGTGATTGTTTGAGGCGAAGTCGCTCATTGCCACTATAAACAATCATAGGTACCTTTAAGTTATCCTCGTAAAAATTACTAGGGTTGGTTGCATTGGTTTTACCGTATAAACCATACTGGCCCATCAATAACCCATGATCAGATGTATAAATAACTATTGTGTTTTCCAATAGTTTTCTACTTTCTAAGGCATCAATAATGCGACCAACTTGTTCATCTAGCAACTGCACCGCAGCTAGATACTGAGCGAGCTTTTCTTGGTTGTCTGATGGCACTAAGGTGTATTGACTTCGGTTTTTAATATTAGAAAATCCCCCTGCCCTAATTAGATTGGCGGCTTTATTACGATACTGCTCAACAAGGCGTTCAGGTAGACCTTCAAATGGAGCGTGAGGTTCGACAAAGTTTAGGTTAATAAAAAACGGTTGTTGATCAGATTGATCGACAAATTGAATTGCTTTTTGCGTGAGATACCATGCTTGAACCCCTTGATAATTAACATTTTTACCATTTTCAGAAAATAGTACATTTCCACTATGTTGATATTGATTTTGCCACCCTGCTTCAAGGGCATTATAACTAACCCATTGATCAAACCCCGGTTGAGATACTTTGCTATCGGTTGTTGCATGCCACTTCCCAAATAGCGCTGTTCTATATCCTTGAGTTTTGAGACGTTCAGAGAGCAACACTTCACCCTTTAACCAATTAGCATCATATTTTTTATCTTCGCCTAAAAAGTCATGCACACCATGTTGTGACGGCATCTTACCTGTATGAAAGCTGGCTCTAGCGGGAGAGCAAACAGGTGAAGGCGTAAAGGCGTTATTAAATACAATCCCCTGCTGAGCGATATAGTCTAAGTTAGGAGTGTTGACAACTCCCTCCCCCCCAGACTGCTTTCCCATAGCCCATTTACCTTGGTCATCAGCCATAATGACAATGATATTGGGTTTGTGTTTTATCGCTGCATGAAGCTCATTTGTTTGAAAACTAAAAGTTAAAAACAACACAATGAGAAAAAATACGTAATTATTCAATTAGAATTCCTTAGTTAAAAAACGGGCAGCCGATAAAGGGAACCTTCTAAGCCTAGTTAGCACGACCTAAATTGCTTAGGTTACTATCAAAGCAACATTAAAACAGTATAAACCTTTGATTTTTATAGACATAAAACCAGTTCAAGGTTACAGCAAACTGGCTCTTGATTCTAACTATTAGTTAATAAAAAAGCAGTAATTCAATATTTCGAATGAATGTTTATCGTAACTTTTTAAAAACAAGCTAAAGCGCTAGCTAAGTAGCTTTTTAACAGCGTATTTCCTCATTGTATTCATCTATATTGCACAGTTTCTGCACTTTTGGTTTGTATCCTTGCAGTCTTAATAGATAAAGCGTCCGAATTCAATCATAAATAGTTGAAGGTGATGCTTGCAAAAGCAAAGGATTATTAATGTCTAAACATTTTCATTTAAGCTCTTCTTACTCGTTGAATAGTATTGTAAGACTGAACCTCATCATTATCATCTTAGCGTCTTTGCTATGGTTAACTGCCTGTGGAGGCGGTAACTCAGTAACTGATGACCAAGTTAGCGATGAAGTGGTAGAAGAAGTCGTTGAAGATGATTCGGATGACGCGACTACCGAAATTACTGATACTGATTTTGAAACAACAGACTGGACGGAAGACACCCATAGTAAGGATGTCGACCCTAACTTTGAGGAGGTTTTTGACAACAGCCAAGTCAAACGTCTTGATTTTGTGGTTACCGAAGCCCGTTGGCAAAGTATGCTTGATGATATGACCGCCACCTATGGCGAGTTTGGTCGAAGTTCAGGTGGTAGTGCGTTGGTTGATACGGATGAAAACCCCATATTTGTGCCTGCAGATGTGTATTACGAGGGCACACAATGGTATCGAGTTGGTATCCGCTTTAAAGGTAACTCGTCACTACAAAGTAGTTGGCAGGCGGGAATTTTAAAGCTTTCCTTTAAGTTGGACTTTGACGAATTTGAAGACGACTACCCACAGATAGATAACCAACGTTTTTACGGTTTCAAAAAGCTCAGTTTGAAAAATAACTATGATGATGAATCGCTTTTGCGTGAAAAGGTGGCATCTGATGTGTTTAGACAAGCCGGTTTAGCCGTTTCTAACACCGCCTTTTATACCCTTTATGTTGATCATGGCAATGGTCCAGAATACTTTGGACTCTACACCTTAGTTGAAGAAGTAGACGACACACTTATCGATACCCAGTTCGCCAGTGATGATGGCAATCTATACAAGCCAGAAGACGACGGAGCAAGCTTTGAAGAAGGCTCGTTTAACGAAGAGAACTTTGAGAAAAAGACCAACGAAGATGATGAAGATTGGTCTGATATTCTTGCGTTGTTTGAAGCGCTTCATGACGATACAGCGACTACGGAGCCTGCCACTTGGAGAGAAAATTTAGAAGCTGTTTTCGATGTCGATGGATTTTTAAAATACCTGGCAGTAAACGGTACCATCCAAAATTGGGATACCTATGGCAGAATGCCACATAATTACTATCTATATAACGATCCTGAAACATTGAAGCTAACATGGATCCCTTGGGACAATAACGAAGCGCTGCAGGACGGTAAGCAAGGCGGTTCCTTAAATCTTGATTTTTCTGACCTAGACTCTAACAGTTGGCCGTTAATCGCGAAGCTCTATGCTGACGATGTGTACAGGACTCGCTATAACGATTATTTATTGGAAGTGATCGGTGACGCCTTTAATACTAGTAGCATCCAGGCCACTTATGACATTTATTCAGCGCTAATAGAACCGTACGCAACAACTGAGTTATCAGGCTATTCGTACCTTGAAAGCAGTAGTGATTTCTATTCAGCCATTGAATATCTCAATCAACATGCAGAAAGTCGTGCCGAAGCTGTCGAGACATACCTTGAGAGCCAATAGGATATAACCAACTCTTAGTTTTATCACCCCAGTTCATATTCAACTGAGGTGATAAAGCTAAACACTAACCGCACATTACTAGGGCTTCTTTATGTTTTTAATATGACCCCCATTATCTTCTTTAATATGACACCCATAGTTTTATTGAGACAGCCACCGGATTATCTAGACACCCAAGCTAAGACCCTCTTAGTTTTGACCTCCCCAACACGCCAACGTGACCTAAACAGGGTGTTTTTGTAGGTTGAAAATGGAAGTTGACTGTGAGTTTGAATTACTTTGGTTTTATTTGGCTGTAGTTGTGATTGAGTGCAAATGGCAGACAGCGAGAATCGACACCCAGCGGGATGATTTAATCAAAGTTAGCTATAGAGGTTATCAGGCGTGTTGTAATAACACTCTGGCTTTTGCCATCCCGCGTATTCGCTGATGGCCTGTATGCTGTTTAAATTGTTGCATCATATGTTCACTGCCGACCGCTGAATGAAAATGTTGCTCAAACTCAGTAGTAAGGCTTATCCATTGCTCAGTATTTAATCCAAGGCGTTCTAGAATCGGGCGGTTTTGATTCTCTATGTGACCCATCTTATCGTCTCGAATGCATCTACCTGTGCTATCTATAAGTTCACAGTAATCAATTAAGCTAAACGCAATCCCCTTTGACTTGCTTTGCTTGTGATGACCCACAAAGGGCATCAGGTTTCGAGGTTGCTCTCCTGTGATTAAACACTCTATGCGTTGTTGGATACTGGTGTGCTTTGAGGTTTCAGGTGTTTTTTTCATTTTGGCCCGAATAGGGTTTAGGTCCACATAAGCCATGCAGGCTAGTACCGCGGGTTCATCTAACAATGCTTGGGATTTAAAACGCCCTTCCCAAAACCGTCCAGTGCAATCATCTTCCTTGTTCGCCTCTCGGGCGATGTACTCATTCAGGTTTCGCATAAACCAACTGATATCGTACAATCGTTGACGATAAATTTTAATCGTTTCATTGAGAGTGAATAACTCACTTTCATTAAGCGATTCGCCACGCATAAATCGTTGGCTAACTAAGGTGCCTTTATGTAATTTATGCCAACGAAAAACCACTTCTTTTGACGACCACTTATTGGCTTGTTCTTTATCAACACACAATACGATATGAGTATGATTACTCATCACCGCATACGCACACACATCAATGGCAAAAACAGAAGCTAAATAGAGTAAACGTTGCTCAACCCAGTCTCGTCTATGCTCATAACTTTGCCCCGTCAACTTGTCTTCCCCACACAGAAATGAGCGACGAACACATCGCGAAACACAGTGGTAATAAGGTGTATCAATAAGGCTAATCTGGGATTTACGTGACTGAGGCATAACAAACCATCCTTGGTTGTTTAGGTTAATTAAAGCCTAGAGCATCTGGAAGAAATTACCACACAAACATGGATGTCATATTTAAAAACTATACCAAGTAAATATGGCTGTCTTATTTAAGGGACTTCCAACTTAACATGGGTGTCTTGTTAAAATTTGGTAAACAACGTTACCGGGGAATTGGTAATACAAAAAACATTAAATGTGGTAATACAATCCCTTAGGAATTTGGTAATGCAATTATTAACAATTGGTTGATATATTGGTTCTCATTAAGTATATTGCATTGTAACAATAAGGTAACATCATTATAACAAGCGAACCGCAACCATATGACCGCACTAAAAACCAACGGAGAACTCGATATGTCGTTGATATCAGGGAATAACACCCAATTAGTCCATCAAAAAGAGCTTTTCACACTTACACCAGTCGCAAAATGGATGAAAGCTGCAGTATTTGCTTCTGTAGCTGGCTCATTTGCGTTTTCAGCTTCAGCGCAAAATGCCCCCACTGAAGACGAAATCAATGCAAACGACGTTGAAGTGATTAATGTCGTTGGCACGCGAAAAACAATTCAAGATCAAATTGCCATCAAACGTGAGGCAACCACTGTTGTTGACGGCTTATCTGCTGAAGATATCGGTGATTTGCCAGCTCTTTCAATTGGTGAAGCATTAGAGTCAATTACCGGTGCGGCATCTCACCGTGAAAACGGTGGTGCCACTGAAATCACAATTCGTGGTTTAGGTCCCTTCCTAAGTGCTACTCACATTAATGGTCGTGAAGCGACAAATGGTAGCGGTGACCGCTCGGTTAACTTTTCTCAATTCCCGTCTGAGCTAATGAAAAAAGTAGCGATTTATAAGACCCAAGACGCCTCTATGATAGAAGGTGGTGTAGCTGGTGTTATCACCCTAGAAACCCTCAAGCCTCTCGATTACGGTAAACAACGTTTCCAAGCCGAAGCAAAACTTAATTACAACCCTGACCAAGCAGATGTAGAAAACTCACTGCAAGGAGATTTAGGTTACCGAGGTACAATAAGTTACGTTGACCAATTCGATTTTGATAATGGTGCAGCCGTAGGCGTAACCGTTGGTTGGCAACGACAAGATATCAGCCAACCAGAAGCTGAATACCGCAGTTCAAGCCCCTCAGGTTCATCTTTATGGGCATGTATAAACGACCCAACGAATATGAACGAAGGTTTTTTCCGCAGCGAAGCTGGTGATTGTGAAGATCAAGTGAGCGGTAGCAGTAACCAAGGTTACAATACTGAAATCGACCCAGAAACAGGTCGAGCAATTAGTGCAGATAGTCCATACGCTTGGACAGGCTCTAGCCGTAGCTTCCGTCAAAACGAAACATCTGATGAAAGAGATGCTTTGTTCTTAGGAATACAGTTTCAGCCTACTGAAGCTTGGGATATTAATTTCGACGCGCAAATATCTGATCGCACCCAAGCAGAAGCTCGTCACGACTTAATCTTCTTACAAAAACGTGTTACTCCAGGCATCACCGGCCAAAACCTTATTACCAATAACGTAGGCGGTATTTTACATTGGGAAGGTGAAGAGCGTATTGAGTCTGCTGGTGAGCAATTTTCTCGTGAAGAAAACTATCGTGGATATGGTTTAAACATCGAACATTATGTAACCGATAATCTAACCATTCGTGCCGACGTTTCCTACTCGCAAACTAAACGAGAAGAGCTGCAAATATCTAACCGAGGCAGAACCTCGAACCGACCTTTCTTCTCTTGGGATATGGGTGAACAAATTCCTAACTTTACGATCACCGACTTTGACGTAACTGACATCTCTAATTTTACGGATAGCCTACGTACACGTCTTGACCGTGAAAACGTCCGTGACAATGAAATCACCTCTGCGCGACTTGACTTCGATTATGCATTAAATGACGGCGCTTTCACTAGCGTCCAAGGTGGTCTACGAGTTTCTGAACTCTCATTTATTCAATACGGTGGTAGTAATGGTAACGGCTCTAGAACCGAGGTTAATCTAGATGAAACCGTAACGAATGCAATCGACGTACTTGAAAGTTGTCAAATCGACTTCCCTGAAACCGGCTTCTTATCAGGGGTTTCTGATGGCGATTTGGTTACCAATGTGGATAGTGATGGAAATGTTATTGGCAGCGGTACAGGTTCGTCATGGGCAACCTATGACAACGTGTGTTTCTCTCAAGCTGTAGCCGCTTCTGGCGGTGTGGCATTTGGTTATCCTGATGTTGAGTATGAAAATCAAGGAACTATTGATGTCACAGAAAAAACCACAGCTGCGTACTTTATGGCGAACTATGACACTGAAATGGCGGGTAAATTCATCCGTGGTAACTTTGGTGTTCGAGTAGTAAAAACCGAAGTTACATCTATTGGATTTAGACAAGGTTACATATTTACTCAAGATCCATTAACCGATTTATGGAGCTCTTCAGTAGCTGAGGGGATTGACCGCGCGGTTTCAGAAAGTGACTACACCGAAGTTTTACCGAGCTTTAACTTGGTGGTTGACTACAGTGAAGACATTCTTTTAAGAGCAGGCGTGTATCGTGGTATGTCCCGCGCTGACCCAGCTGACTTAAGTTTTGACCGCACAATCGAAACCAATGACGAAGCTGAAGCATTAACCCGTGAAGAATTATTAACTGGAGTGAATGGTTCTGGTAACCCTACCACCAAACCACTAATGTCTTGGAACTATGACGTTGCGGTAGAGTGGTACCCTAGTGAAGACTCTATTGTTGCCCTAGGTTTCTATTACAAACAATTTAACGGTGGTTTCCAACAACAAACAGAATTAGAGACCTTCACCATTGATGGGGTTGAAGTTGGATTACCTATTACCAACTCTGTCACCACAGATGAAAGCAGTGATTTATACGGTCTAGAAATGTCATTTGCCTACCGTTGGGATAATGGTATTGGGGTTAAGCTTGGTTACAACTACGCAGACTCTGACTACGAGTTCGAAGATAGTCTTTATGGCGATACTTTTGTCACAGATCTTGACGGTGTGACAACTCAATTAACTGAAGGCATCGTTGAACCAGGTAACGTACCTGGATTCTCCGAGCATGTATTTAGTGGTCAGGTGTACTACCAAGTGGGTGATTTTGATACCGCACTTATCTATAAATATCGTAGCGAGTACTTCCAGCCATACACAAGTAACGGCACCAGACTTCGTTATGTTGATGAAGCTGGCGTATGGGAAGCCCGTGCATCTTACAAAATCAACAAACACTTCCGTGTGAAAGTTTCTGCAATTAACTTGTTCAGCGAACCCAAGTCTCAGGACTTCTTTGCAATAGGCAACACGGGTGAAGTGAATGACTACGGTCCTCGTTTATTCGCAGGTGTTAGCTTTAAATATTAATCACGCACAATGCATAGTTAGAACAGACATAACAACTTAACAAACTTGTTTACTAACTATGCATTATAAAAGAACAAAAATTTTCAGGAGTAGAAAGCATGTTTAAGAAAAAACTTTTACCCCTTATTATCGCCACAGCCCTAGTAGGTTGTACTGATGATGATAAGGCGGAGTTAGATGGCAATACTCGCGGAAGTGTCGCAATCGCTGGAAGTGATTTTTTTGCCGGTGCCACACTATCAGCTACAGCTACTGATGCTGATGGCATTGCTGGCTCTGTCACTTATGCTTGGTCAACAGGCGCGACGGGCGATACATACACGATTACTGAAGCAGATGAAGGTTCTGTCATCTCGGTTTCTGCCGTTTATACAGATAACGCCGGTTTCACCGAAGGTGTAGGTGCATCAACCCCAGTTATAAATCCAACTTTAAACGTCAACGCTAATGTAGTGAAGGGCCCTGTAAGTGGCGCAAGCTGCGACATATTTGCAATAGATGACAGCGGTGTAGCTGTTACGCCTGCGCAAGCGTCAGCAATGACTACAGATACAGGTGGCGTGACCTTTAGTGATGTTCACTTTGAAGGAAACGGTCTTGTATCATGTTCTGGTGGTACTTATACCGACGAATCAACAGGCGAGACCTTAACTGCACCCACATTGAGATCAGTTGTCAATGTAGTTGAAAATATAATTGATGAAAAAGGTGATATCCAACCACCACCAACTTATGTTGTGTCGCCGTTAACGGAAATGGCAGTTCAATCAGCAGCTGCTGATTTGACCGCTTTTGCAAGCGCAATTGATATCATTAACACTCGTTTTGGCATTCGTTTCGATGTGACAGAAGTGGCACCGACTACAGTCGGCGTTGATGCTCTTGGCGCAGATGGTGCTGAAAATGCCGACAGATACGGTTCTGTTTTAGCCCTAATATCTCAGCTAGATGCCGACAATACTGACGAAGATTTGGCTGCGATTTTAACCGACCTTGCTACAGACATAGCCGACGGTTCATATTCTGAGGCCAATTTAGACGCCTTTGAAATGGCGCAAACCAATCTACAAACCACCTCTGAAGTTGCTGCCGATGTTGATACCAGCCTACTAGATATAATAGGTGCGTCAGTTGGTTACAATACCGAGCCGGTTGCAGCAATCATAGGCGGTGAATTAAGTGCTACTGTACAAAATACAGAAACTGACCCTTATACGGCGACGGTAACTGTTACAGACCCGAACTTTGAAGAAGATGCCTTTGTGGCGCAAACAGGTGTAGTGCTCGATTACGGTACATTCAGCCTTACTGCTGAAGGTGACTGGACATATTCAGTTGACACAACAAACGACACTGTTGCTAGCCTAGAAGTTGGCAACTCAGTTAAAGATATAATCACTATCGAATCAATTGATGGCACCACTGCTGAAATTGAAGTTCGAGTGGCAGCTCTAACCCAAGTGGTCAAAATTTCTGACACTGGTGACGATACTGGTGAAATTAGATTTGGCGTCGATAATTTACGTCAAGGTAAGCTCAGCGCTTCATTCGCTAAAGAAGTTGCCCTAGGTAGCGACGGTAACAACAAAGATGCGTATATAACACTTTATGGTTCTTCAGGTAGCTCTGGTGAATCTTTAATCGATTTACGCATTCAAGGAAGTCAAACTGACGGTGACGGCAATCCTATAGATCCGCGCTTTTTCGTTCGTAACACCGACAGTGACGCCTACCCTGGAATCATGATCACGGCTCCCTTCGTTGAAGAGCAATTTTATGATGTGGAAATTGCTTGGGATCTAGATGCTGATGAGCAATTAACAGTCTCTATAGACGGTGAAGTTATTGGTGGTGGTTCATTCTCAACCGCGGCCGTTGTTGACTCAGATTTCACTGATTTAGACCAATGGTTTGCAGACGGTGTACAAGTCATCCAATTTAGATTTGGAGATAACGACAGAACCATACCTTTCGGTTCCTACTATGTAGATAACATTGCAGTCTATTCAGATACCGATGGCACACAAAGTGTGTTTGCAGATGACTTTGAAAATTATGATATAGGCGAAACTTTAGATGGTGATAGCAGCCTTTACGGTTTAGCGATTTACTCAGAAGTGGCGGTTTTTGATATTGGCGAAGGTTCTGGGGAACCTACACCTGCAGCTTTCTTTGATTTAACTGCAACACTTCCAAGTGATACGACTGCTGATCTAACGGGAACAGTAAGCGTTATTGACCCTGATGCTGGCGAAGCCTTTATCGCTGAATCTACGATTGTGGGTACTTATGGCGTATTAACAATATTGGAAGATGGTTCTTGGACTTACACCTTAGATACTGCTGACCCAACTATTGCCGCCCTTGAAGTTGGCCAACGTGAAACGGATACCATCACCATTGCATCTATTGATGGCACTACCGCAGAACTTGTCATCACTATCACTGGCACCATAGTAGTCGATACAGGATCAGACAAAGCAGTTAAAATCACTGACTCTTCCTCTGAAGATGCGGGCGAATTAAGATATAAGCCTGATAATGCGATTTTGAAAGGTAGAATGACGGCCACAGTGCACAGAGAAGCTGGCGCCAAGGCTGAAAGTTCCTCTAAAGATGCGCAAATCGCCATATTTGGTTCTAGTACCAGTACCAGTAACGCAATAGCCTACATCAGCTTAGATATTAGTGGTGATGACTATGACCTACGAGCTGATGGTTCTTCTAGTGGTGGCGGTTCAACTCCTGGATTCTCAGAAGGACAAGATATTGATTTCGAAATATCTTGGGATGCCACAGATGCAAGCGACACTGTAGCACCTTTGGTCACCGTCACTATCGATGGGCAAGTAGCCTTCGAAGGTCAGTTCTCCTCACCTGGTGCAGACCTTTCTGCAATAAAAGATGGCGTGCAAACTGTGTTTTTCCGAATCGGTGGTACCAGTGACGTGACCGCATTTGGTTTGATTGTTGATGACTTTGCCCTTTACTCATCAGACTCAGGTACAGAGGTTGAAGTATTTAGCGACAATTTTGAAAGCTATACGGTGGGTAACTCCTTAGATCCAAATGCAGATACTGCGGATACCGCACCAATAGCAGATGCAATTGTTGAAGCTGATACGCCATACAATAGCAACTCATTTGAAGCCTTTGTTGTTGAAACCGGCAGTACAGTGGAGAACAGCAAGTTTGCCATCATCACTGACTCTTCTAGTGAAGACGCTGGCGAATTAAGATATAAGCCTGATAATGCGATTGTGAAAGGTAGAATGACGGCCACAGTGCAAAGAGAAACTGGTGCCAAGGCTGAAAGTTCATCTAAAGATGCGCAAATCGCCATATTTGGCTCTAGTACCAGTACCAGTAACGCAATAGCCTACATCAGCTTAGATATTAGTGGTGATGATTATGACCTTCGTGCTGATGGCTCTTCTAGTGGTGGTGGTTCAACTCCTGGATTCTCAGAAGGACAAGATATTGATTTCGAAATATCTTGGGATGCCACAGATGCAAGCGACACAGTGGCACCTTTGGTCACCGTCACTATCGATGGGCAAGTAGCCTTTGAAGGTCAGTTCTCCTCACCTGGTGCAGACCTTTCTGCAATAAAAGATGGCGTGCAAACTGTGTTTTTCCGAATCGGTGGAACCAGTGACGTAACCGCATTTGGTTTGATGGTTGATGACTTTACCCTTTACTCATCAGACTCAGGCTCTGAGGTTTCAGTATTTACCGACAATTTTGAAAACTATACCGTGGGTAACTCCTTAGATCCAAATGCAGATACTGCGGATACCGCACCAATAGCAGATGCAATTGTTGAAGCCAATACGCCATACAATAGCAACTCATTTGAAGTGGTAGTGGGAGAGAGATAGCATTTGAGGGTGAGCTCCCCTCAACTCTTGATAAAATGAAAGACCGACGGTAACCCCGTCGGTCTTTTTTATTTCTGCACTGAATTTACATTCTATTTTATAGATAGAAGCGTTATACATTAACTAATTCGTGGCGGTTAATAGGATTCATTCGGGGATGTCTAAACGTTTTTTTATCCAGCTTTTTCCATAAAAGGAGTAAGCATTCTAATAAAGCTGAATATTAATAGAACAGCGTAGCTTGAAAACAAAAATGCCCTCTTGAATAAGAGGGCATTTAATATTTTATTTACTAATAAAAACCTTAGTCACAATTATTCACTAAGGTCTATAAAGTGAGCATTAATCTCGTTCAACTACCGCATTATGATAAACATGTTGCACATCATCGCAGTCTTCTAGCATATCCATAAATTTATCGAACACAGCTACGTCTTCACCGCTAACGCTTGATTCTGTTTGTGGGATAAAGGTAATTTCTTCAGCCTCAAATTGAATCTCTGGGTTGTCATCGGTTAATGCAGTACGGGTGCTGTTAAACTCTGTGTGGGGAGCGTAAACGGTAACAATACCATCTTCACACTCAACTTCTGTTACATCAACATCCGCTTCCATTAATACTTCTAACACAGCATCTTCATCGTCGCCTTTGAATGCAAATACGGCTTGATGATCAAACATATGTCCGACAGTTCCTTCAACACCCAATTTTGAGCCTGTTTTAGTAAAACAATTGCGTACATCGGTGATCGTTCGATTATGGTTATCTGTGAGACAATCAACAATAACCATACAACCGCCGGGGCCAAAACCTTCATATCGAGCAGGAACGTAATCTTCACCTGCACCGCCCATGGCTTTATCAATCGCTTTATCAATAACGTGACTTGGCACTTGGTCTTTTTTGGCTTTATCAATTAATCGTCGTAACGATAAATTGGCCTGCGGGTCAGTTCCACCGTTTTTAGCGACAACATAAATTTCTTTACCATACTTAGAGTAAACTTTGGTTTTTGCTCCGGCTGTTTTTGCCATAGAGACTTTACGAACTTCGAACTTTCTTCCCATTGTATTTGAGCTCTTTTAATCTGACATTAATATCGTATTCAGTGAATTCTACCTAGAGTAGTGGGTCTAGGGCAAATGTTGTGTTGCTAAATAGTCGTGAGACTGCATTTCTTTTAAGCGACTCAAGCAACGTTGAAACTCAAAATTCAGTTGCCCTTGACTGTAAAGTTGCTCCATGGGAACAGCTGCAGAAATGATTAATTTAACATTTCGCTCGTAAAATTCGTCAACCATTGCAATGAATCGTCGAGCGACGTCATCAATCTCTTTGCCCATCTGTTCTACATTGGCGAGCAACACCGTATGGTAACATTGACTTAGTTCCATATAGTCATTTTGACTTCGAGGGCCATCACATAAGGCCCTAAACTCAAACATAACAATACCGTCGGCATCTTTCAAAGACGGGATTTTACGCCCTTCAATTTCAATATCTCGCTTTATTCCACCAATATCAGGAGCTAGTTGGGCGAAATACTTGTCTAGGTTTTGATTGGCGACTTTATCCAGTGGGTAATGATAAATTTCAGCTTGCTCCAAGGTCCGCATTCGGTAATCCACTCCCGAGTCTACGTTGACGATTCGACAGTTTTGGTTTATCAACTCAATGGCGGGTAAGAATCTAGCGCGCTGCAAACCATTGCGGTACAGTTCATCGGGAATAATATTGGAAGTGGCAACTAAACAAATACCGCGAGCAAATAGCTCTTCCATCAAAGTTCCCAAAATCATGGCATCCGTAATGTCTGACACAAAAAATTCATCAAAACAGATAACTTTGGTTTCTTTGGCAAAAATATTGGCCACCGTTTTCAACGGATCACTCTTGCCACCCAAGGATTTTAGCTCTTCGTGCACACGATGCATAAATCGGTGAAAGTGAATACGCATTTTATTTTTGAACGGGAGACACTCATAAAAAGTATCTACTAGATAGGTTTTACCACGGCCTACACCACCCCAAAAATAGACGCCTTGGATGCTTGGTTTGTGCATCCCTTTACCAAACTTACTGGCAAGTTTTACTCGCCAAGTCAGTTTTTTTCTAGGCTGTGTTAATTCTTCAAAAAGTCGTTGTAATTCTTTTACCGCATTTTCCTGAGCGGCATCGAAATGAAATTCAGGGTCTTTAAGATCCTGTTGGTATTTTTCCCAAGGCGTTTTCATATACATCCGCTAATATTAAAAATTGTTACTAAATCATCTTGATCAAAAAAAAATTGTCCGCATAGTTTGCTAAGCGAGTATGATTAAGTAAAGCATTAATATAATTTGGAGACATTATGGACTGGATAGTCGGGTTATTGCTATTGGTTGTAGGCATGATTTTTGGTTTTTTTATATCAAAATTCTTTGTTGAACGAAAATTAGCGCAGCAAACTTCGAAACAAGATGAGAATACTGCGAAAGAAATTATGGCGCAAAACGCTTCTGATCACATCAACCAAACTCGCGATATTGTGACGGCTTTGCAAAATCAATGTGAAGGTTTATCTGAACAGTTAGATGCGTTTGAAAGTGCAATGGAAAGAAGTCAGTCGGATGACGACGATAAGCTTACCTATTTTGGCGAACAGGCTTCGGTTTACATTGGTCACCAACAATCTAAACATAAACGTAAGTCGGAAAACACCGAGTTTCAACCCAAAGACTTTTCGGGTGAGCGAACAGGATTGTTCACTGACGCAAAAAATAAGCAAGTCGTCGACGAGAAGTAATTAAATCTGAACTTTGCACACCATTGTAAGGTCATTTGATTAAATGACCTGAACTAGGGATAGGTAGGGTAACTCGATATTTACCTTTTGCGATTAGCAATGTGATTATTGATACCGTTTTCTTAGGATTTATGAAGCTATCCAACATAATTGGTGAACGTGAATACCAATAGCTGTTCAGGTAACGCTTCTTATCCCGAGTTTAGGTTAACTACATTAATTTGATTTTTAGTTGAATACTTTGGAGACAAATCTACGATGAAAAAAGTTGTTAATCGTTTAGTACTTACCACCGCTATTATTGTTGGGACAGCTTCCTTTGGTATGTCGGCTAACGCCGCATTGCCATTCTTCTCTTCAGATAAAAATGAAGTGCCGACACTAGCGCCCATGTTAGAAGAAACTACCCCTGCTATTGTCAGTATCGCAGTGGAAGGTACTCAAGTGTCTAGGCAACGAGTCCCAGAAATGTTCCGACACTTTTTTGGTGGTTCCGATGAACAAGTTCAGGAAAGACCATTTAAAGGTTTGGGCTCCGGCGTCATTATTGATGCAAAGTTAGGCTACGTAGTCACTAACAATCACGTGGTCGACAATGCCAACGAGATTACCGTTAAACTAACAGACGGAAGAGAGCTAAAAGCGAAGAAATTGGGGGCTGATGCGCAAAGTGATATCGCTTTACTGCAAATTGAAGCTGAAGATTTACAAGCGGTTCCGTTAGCTAACTCTGATAAATTACGAGTGGGCGACTTTGTTGTTGCTATTGGTAACCCCTTTGGTCTAAATCAAACTGTTACATCGGGTATCGTCAGTGCATTGGGCCGTTCAGGTCTGAATATTGGCGGTTACGAAGACTTTATTCAAACTGATGCTGCGATTAACCGAGGAAACTCAGGTGGTGCTTTGGTAAATCTTCGTGGCGAATTGATTGGTATCAACACTGCGATTTTCGGACCTAATGGCGGCAACGTAGGTATCGGTTTCGCAATACCTAGCAACATGATGAAAAGCTTAGTAGATCAAATTATTGAATTCGGTGAAGTTCGTCGTGGCTTGCTCGGTGTAATTGGCCAAGATGTCGATGCCGGATTAGCCGATGCGATGAACCTTGATGTTAATAAAGGCGCTTTCGTAAGTGAAGTCAGCCCAGATTCAGCAGCCGAAAAAGGTGGTATTGAGTCAGGTGATATTATCACTCACATCAACGGCTTAGCTGTGAGCAGCTTCCAAGAGTTACGTGCCAAAATAGGCACCATGGGAGCAGGTTCTGAAGTTGAATTAACCATTATGAGAAAAGGTAAATCCAAAGATATTGAAGTTACCTTAGGTGATGCCACTGGTGCAGTAGTTGCCGCGCGGGAAATTCACCCAGCGCTGGAAGGCGCAACCCTAACAAACGGAAAAACTGCGCGAGGGAATGATGGCGTGGTTATCTCTGAGATTCAAAATCGCTCACCGGCTGCTAGTATCGGCCTGCAAGATGGAGATGTCATAGTGGGTGTGAATAGAGCCAGAGTTACCACTGTGGCCGATTTACGAAGACAAATGGATGAATCTGAAGGCGTAATTGCGCTTAATGTTCAACGCGGAAAAACCTCGTTGTATTTAGTCATCCGTTAATCGGTGTAAATAATTTTAGGCATAACAGCCAATAAATCTGCGGCTGTTATGCTTTTATCCACCTAAGATACCTACCATCAACGATTATTCAGTGTTACTCTTAATAATCAGTCATTTAACTTGATCTACTACGTGAAAATACCAGTCTGGCTCCATTTTTTAACAAAATCCGTTGCTTTGGGATTAATTATCTCAGCGCTCATATTAGTATTAGTGCCAGAACTAAGACGCGGCAGTGGCTTGAGCTTCGATGTATTCAATCGCAGTGAGACTGAACCACAAAAACAAAGTTATTACGACGCTATAAGTCGTTCTGCACCTGCTGTAGTTAATATTTATAGTAGTAGTATTGATATTGTAAGGCGTCGACAAGTAAGCCGCACTAGTCTAGGTTCAGGGGTAATTATGACCGAAAGTGGTTATATCCTCACTTGCTGGCATGTTATTCAAAATGCTGAAAGCACCATTGTAGGCCTTCCTGATGGACGTCGTGTAACGGCTGAATTAGCAGGTTATGATGAACTTACCGATCTAGCAGTATTAAAAATCTCAGCTGACAATCTACAAGTAATTCCACAAATTGAAGATCCGCAAATTCGCGTCGGGGATGTGGTTTTAGCCATAGGCAATCCCCTAAATATTGGTCAAACGATCACCCAAGGTATTATTAGCCGTTCGGGTCATACCATCACCCAAAATTTCAGAGAATTTATCCAAACTGATGCGGTAATGCACGAAGGTAACTCCGGCGGTGCATTAGTGGACAGTAATGGGGTTTTAATCGGTATTAATAATGCCAACTTTAAAACCCTTGATAGCCAACGTAGAGTGATAGATGTAAACGGTATATTTTTCGCAGTACCTTATACTTTAGCCCGTCGAGTGATGGATGAAATCATTGAAAATGGCAAAGCCACACATGGACAGCTAGGGTTTACCGGCGGCATTGACCCTAACGTAGCAGGCATAGTAGTGACTGAAGTGGCTACCGGTGGGCCAGCAGAAGTGGCAGGATTGCAACAATACGACATTATTTTATCAATGAATCAAGTTGAACTAGAAACCCTAGATCAGACCTTTGACATGATTGCCAAAAGCCGCCCTGGAGAGGAGTTAGACTTATCCATCTCTCGCAATGGAAAAGTAATGAACATTAAAGTGACTGTTGGCGAAGCCAGTTCTTAACGTTACTTATAGGTAATGTGGTTCAGTGAAAGATTGATTTACCGAAGTTAACAAGGAAAATGGCCAATATGGAAAACCCCTACAATACACCACAAAGTGATGTGAGCGTTTTACCCGCAACCAAAAGTACCTCCGTTTTTTCTCCGAATCAGATAACCTTAGGTGCGTTTATCGGGGGTCCGTTAGCCGCTGTGTATTTTTTATATAAGAATTTTTCAGCTTTAAATCAGTATGATAATGCACAGAAAAGCTTATATTGGGGGTTGGCCTTGTGCTTTGTTTTTATTGCTTTACTGCCCTTTATTCCGGAAAGCTTTCCAAACACTGTGATACCTATCGCCTACTGTATTGCTGCTCGACAGATAGCGATTCAGCACCAGTGCAGTAAAAATCAAATAATCGAAAATGAATTACTCAATTTCCAATCAAACTGGCGAGTTCTTATAATTACTGTTACTGCACTGTTGCTATTGATGGTATTGGTGATACCGGTAATCTTTATTTTTGAGATGTTTAGTGCCTAAGATGGCTAACTAAACCGTTTGATATTAGCGCCTAATTTTGTCAATTTAGTTTCAATATGCTCATAACCGCGATCTAAGTGGTAAATTCGATCAACTATCGTTTCACCTTTGGCCACTAAGCCTGCAATAATTAAGCTTGCAGAGGCTCGTAAGTCCGTTGCCATTACCTGAGCGCCCGTTAGTTGCTCTACTCCCTCACAAACCGCATTATTGGTTTCTAAGGAAATTTTAGCGCCCATGCGCTGCAATTCAGGGACATGCATAAAGCGGTTTTCGAATATAGTTTCAGTCACCACGCCAGTCCCTTCTGCAACACAGTTTAATGCCACAAATTGGGCTTGCATATCAGTGGGAAACCCTGGGTGAGGTGCGGTTTTGATATTAACACTTTTAGGACGTTTGCCGTGCATATTCAACGACACCCAGTCTTCTCCAGTTTCGATATCTGCACCAGCTTGAGTGAGTTTCGACAACACAGCATCTAGGGAGTGGGGAGCTGCATTAATGCAACGAATATTACCGCCGGTTACCGCTGCTGCAACTAAGAAAGTACCGGTTTCAATTCTGTCTGGTAAAACGCGATAGTGGCAACCTTGTAGACATTTAACACCGACAATTTTAATACTATCAGAGCCCGCCCCTGTTATTTTTGCCCCCATGCGATTTAAGCAGTTGGCTAAATCAACAATTTCTGGTTCCCGAGCAGCATTTTCTAAAACAGTTTCACCCTCGGCAAGGGTTGCGGCCATCATCAAGTTTTCAGTAGCACCGACGCTAACAATATCCATAAAGATATGAGCGCCTTTAAGGCGTCCTTCGGCTTCTGCACGCACATAGCCGCCATCTACATTGATCTTTGCTCCCATCTGCTTCAAGCCTTCAAGGTGCAAATTCACCGGACGTGCTCCAATGGCACAACCACCAGGTAAAGACACATTTGCTTTACCATATTTAGCTAACAAAGGGCCCAGTACTAGAATCGACGCACGCATAGTTTTAACCAGCTCATAAGAAGCAGTCATGTTATCTATTTGGCTTGCATCCAATTCTAATTCTTGGTTTTCGTGACGTTGTGCTTTAACGCCCAAACCACCCAATAATTTAATACTGGTATTGATATCCCTAAGATTTGGAACATTATCGAAAAAACAGGAAGAGTCAGCCAATATACATGACATTAAAATGGGTAACGCGGCATTTTTTGCGCCCGAAATCACCACTTCACCATGTAGCGCTGGGCTGGTGTTTATACTAAGTTTATCCATGATTTTCGATATTATTGAGGTACGTTGAACATACGTTCACGTTGCCATTGCTTTTCAGAAAAGGTTTTTATGGAAATAGCGTGCATAGTGCCATCGGCAATCTGCTCTTTTAAAGGACCATAAATAAACTGCTGTTTTTTCACTCGACTCATAGTTTCAAACTTATCGCTAACGGCAATAATTTGGAAATGTGAGCCTTCACTTGTTACATGAACTTCAGTGAGCTCTAACTGTTCTTTTAGCAATGCTGCTATTTGTTGATTATCCATTTGATCTCTTTTGCTCTAAAAATTTCGGCTATTGTATCGACAAAATGCTGGTAACGTTGCTTAAATTAGCAAGTTTTATTAATCCTTCGGGCAGATTAAGCAATTGCAGTTGAACATTCGCTGATTTGCAATTTTTCGTCAACTCCATAACCCACGCCAAACCAGCTGTATCAACCTGTTTGATTTCAGCAAAGTCGACATTCAAGCTAGCACCACTTTCCTTGCAGCTTTGAATGTCTCTCTTTTGCTGTTGCCAACATTTCATCACCGTATCGCGATTTAAATCACCTTTTAAATGAAACTCGCCATTGTTGGAAGATGTCAACTCAATAGGGTTCGATTGCTCTATCACTTAAGCCTCTTTCTTTTCAAGTGAAATAGGTTGTTCGATTTTTTCACGCATTAACTCAATAACTTTTTCAATGCCTTGTTGGCGCAAAATACTTTCAAATTCACTCTGTTTAGAAGACAGCATGCTGATACCTTCAGCGACCATATCGTAGGCTTTCCACTCATTGGTTTTTCTATCTTTTCTAACTTTAAACGCTATTTTAATATCTGGGCGTTTACCATCTTTAACTATGGCGCGAACTGTTACACTGCGTTCATTTTCAAAATCTGATTCCGGCTCAAATTCCACACTTTGGTCATCATAATATCCCATGGCCACTGCATAAGTAGTAACTAGGTACTCTCTGAATACCGCGACGAATTCTTGAAGTTGCGCCTTTTCGGCTTTAGTAACGTACTTCCCTAACACTTTAAACGCGGAAAATTTATAATCCACATGGGGCAGCAACTCTTCTTTCATAATGACACGTAACACTTCTGGATCTTCTGAAATTTTCTGCTTCTCAAGTTTGATGCGGTCAAAGGTCTGACTCGCTACATCTTTAACCATGCTGTAAGGGTTGGTTTCATCGATAGTTTGCCCGTGGGCATTTAAACCAATCGTTAATAATGCGATTGATGCTACCTTTACTAAAAATCTGTTTCTCATAATTGTTCCTAACGAGAGTGGCAGTCTAATCACTGCCTTTACTAAATAAAAATTGACCAATTAAATCTTCTAATACCAGAGCTGACTTAGTATCGGCGATATAATCACCATCCGCTAAATTCTCAATATCATCGATAGTGAAGCCAGGTTGAAAACCTACATACTGCTCTCCCAACAAACCAGAGGTCAAAATTGAAGCTGAACTGGTTTCGGGAAATTGATCATAGGTAGTAGAAATGCTTAAGGTCACTACGGGAGTAAAATCTTTTGGATCCAATTTAATTTTCTCAACTCGGCCGATTACCACGCCTCCCACTTTCACCGAGGAGCGCTCTTTTAAGCCACCAATGTTGTCAAACTTAGCATACAGGGTGTAGGTGTCTCCCTGCCCTACGGAGCCCTGGCTGGCAACGTTTAGTGCTAACATTAATGAGGCTGCAATCGCCAGTGCAACAAACAATCCAACTAATACTTCAACTTTCCTTGATGTCATGCTTATTTCCTCACTCTATTCCAAACATTATTGCGGTTAATACGAAATCTAATCCAAGTACTGCTAATGATGAATACACCACTGTTTGTGTTGTCGCAGCACTGATACCTTCAGAAGTAGGTGTTGAATCATACCCTTTAAAAATAGCTATCCAGGTGATTACAAATGCAAAGAACACACTTTTAATGACACCATTCATCACATCTTCGTTCCATTCTACTGTCGATTGCATAATCGACCAGTAGCTTCCAACATCTACGCCTAGCCATTCCACGCCGACTAAATGCCCACCAAGAATACCTACAGCGCTAAAAATCATGGTCAACATAGGCATGGATATTAAACCTGCCCAAAGCCTAGGTGCGACGACTCTGCGCAATGGATCTACGGCCATCATTTCCAAACTACTAAGCTGCTCCGTGGCTTTCATCAAACCAATTTCAGCGGTCAATGCAGAACCCGCACGACCAGCGAATAAGAGCGCTGTTACCACTGGCCCAAGCTCTCGTAAAATAGACAAGGCGACCATGGGGCCTAAACTACCTTCAGCACCGTAATCCACCAGAATAGTATAGCCTTGAAGGGCCATTACCATGCCGATAAATAAGCCTGACACAACGATAATAGACAGGGATTGCACACCAACCACATAAATCTGTTTAATGGTCAGTGGAATATTTTTAACTTGAGGAGCTGCAATAATCGCTCCCATTAGCATGCCCGTTGCTCGACCTATAGCAGCAAACCGATCAATTGTTGCTTGTCCAAGTTTTGCTAACCAATCCACTAATTCACTCCTAAAAATTCTTGCTCTAGCGACTTCGCTGGATAATGGAATGGCACAGGTCCATCTGCTTCACCACGTAAAAATTGTTGAACTAACGCTGAATCACTTTGCTTAATTTGCTCAGGTGTCCCTGAACCTATAATTTTCTTCTCTGCCAATATATAAACGTGATCAGCAATACTCATTACTTCATTAACATCGTGAGTAACCACCACACTGGTTAAATTCAGTGCGTTGTTTAATTCTTTTATTAATTTAACCAAGACACCCATGGAAATAGGATCCTGTCCGGCAAAAGGTTCATCGTACAATATTAACTCTGGATCTAACGCTATTGCCCTAGCGAGTGCCGCTCGACGTGCCATGCCTCCTGATAACTCGCTGGGCATTAAATTTACGGCACCTCGCAATCCCACAGCTTGAAGTTTTAGCAAAACAATAGTTTTGATCAGATCTTCAGACAAATTACTGTGTTCACGCAACGGGTAAGCGATATTGTCAAACACGCTAATATCCGTAAACAATGCGCCACTTTGAAACAGCATGCTCATTTGACGGCGAACATGAAACAATCTCTTTCGGGTCATACCAGGTATGGATTCGCCTCGAAATTTTATGTCTCCACTGTTTGGACGTAACTGCCCCCCAATCAGTTTCAGAAGCGTTGTTTTACCAATTCCACTGGGACCCATTATCGCTGTGGTTTTACCTTCAGGTATGTGCAATGAAATATTGTCGTAAATTACACGGTTACCGCGTTTAAAGGTCAAACTATCTATATCTATTAAATTTTTCACCGAAACTCCGAGTGGCCTGGTTGAGTAGACACGACAAACACCTAAAATGTTTCAACCGAGGCGACAATTTGAGGCCATTTTATCGTTTTTCAAGACAAAAAAATAATTAATCGACTTAAAACACGAAAAATAAAACGCATTATTAATGGAATGATAACAGTATAGGTTATGGGCTGTTATTGACTAACTGCTTCGATTTGTAACAAAGCGTAACGCCAAGCAGTTTATAATGATTGAGTTGCTATATAATATGAATGACATATTCTACCTTGATTTTACTCAATGGGTCACAACATCTATTGTTAGAAATGCCTTATTAAACAAAGAAAACACAAAGTAATGGCCCGTTTGGATAAGTATTAAGCAACATTATCTCACGGCGTTAATTATTATTGTAAAGACATTAGGAATTACATATGTATTTTGCGATAATCATATCATTGTTTTTTAAAGAAATAGTCAAGTGATATTAGAATTCATTATTTTTATAGCGGGATTGGCAGCATTAAGTTGGAGTGCTGACAAATTTGTTTACGGTGCATCCGCACTCGCCACCAATATTGGTGTTTCCCCCATGGTAATTGGGTTAACCATAGTTGCAATGGGCTCATCTGCGCCAGAAATTGTTGTTTCCGCCACCGCATCACTCAGTAACAACCCAGATACAGCAGTGGGAAATGCCATTGGTTCCAATATTACCAATATCGCATTAGTGCTAGGAATTACTGCAATTTTAAAACCTTTAATGGTTTCTAGTAGCACCATTAGACGCGAACTTCCTGTTTTACTTGCAGTGACCTTGTTGGCGGTTTACTTTTTAGCTGATGGTCATTTGAGTGTTATCGAAGGTGTTATCTTAATCGTTTTGTTTTTTCTAACCATTGGTGGCTTGACTTGGATATCGTTAAGCGCTGAGAAAAGCGACCCCTTGCATTCGGAAACCGCAGATGAAATCCCCCAAGGCGTCCCCCCTTCAAAAGCGATTTTTTGGGTTATCTTAGGTCTTATTTTCCTCCCTCTTAGTGCCCACTTTATGGTTGATTCAGCCGTTCACATTGCCAGATATATGGGAATGAGTGAACTATTGATTGGCTTAACAATTATCGCATTGGGGACGAGCCTACCCGAATTAGCAGCCTGTGTTGCTGGGGTTTTAAAAGGTGAAGATGACCTAGTACTGGGTAATATCATTGGCTCTAATATCTTCAACATTCTTGCCGTCTTAGCGATGCCAGGACTGATAGCACCAGGAATAATAGACAGTAATGTCGCTAGTCGAGACATGTATGCCATGTTAATCGTCACTGCGTTACTGATATTATTTAGCTTTAATATTCGAGGCAAAAGGCAAATCAATCGGTGGGAAGGTGCAGCCTTCGTCCTATGTTATCTCGCCTACTCTGTCTTTTTATTTATATAAGTAAAGCGAATTAACTATGTCTACAGATTATCTCGCATCGGCCCTTAAAGTATTAGAAATAGAGTCTCAAGCTATTTTGCAATTGCAACAATATATCGATGGTAGTTTTGAGCGAAGCTGTCAAATCATTCAAAATTGCAAAGGTAAAGTAGTTGTATGTGGCATGGGAAAATCAGGCCACATAGGACATAAGATTGCAGCTACGTTAGCCAGTACAGGTACTCCCGCCTTTTTCATGCACCCTGGCGAGGCTAATCATGGTGATTTAGGCATGATAAGCCCCCAAGATGTACTTCTGGCAATCTCTAACTCCGGGGAAACGGCCGAACTGCTTAATTTAATCCCAGTAGTAAAACGATTAAATGTACCTATTATTTCGATGACTAACAGTACGACGAGTTCGCTTGGAAAACATTCAAATGAAGTATTGTGTATTAAGGTAGAGCAAGAGGCTTGCTCTTTAGGCTTGGCCCCAACCGCCAGTACCACGGCAACCTTGGCAATGGGTGATGCATTGGCTGTGGCCTTGTTGAATGCAAGCGGATTTACGTCCGCTGATTTTGCTTTATCCCACCCAGGTGGAAGTTTAGGGCGTAGATTATTATTAACAATTGCAGATATCATGCATACTGGTGATGAGTTACCCTTAGTGACATCTGATCAAACAGTGCGTAATGCATTGTTTGAAATATCGCGAAAAGGACTTGGTATGACCGGTATTACTGACAAAGAAGGAAAGTTAGTCGGCATTTTCACAGATGGCGACTTGCGCCGTATTCTTGATGACCGGATTGATATCCACGAAACCCCGGTTGCCGAAGTTATGACCGCAAATAGTAAAACAGGTCGACCAGAAATGTTAGCGGTTGAAGGTTTAAATTTAATGGAGAAATACAGTATCAATTCAATGTTTGCAGTAGATCATGAAAATAAGCCAGTTGGCGCGTTAAATATGCACATGTTGCTTAAAGCTGGAGTGGTATAGTGGCGATTATTGAAACTCTCTATGGGCCAGTTAATAATCATTTCATTAATAAACTTAGCAAAATTAAGTTACTCGTTTGTGATGTAGATGGCATATTCTCTGACGGCAGCATCTATATGGGAAACGATGGCGAAGAATTAAAAGCATTCCATACTCTCGATGGTTATGGTGTGAAGTCAATGTTAGAAATTGGTATTGACGTAGCTATTGTTACAGGTCGTAAATCTGCCATCGTAGAAAACAGAATGTCGGCACTGGGTGTATCATTGATTATCCAAGGCGAAGAAGACAAAAAAACTGCGGTACAAAAACTCAAAGCCGGCTTAAATTTAAAGAAAGAAAATATCGCGTCCATGGGTGATGATATGCCTGATGTGGGTATGTTCGAACACAGCAACGTATCTATTAGTGTTCCAAATGGCCACCCGTACGTAAAATCAGTTGCTGAATATATTACGCGAACAGCCGGCGGGGCTGGCGCAGTGCGAGAAATATGCGACCTCATATTGTTCGCTAACAATAAATTAAATCGTATATACGGTAGCAGCGTATGAATCGAATCACCCTAAGCATTGGCATTTTGTTTGTGCTAATCTTGATGATATATGTGCCAGGGTGGATAGGTTCGGATACGGAACAAACCAATGCTCCTAGTGAAGATTCTTGGCAGCCCAATTATCAAGCGAGCAATATGCGCAGTACTCTTTATAATGAAAATGGCGAAGTGAACCACGAAGTTTTCGCCCTTAAAATGGAACATTATCAAATTCTAGGTTTCACCTTGTTTAGCCACCCCAAATACACCATCTATGTATCCGATGAACAAAACCCTTGGCATGTTGAAGCTGAAGAGGGCACACTTTATGAGGACAATCGCATTCAATTAGAAACTGACGTAGAGATTACAAGCTTAGATGATTCGGGATTTGTGCAAACAATTAAAACACAATTTTTAGAAATTAATTTAGTAGACAAAACAATGATGTCTGATGAACCGGTTGAGATTAACGGAAAAGATTTTATTGTTAAAAGTAATGGCTTTGTAGCAAATTTAACTACGCAGGAATATGAACTTAAAAATCATGTGCAAACTCAATATGCGCCTCGTTAGCGCTTTAATCATCAGCTTAGTGTTCAGCGCCGCTGTTAGCGCCGGTGAAAACGACTTTAATTTACCTATCAAAGTTGACTCTAAGTCAAACTTCTTTGATGGCAAAACCAAAACCTCTATTTTTAGAAAAGACGTAAAAATTACCCAAGGCTCCCTTGAAATTTTAGCCGATGAAGTTGAAGTCATCGCCGGCTTGGGTGAAGGTAAAGAAGTATTTATTGCCCGAGGTAAACCGGCAAAGTATAGCCAAACCCTTGATGACGGAAGTAAGATCAGCGCTGCGGCTAATGAAATAAAATACGAAGTTTCCAATCGAACATTAACACTAAATGGCTCAGCTGAATTGAATCAGGATAGCAGCCTTGTTAAAGGTGAATCCATCCAATTCAATATGGAATTGGAACAATTAATAGCTGAAAGCAACAGTAATGCAGAGGGCGGAGTAACCGCTATTTTTCAACCTGAGAGTATCCGTAAACGTCAGGAAGAAGATGCAGACGAAAAATCGAATGATATAGAACATCAAGGCACTGACAAGCAGCAGGACGAGCAACCTTAATGGCAACGTTAAAAGCGACTAACCTAGCTAAATCATACAAATCTCGACAAGTAGTTCGAGATGTTAGTTTAGAAGTGTCTACAGGGCAGATTGTTGGTTTGTTGGGCCCCAATGGTGCAGGCAAAACAACGACTTTTTATATGATTGTAGGGCTTGTACCTTTAGATAAGGGCGATATTTATATTGATCAAACAGCATTAACTTTACAGCCTATGCACATTCGAGCTAGAAAAGGAATTGGGTATCTTCCTCAAGAATCGTCTATATTTCGTAAACTAACTGTTTACCAAAATATCATGGCAATTCTACAAACCCGAAAAGAATTGAGCTCAGATCAACGAGAAGAACAAGCAGATGCATTACTCGACGAGTTTAATATAAATCATATCCGTAATAGCCTAGGAATGAGTTTATCTGGCGGAGAACGCAGAAGAGTCGAAATAGCACGGGCCTTGGCCGCCGCACCCGAATTTATTTTATTAGATGAACCTTTTGCAGGTGTCGATCCAATTTCTGTAAATGATATAAAAAAAATAATTCAACACCTGCGCGATAGAGGTATTGGAGTATTAATAACTGACCATAATGTACGTGAAACCCTAGACGTGTGTGAAAAAGCGTATATTGTGAGTCATGGTGAATTGATAGCTTCTGGAACTGCAGAAGAAGTTTTAAATAATCAACAAGTCAGAGATGTATACCTTGGCGAGCAATTCAAGCTATAGTACAGGTATGTTGTTTTTAACCAAAGCTTTGTGGCTAAACAAGTAAGAATATAAAAACTAAATGAAACCCTCGTTACAATTAAAATTCAGCCAGCAACTAACAATGACGCCTCAATTGCAACAGGCTATCCGTCTATTGCAGTTGTCAACGCTGGATTTACAACAGGAAATACAAGAAGCTTTAGAATCCAACCCGCTTTTAGAAGTAGAGGATGGTTCGGACATCCCCACAGGAGATTCCGCATTAGCAGATAGTAATGATAAATTCACGGAAGAAACCGTATCCGCCAGTTCTGACTCAATGGATACAAACGAGGCATTAGAAAAAGCAGATATTCCGGACGAATTACCCATAGATAGCACTTGGGATGAATATATCAGTGCATCTTCAGCACCCGCATCAATTAGTGGTGGCAGCGGTGGTGATGATGATCAAATTTTCCAAGGTGAAACCAGCGAAAATATACAAGATCATTTGTTATGGCAAATGCGCTTAACCCCCTTTTCCGAAGTAGATACCGCTATTGCCATTGCCATCATCGACTCAATCGATGAATCTGGATATTTAACCATTAGTACTGAAGAAGTGCTCGCGAGTCTCGATCACGAAGAGGTTGAACTGGATGAAGTTGAGTGTGTTCTAAAACGCATTCAAATGTTCGATCCTATCGGTTCTGGCTCTCGAAATCCTCAAGAGTGTTTGATGGTACAAATGAATCAATTTGCCCCAGATACACCTTGGTTAAATGAAGCTAAATTATTAATTAGTGAATATGCAGACCTTTTAGGTAGCAAAGATTACCGCACGTTAATGCGCAAAACTCGTTTAAAAGAAGACGAATTACGCGAAGCAATGCGTTTGTTGCAAACATTAAACCCTCGCCCAGGCAGCGCCCTAATAATTGGTGAATCCGAATACGTGATTCCTGATGTTTCTGTAATGAAAAAGAATGGCCGCTGGCAAGTAGAGTTAAATCCCGACAGTTTGCCTAAGCTAAATGTTAATCAGCAATATGCAGCTATGAGCCGCAATGCTAAAAATACCAGCGACAGTCAGTTCATTCGTTCACATATGCAAGAAGCCAAGTGGTTTATTAAAAGCCTTGAAAGCCGAAACGATACATTGCTCAAAGTAGCCAATTGTATTGTTCAGCAACAAGTCGGATTTTTCGAGCATGGTCCGGAAATGATGAAACCAATGGTGTTAAATGATGTCGCAGAAATGGTGGATATGCATGAATCAACTATTTCCCGTGTTACTACACAAAAATATATGCATACACCAAGAGGAATTTACGAACTGAAGTACTTTTTCTCCAGCCATGTTGCCACAGACTCTGGCGGAGAGTGTTCTTCAACGGCAATTCGCGCACTAATTAAAAAACTTGTCGCTGCAGAGCTTCCAACTAAGCCACTTAGCGATAGTAAGATTGCTGATCTATTGGCTGACCAAGGTATACAGGTTGCCCGTAGAACAATAGCAAAATACCGGGAGTCTTTATCGATCCCACCGTCTAACCAACGCAAGAGCCTGCTGTAGGCTCGTTAACAGAAGGAATACGCTAATATGCAAATTAACCTTACTGGCCATCATGTAGAAATTACAGATTCATTGCGAGATTATGTAGACACTAAATTTACAAAGTTAGAAAGGCATTTTGATCACATCAACAATGTCCATGTCATTCTCAATGTCGAAAAGCTTAATCAAAAAGCTGAAGCGACAGTTCATCTTAGCGGAGGCGAAGTTTTTGCAACCTCAGAACATAACGATATGTACGCAGCCATTGACGGATTAATAGATAAGCTTGATCGACAGGTGATCAAGCACAAGGAAAAGATTAAACGTCATTAACATATATTAGATTATTTAATGGAAATTAAAGACATCCTTTCCTCTGACTGCACAAGTTGTGCAGTTCAGGGGACAAGCAAAAAACGAATTCTTGAAACTATCAGCCTAATAGCGGCAGAAAAGATTGACGGTATTGATCAAACTACCATTTTGAATAGTTTAGTCAGTCGCGAAAAAATGGGTAGTACAGGAATCGGCAATGGTATTGCGCTGCCCCACGGTAGATTAGCTGGGTTAAAAGACGTAGTCGCAATATTAATTACCAGTGATCCGTCCATCAATTTTGACGCAGTCGATAATTGTCCAGTAGATATATTTTTCGCTATTTTAGTACCAGAAGATAAAGCCGCTGGACACCTGCAAACCTTAGCCACTATAGCCACAAAGTTAAGTGACAAAGAGGTTCTTAAACGCATTCGCTGTGCTGAAGACAACGGACAGTTATACGAGGCGATTGTTGCATGAAGCTGATTATTATAAGTGGTCGTTCCGGTTCAGGAAAATCAATTGCACTGCGCTCATTAGAAGATTTAGGCTATTATTGTGTTGATAATATCCCCGTTAACCTTCTGCCTACCCTTACTCATACAGTTATGGATGAGTATGACCAAGTTGCGGTAAGTATTGATGTAAGAAATCTTCCCAAAGTGTCTGGTGAATTGGTGGAAATCCTCGATTACCTGCCTGCCAACTGGGATATGACCATTGTTTATTTAGATGCCAGTGATGACATGCTAATTAAGCGCTTCAGCGAAACTCGTCGATTACACCCGTTATCACGTCAAAACAAATCGCTTTCCGATGCCATTCAGGCTGAAGGTCAACTTTTAGCTCCGATAGCAGAACGTGCTGATTTATATTTAGATACTGACAAGCTTTCGGTTCATCAATTAGCAGAGTTAGTTCGTGAGCGCATCCTAGGAAAGAAAAGCTCAAGACTGGTTTTAGTATTTGAATCTTTTGGATTTAAATATGGCATACCTAAAGATGCTGACTATGTTTTTGATGCGCGATTTTTGCCTAACCCTCACTGGGAGCCGGACTTAAAACACCTAAGTGGATTAGATTCACCAGTTGAAATATTTTTAGGTTCACAACCCATAGTGACTAAATTTATTTGGCAAATTCAAAACCTTATATCAACTTGGCTTCCCCATCTAGAAAGAAATAACCGAAGTTACGTAACAGTTGCAATTGGCTGTACCGGTGGACAACATCGCTCAGTTTATGTTGCTGAGTCATTAGCAAAAACATTCTCAGCCTCTCACCCAGATGTGCAAATTAGACACCGAGAATTAAACCGATGAATCGCTTTGAAAAGCAAATAGTTATAGTTAATAAACTTGGCTTACATGCACGAGCAGCGACAGAATTAGTTAAAGTTGCCAATCAATTTGATGCCATAGTTACTTTAGTCCAAGGGGAAAAAACGGCGTCAGCTAATAGTGTATTGGGTCTAATGATGTTAGAAAGCTCCCAAGGCAAAGAAGTCAACGTAATAAGCGAAGGAATCGACGCTGAGCAAGCACTTGCAGCTATCGAAAAGCTTATTGTAGAAAAGTTTCACGAAAACGAATAGCTCACTTTCACTAAAGTTGAGTAAATAATTGCTGACCTGCCGCCCTTAACCCTCTAAACTATTCATATTAGTAGTTTTTTCATCGAGCTGTATTTTCATGGCTGAAGCATTAGAGGTAAAACACGCGCAACGTCAACTGAAGGCTATCAATCGAGCCTTGGCCAGTGGCCGCTTTATGCATGTCCGCAAAACCATTCACGATATGCCTGCATGTGATATCGCCCTACTTCTCGAATCATCTCCAAGTAAATCAAGAACCGAACTTTGGGAAATGTTAGACGCTGATTTCTATGGCGACGTGCTTGAAGAATTATCGGAAGATGTACGTAACGGCATCATTGGCCAAATGCTTCCCGACAAGGTGGTAGATGCCTTAGAAGACATGGAGATTGATAACTTAGCGGAAACCTTAAGTAGTTTGCCGCAATCAGTCTCAAAAGACGTACTCAAATCCATGGATGAGCAGGACCGTCAGCGAGCTGAAAAAGCCCTATCTTACGGTGAAGACACTGCCGGTTTCATCATGAATACCGATACCATTACCCTGCGTTCTGACGTCAATATTGATGTTATTTTACGTTATTTAAGACTTAAAGGTGAAATCCCAGAAAGCACAGACACCTTTTATGTAGTGAGTCGCAATGACACTTTAATTGGCACGGTGCCCGTCACTAAACTCCTTACTGCACTGCCAGACTCCAGTATCGAAGATATTATGGATGAGGAAGCTGAGGCTATTCCTGTTGATATGCCAGAGACGGATGTAGCCAAATTGTTTGAACGCTATAACTGGCTATCAGCACCTGTAGTGGATTCAAATCGACAGTTATTAGGACGGATCACCATAGACGATGTGGTAGATATTATTCGTGAAGACGCCGAACACTCGATGATGAGTATGGCGGGTTTAGATGACGAAGAAGATACCTTTGCGCCAGTACTGCAAAGTACCAAACGTCGCTCTGTATGGCTCACTGTTAACCTAGTTACTGCACTGCTTGCTGCAGCGGTAAGTGATCTCTTTGAAGCCACTCTAAGCCAAATGGCAGTGTTAGCTATCTTAAATACCATTGTTCCTAGTATGGGTGGTGTCGCAGGCAATCAAACCTTAACACTGGTTATACGGGGTATGGCCCTAGGTCATGTTAGTACGGATAACTCTAGATGGTTAATCAGTAAAGAATTAGCCATTGGTTTTTTAAATGGTGCTATCTGGGCAATATTAATTGCCTCTGTCATTGCAATTTGGAAACAAGATTGGATGTTAGGCGGAGTTATTGCTTTTGCAATGATGATAAACATGGTTGCTGCGGGGTTAGCTGGGGCAACGTTACCACTGGTGATGAAAAAGTTAAAAATCGACCCAGCACTAGCTGGCAGTGTAATTTTAACCACGATCACTGACGTAGTAGGTATTTTTGCCTTTTTAGGCACCGCTACCTTAATGCTTGTTTAGTTTAGGAAGTAAAACCATTAACTCTCCCGTACAACTCGTTTTTTATATCTGTATTGCTTTACTTGCTTTCGCGGGGAATTCAATTCTATGTCGTTTGGCCTTAGCTGATTCAAGTATTGATGCGACGTCTTTCACCCTAATCCGGTTAATGTCCGGCGCGGTGATGCTCTGTTTTATTTTGCTGTTAAAGGGAAATATAAAACAACTCAAAACCAAAGGCAGCTGGCCTGCTAGCTTGGCGCTTTTCATCTATGCGGCTGGGTTTTCCTACGCTTATATTGAATTAGACACAGGTGTAGGTGCGTTAATACTATTTGCCTGTGTACAAATTACCATGCTAATCATCAGTTGGTATTATGGCGCACGCCTAACTTTAATTGAGTCATTGGGTGTGTTTGTTGCATTTGCTGGTTTCATCTATCTTGTGTCCCCTGGAGTCAACTCACCTTCAATATTGGGTGTCACCTTAATGGCTTGTGCCGGCATAGCTTGGGGATGTTATTCAATTATTGGCAGCCGCTCCGCGACCCCTTTAATTGATACCAGTTCAAATTTCTTAAGGGCTTCACTTATTTGTTTACTGCTGGTGCCTATGTTGTTTATAGATACAAATCAGTTAGAAGTTATGGGCGTTGTGTACGCCTTAGCATCAGGTATGCTTACCTCAGGTGTCGGATACGCCATTTGGTATAAAGTACTTCCACACATTCGTTCGAGCGTTGCTGCGGTTTTACAGCTCAGTGTGCCCGCGATAGCGGCGATAGGAGGTTTACTGTTATTAGATGAGCTGCTTACCTTAAAAATGCTAATGTCCAGTGGTGCAATACTGGGCGGTATTGGCTTGGTCATTTACGGTAAACAGCAAGAAGCGAAATAACCCCAACTTTACAAAAGGGGAATAGATGATTAATCGGTAAGATTAATCATCTATATTTTTCGAGTTAAGCCAATCATTTAGTTTCGCTGTATCCTGCTTTTCAGCCATTTCTAGTTCTTCTACCCAATCATGGACGTTCTCCCACCAAGTAGGATGATCACCTTGTTGGATACGATTAGCGATTTTTTGCACTCGAGCTAAGCCCACTGAACCGGCTGCACCTTTAATTTTATGCGCCTGAGAACACACTTCTTCTTTATCATTTGCACTCAAATTGATATTCAATATTTCCATGTAATCAGGCATGTTTTCCTGAAACACACCAACACTAGTGCGCACCATTTCATGGCCGATGGTATCAACCAACATTTCGAGTAAATCCAAGTCTAAAATGGACTCTAGTTCACTTGGTTTAGCTTCTTCTACTGAAAACTGCGGAATATCTTTTTGATCTACAAACAAGTTATTAAATACTTCAATTACCCGACTCTTTTTAATCGGTTTAGCGATAACATCATCCATACCGTTATTTAAATATTCTTGTCGAGTTTTAATGACGTTAGCGGTTAATGCCACTATGGGAGTCTGCTCTACCAGCCCTTCCTCATGTAATACCGAAGCAACATTAAACCCTGTCATATCGGGTAGCTGAATATCTAGCAATATTAAGTCGTATTGCGTCTCGCGGGCCATTTTTAGCGCTTCTTGCCCAGTCATAGCCACTTCCACAGTTTGCCCAAGCTTTTCTAATAAAGCCTTAGCGACCATCACGTTAAGCTCAATATCTTCGACAAGAAGTATCTTCAAACCATGTACTAGAAGTTCTTGTAATTGCAGTGGTTTGTTATTAATTGTAAGAGGCAATTCAACGGTAAAACAGGTGCCTTCTCCAACCACACTATTCACCTTGATCTCGCCTTTCATTAAGGTGACCATTTCTTTACATATGGCCAAGCCAATACCGGTGCCCGTGGCAGATTGATGATCCGGATGATTCACTTGGTAATACATGGCGAATATCTTGTCTAATTCGGTCTTAGGAATACCGACACCAGTATCCTTAATAGTAAACTTAACGGAGCTGATACCCGGTTTTTCTTCAGTTGCCTCAACGGTTAAATTAACTTTACCTTTTTGAGTGAATTTCACTGCATTGAACAGTAAATTCCATAATACCTGACGTAGGCGTGTGCCATCGGCTTCAACTTGAAACGGCAAGGGCTCAATAATTTGGGTTTCAAAACGCAGACCTTTATCCGCCGCGAGTAATTGAATAATGCTGCCTAATTCATTAGTAAACTCTTTCAAAGAAACAGTTTTAAGGGACAATTCCAACCTATCACGATCAAGTTTGTCTAGGTCAACAATGTCATTAAAGATATTGCCTAATGTGATACCACTAGCATAAATGGTACTTACCCAAGCATATTGTTCGTCAGATAAATTGGTATCTCGCAACATCCGACTGAGTCCAACAATTCCGTTCAAAGGCGTTCGTAACTCGTGGCTTATAGTTGCAATGAAAGCGGTTTTATCTTTGTTCGCTTTAGTCACCACATTTTCAGCTTGTTTACGTTCGGTAATATCGCGACCAAAAGCGAGTAAACCCAAACGCGTTCCTTTTTTATCGTAAAAAGGCACCTTACGCATTTCATAATAACGACGGCGGCCATCAGCAAATCGCAACCACACTTCTTCGGTAATACTTGCGTTGGTTTCTAATACTTCATGGTCACTAGCGACAACTTGTCTAGCAAGATCTTCATCATATACTTGATGAGGCGTTAAGCCGATTAGCTCTTCTTCTGTTTTCCCAGTCATTTGCTCTGCAACTCGATTACAGCCGGCAAATTGACCTTCTTCATTTCGGTAATAAATTAAATCCGGAGAGGCATCTATTATTGAACGAAGTAATGTTGATAAACGTTTAGCTTGAGACTCTTGTTCAGATTTTTTACTTATCTCGCGCTCCAAATCGTGAAATACAATCTCGCGTTCTAATTGTGCATTCTTTCGTTGTTCGATTTCATAATTAAGTTTTTGTACACTTAATTGCAGTTCATGATTGCGCAACACGTCTTCTTCGCGCATTAATTCAAGTTGATGAACGGCTTCTGATAAACTATCCCTTGATTGCTCCAATTGTTTTACAAGCTTTATAAAAATAATGAGCACCCAGGGCGCACTCAACATGGTCAAAATAATCGCGCTAATAAAGTCTTCAATCTCTACTTCACCACTCATAATCATGCGAATCACATAGGATCCACAAATAGTGAAAGCCAAGGTGAGTAAGACAAAAAATATGCTTATTTTGAGTGTACCGAAACGGATTACAAATCGAGCGACGCCGATTGCCCAAGATTCAATTGGAGCTTTTGAATGCATTTTTGAAATCTCTGAATGAGTAGAAAACTAATGCTATCAAGAAACACTACCTTAGGTGAATGTTTCAATTAAATTAATGTTAAATAAACTGAATTTGTATTCATTACCTACTAAAAAGAACAAAAACTAAGCGCCTTTTAACTTAATCTGAGTATAATTAAAGTTCTTAGCTCAAAATTCACAACAACAAAGTTCGGGCTTAGTCACCCTGATGAAGCAATCAATTGAATATTTATACGACTCGATACAAAACGGTTTGCAAAGGCTATTTAATTAATAACCGAAACAATTAGATATAAATTATTCTTAGCTAGTTCTTTACAGTTATGCAGTTTAATTAAATAATTATGCTGTTAGAAAGGACCAACAAAATAGATTGTTACAATAACAATCAAATAATAAACGTTTTATTAACAAATCTTTATCTAATTTCAGGCTTTTTGGAATGATTTATTTGCTTAAAATAAATTTTTTAACTATTTGATTTAATTTTACTTTATTACCATTAATTGCTAAACATCGAAAAAATTAAATGATTCGCTTGTTGTGCACATTGATTTCTACCTTTAATGTCGGTATTTTGTCAGGCTGCTCGGCTAAAAATTCATAAAAATTCGATAACCGGCTGGTACCCTCAAACAAACGACAAGAAAACAACATATAACCGGCACAAGCAAAACTGACCACAGAAGTCAGGCTCAGTGCAGCTAAATTCCAACGTTTAAGTTGGCATGTACAACCTTTCTCAGCCAAAGGTTGAAGGAGTTACGTTAATGAGTTTGTATAACCCAAATGATTCAAAAGACAACTGTGGTTTTGGATTAATCGCGCACACCGAAGGTGACGCTAGTCATAGACTGGTAACCACTGCAATTGAAGGCCTCGATCGCATGCAGCATCGTGGCGGTATCGCTGCGGATGGTAAAACCGGAGACGGCTGTGGGCTGTTGTTGCAAAAACCAGATGAGTTTTTCAATCTGATAGCAGCTGAAAATGGTTGGAAATTAGGTAAAAAGTACGGCGTAGGAATGATATTCCTCAATCAAGATGCTGAAAAAGCGCAGATTGCTCGCCAAACCATTGAAGAAGAATTATCAAAAGAAACCTTAGCAGTGGTTGGATGGCGCGAAGTGCCAGTTGACCATTCGGTTTTAGGTGACCTTGCAGCCCAAGGTGTGCCACAAATTGAACAAGTATTCGTTAATGCACCTCCAGGCTGGCGTAAAAGAGATTTAGAACGCCGCCTATTTATGGTTAGAAGACGAGTAGAAAAAATACTAGCAGAGGACGAAGATTTTTATATCGCCTGTTTGTCTGCTTTAGTGATGATTTATAAAGGTTTGGTAATGCCTAAAGATTTACCAAACTTTTATTTGGATCTTGCCGACGAACGCTTGAAATCGGCTATCTGTGTATTCCACCAACGCTTTTCAACGAATACATTGCCGAAGTGGCCTTTAGCGCAACCATTCAGATTTTTAGCCCATAACGGTGAAATCAATACCATTCGTGGTAATAGAGACTGGGCACTAGCGCGTTCGAAAAAATTTATCACGCCTTTGTTACCTGATCTGCAAGATGCTGCACCTTTTGTTAATACCGAAGGTTCAGACTCCTCTTCTTTAGATAATATGTTGGAGTTATTTTTGGCCGGCGGCATGGATTTGTTTAGAGCTATGCGCTTACTTGTGCCACCAGCATATCAAAACAACAGCACCATGGACGACGATCTACGTGCCTTCTACGAGTTTAACTCCATGCATATGGAGCCTTGGGACGGGCCTGCGGGTATAGTAATGACCAATGGTCGTCATGTTGCTTGTAACCTCGACAGAAACGGTCTTCGCCCAGCTCGTTATGTATTAACTAAAGATGGTTTCATTACCCTAGCATCAGAAATTGGTATTTGGGACTACAAGCCTGAAGACGTAGTTGAAAAAGGTCGTGTCGGACCAGGAGAAATGCTGGCCGTTGATACCTACACAGGTAAGATTTGGCGCTCCAATGAAATTGATGAAGAGCTCAAAACTCGCCATCCGTATAAAGAGTGGATTGATCAACATATCAAACACCTTAAGCCCATCGAAGAGTGTGATGCCAGTCAAATTGGCCAGCGTGCTTTTGATGACAACATGATGGGCACTTATCATAAACTGTTTAATTACAGCTATGAAGAAAATCAGCAAATCATTAAAGTGCTTGCCAATGATGGACAAGAAGCGGTGGGTTCAATGGGTGATGATACACCTATGGCCGTGATGTCATCTAAGCAGCGCACAGTATATGACTATTTCCGTCAGCAATTTGCTCAAGTAACGAATCCACCAATAGATTCTTTGCGTGAAAATCATGTTATGTCGTTGGCGACTTGTGTAGGTCGTGAACAGAATGTCTTTAGCGAAACTTCAGGTTATGCAAATCGGGTGTTATTCAACTCTCCGGTATTAATGTATACCGACCTGAAACAATTACGTGAATATGATTCTGAATACTATTATTCAGAAGTTATCGATTTGAATTATCCTCCAGAAGAAGGACTCAAAAAGGCCATAGAGCGTATTTGTAATGAAGTAGAGTATGTTGTAAAACAGAAACGCGCTGCGTTTGTAATACTCTCAGATCGCAATATCAAACAAAACAGATTGCCTATTCCAGCAGCAATGGCTGTTGGTGCTGTGCAACGTCGTTTAATCGAAAAATCTCTGCGCTGTGACGCCAACATAATTGTTGAAACTGCGTCCGCTCGTGACCCTCATCACTTTGCTGTGTTGATTGGTCTAGGTGCAACTGCGATTTATCCGTTTTTAGCCTACGAAACCATTGAACAAATGGTCGATGAAGGTGAAATTGAGCTCACAGCCATGCAAGCCACTTTAAATTACCGTAAGGGAATTAATAAAGGCCTGTATAAAATCATGTCGAAGATGGGTATCAGTACCATCGCCAGTTACCGTAGTTCAAAATTGTTTGAAGCTATTGGTATCAACAAAGAAGTGACTGAGCTTTGCTTCAAAGGAATTCCAAGTCGTATTCAGGGCACCGGTTTTGAAGACTTCGAACAAGATCAAATAAACTTGAATCGAATAGCTTGGTTGAAACGTAAGCCAATGTCTCATGGCGGCCTATTAAAGTACGTACATGGTGGTGAGTATCATGCTTATAACCCAGATGTTGTAACTACTTTGCAGGTGGCGGTTAAATCCGGACGCTATGAAGATTACCAAGCTTATTCCGCGCTAGTAAATGGACGCTCGCCATCACATTTCCGTGATTTGCTAGCCTTAAATCCAGATACTGACCCTATTGAAATTGATGCAGTAGAACCAGCGGAGAAATTATTTCCTCGTTTCGACACCGCGGCAATGTCAATCGGGGCACTAAGCCCAGAGGCCCATGAAGCTCTAGCTATTGCCATGAACCGATTAGGTGGACAATCTAACTCTGGTGAAGGTGGTGAAGATCCAGCGCGCTTCAATACTGAGAAAAATTCGAAAATCAAACAAGTGGCATCGGGACGCTTTGGGGTAACACCACATTATTTGGTTAACGCTAATGTTATTCAGATTAAAGTTGCTCAAGGTGCTAAGCCTGGTGAAGGCGGTCAGTTACCTGGTGATAAAGTGAATAATTACATAGCTGAACTGAGATTCTCAGTGCCAGGTGTAACATTGATATCACCACCTCCTCATCACGATATCTATTCTATCGAAGATTTAGCACAGCTTATTTTTGACTTAAAACAAGTTAATCCTAAAGCGCTTATCTCAGTGAAACTGGTTTCCGAACCAGGAGTTGGAACTATTGCAACTGGTGTGGCTAAAGCCTACGCCGATTTAATCACAGTATCAGGTTACGACGGTGGTACAGGTGCAAGTCCACTAACCTCAGTAAAATACGCAGGTAGTCCGTTTGAACTTGGTCTTGCAGAAACTCAGCAAGCATTGGTAGAAAATGGCTTACGTCATAAAGTACGTGTGCAAACTGATGGTGGTCTGAAAACCGGATTAGATGTGGTCAAAGCAGGTATATTAGGTGCTGAAAGTTTCGGTTTCGGAACCGGCCCTATGGTTGCTTTAGGTTGTAAATACCTACGTATTTGTCATCTGAATAACTGTGCAACAGGTGTTGCAACTCAAGATGAAAAATTACGGGACAACTACTTTATTGGTTTACCTGAAATGGTGATGAACTACTTTAAGTTTATCGCTCAAGAAGTACGTGAAATCATGGCATCTTTAGGAGTGGCTAAATTTGAAGATTTAGTAGGTCGCACTGAGCTGTTAAAAGTGATTGATGGTCTTACTGCTCGCCAAAGAAAGTTAGATTTAAGTCCATTGTTAGTGAAACCAAAAGAAGGCTCACATACTAAACTATTTTGTTCCGAAGACGCCAACGCGCCGCTGGATGAAGGTTTATTAAACAAACAAATTTTAGCGGCATCACAAGCGGCAATCAGCAAGTTGTCTGGGGCGAATTTGTCCTTCCCTATTCGTAATACGGATCGTTCTGTTGGTGCTCTTGTCTCTGGCGAAATAGCTAAGCAGCATGGTAACCAAGGCATGCAAGATGACCCTATTAAAGTGCATCTTACTGGTACCGCAGGTCAAAGCTTCGGCGTGTGGAATGCCGGTGGGTTAGAACTTACCCTTTGTGGTGATGCGAATGATTATGTTGGTAAAGGCATGACTGGTGGTAAGTTAGTTATTTTCCCACCGCGTAACATTACCTTTGACCCACATGTCAGTACCATTATGGGGAATACTTGCTTGTACGGCGCAACAGGCGGAAAGCTGTTTGCTGCTGGTAAAGCCGGTGAGCGTTTTGGCGTACGTAACTCAGGTGCCATCGCTGTAATCGAAGGCGCTGGGGACAACGGTTGTGAATATATGACCGGCGGTATTGTAGCGATTCTAGGTAGTGTGGGCGTGAACTTTGGCGCAGGCATGACCGGTGGTTTCGCTTATTTGTACGATGAATTCGACGATATCGAACACCGTGTAAATGGTGAGTTAGTCGATATCATGTCAATTGAAGAGAAGGGCATCCTGTCTGAGCATTTACGTGGTTTGATTAACCAACACTACGAAGAAACGGGTAGCGAGCATGCGCTTATGTTATTAACTAATTTTGCACAACAGTTGCAAAAATTCAGATTAGTAAAACCTAAGACTAGCGACGTGAAAAATTTGCTTGGCCACATCAGTCGGTCAACAGCAGAATTACGTGTTCAGGCTCAGTAGAGGTAGGGTTAAAAAATGGCTAAAAATGTATACCAATTTGTAGATGTAGAAAGAATTGATCCTCCGAAAAAGCCCATTATTATGCGCAAAGAGGAGTTTGGTGAAATCTATCAACCACTTTCTCAATCTCAAACTGAAGGACAAGCAGATCGTTGTTTGGACTGCGGTAACCCTTATTGTGAGTGGAAATGTCCGGTTCATAACTATATTCCCCAGTGGCTAAAACTAGCTAATGAAGGAAAAATTTTAGAAGCAGCAGAACTGTCACATCAAACCAACAGTTTGCCAGAGGTTTGTGGTCGCGTATGTCCCCAAGACAGACTCTGTGAAGGTGCTTGTACACTAAACGACGATTTTGGCGCAGTAACTATTGGTAGTATTGAAAAATATATCACCGACACTGCGTTCAAAATGGGTTGGCGTCCTGATATGTCAGGTGTCATTAAAACTGACAAGAAAGTCGCCATTGTTGGTGCAGGTCCAGCAGGTCTTGCCTGTGCAGATGTTCTTGTGCGTAACGGTATCACGCCGGTTGTTTACGACAAATATGAAGAAATTGGAGGACTGTTAACCTTCGGTATCCCTTCATTTAAATTGGAAAAAGACGTAATTAAATTGCGTCGTGAAATATTCACCAACATGGGTGTTGAATTCGTTTTAAACACTGAAATTGGTAAAGATATTGAATTCCAACAATTGATGGACGATTACGATGCAGTATTCCTTGGTATGGGAACCTACAACTCCATGAAAGGTGGATTTGAGAATGAAGGTGTCGAAGGTGTACATGAAGCCCTTCCCTTCCTCATTGCCAATATTAATCGTGTCATGGGTATCGAAAAACAAGTCTCTGACTTTATCGATATGAAAGGCAAGAAAGTGGTAGTTTTAGGTGGTGGTGATACCACCATGGACTGTGTACGTACTTCTATTCGTCAAGGGGCCAGCTCAGTAACTTGTGCCTATCGCCGTGACGAAGAAAGTATGCCAGGCTCTCGCCGCGAAGTGGTGAATGCGAAGGAAGAAGGCGTACAATTTCAATTTAACTTACAACCACTGGATATCGCAGTGGACGAATCAGGCAAAGCCTGTGGTGTTAAGTTGGTGAAAACTGAAATGGGTGAACCTGATGCACAAGGGCGCAGACGTCCAGTTGTGGTTGAAGGCTCAGAGCATGTGTTAGAAGCCGACGCGGTTATTATTGCCTTTGGTTTCCAACCTAGTCCAGCCAATTGGTTCGCTGACTATGGCATCATTTTGGATGAAAAAGGTCGAGTTCGCGCGCCAGCACAAGGGCGATTCCCATTCCAAACCTCTAATCCGAAAATATTCTCGGGTGGAGACATGGTGCGTGGTTCAGACTTAGTGGTCACCGCGATTGACGAAGGCCGCAAGGCTGCCGACGGTATCATGGATTATCTAGGTGTGTAATTAGTTCTAATTAACAGCTAAATAAAAAATAAAAAAAGGGCCGAAAGGCCCTTTTTTATTTATTTAGTTCGATGACACCTTTTAGGTCAAATACTCCCAAGAAGTCACTGTCCCTTAAATTTAGCCTTCTTTGGCAATTTGTTTAAGGGCTTGCTCAAAAATCTCTACGGGTTGGCCGCCACTAATGAGATGCTTGTTATTCACAATAACGGCTGGAACCGAGCTTATACCCGCTTGTTGGTAGTGAGCTTGGGCTTTACGCACATCTTGTTCAAACATGTCACTACTTAAAATTTCTGCCGCTTTTTCTCGGTCTAAACCAACCTGCTCAACCACCTCTAACAATTGTTGATGGTCACTTGGGTTACCAGATTGTTTGAAGTATAAATCAAACAACCCTAGCTTTAATTCAGTCTGTTTGCCACATTCATGAGCCCAATGCAGTAAGCGGTGGGCATCAAAGGTATTGAATATTCGTCCCCCTCCCCGATTGCCAAACTCATAGCCCACATCTAAGCCTCGTTGTTTAATGGCTTCTCGGTTTTGATCTGCTTGTTCCTGACTAATGCCATATTTTTGAGTTATATGTTCGCCTATTTCTTGGCCTTCGGCTGGCATCTGAGGATTAAGTTCAAAAGGTTGCCAGTCAATGTTAACCGTTATCTCTCCGGCCAAATTTTCAATGGCTTTGGAAAGTGATTTATACCCGATAATGCACCAAGGGCACGATACATCGGAAACTATGTCGATTTGCATGTTTTTCAATTTTTAATCCTTATTAAATAACTAGGTATAACTTAACTATGGCTATGCCTATGACCCCGGAGTTTACTCACGCACTTACGGCAAGTAAAAGCAGTAGTATCAATACTTAGCAGTAATATCACCGCAAAACCTATCCCCCACAAGATAGCAAAGGGGCTCAAAGGTACTGTAAAGTTAAATGCATGGAAGGCCTCTAACCTAAGTTGTTCGTTTGCATTGTGAAACAAGTGCCAAGCTTGCTGTATGGGATGTTGAGACATCGCCAAATGCTCTGCTTGTAACAATTCAACACGTTGGTAAATTGCGCCAATACTAATTGCATCTTGTTTAAACACAGGGTCATTACTTTGCTTATAGTGAGCAATGAGTTTGTATATATTGCCATTAAAATACCTGTCTGCTGTAACTTGAAACCCCGAGAGGTTGTGTTTAGCCTCGATAAGATGAGCATCAACTCGCTGTTGGTATTGTTGCATATATCCGGGAGCTTGCACGCCGAGCAGCACGCCACTGGCGAACAAAAAGAGTCGCAGATAATCCGCTAATTGTCGTAGTAACCATCTGAACATACTGACTTACTCAATTGCATACGTTAAAAAAAGTCGATCGTCTTGCTCCCAACCCCACCAACTTCTATAGTGTGGCAAGACATATAATTACGACAGGTAAAAAGCAGTGAAGTTTAGTTTAACCGCAAAAAGGCTCCCGTTTGTTGCAGTTTTATCTGCCATGACGATATTTTCTATGAAAATTCACGCCCAAAATGATGTTTCCGCACAAATGACATCACAAGCATGCCCCCAAGAATTTTATTCATTGCCGTTATTTCCAGATCCGAAAATGTGTCAAGTTTTCGCGCCTGAACTGCCTGCTAGCCTGACTTATCATGCCTCTACCGACCAACAAAGTGCATTAGGTTTTTATACCGAGAAATTAGGGCAAGCAGATCATGTTAAAACACTAAAAGGTCGGATTATGATGCAATATGATAACGCCAAAAAAATCATCATACTTTCTAAAGATGGCGCGGGTACACAAATCGATGTGTTGGTGAAGTCCTAGTTGCCTTCACTGCTAGATAACTAGCTCCCGTCTAAGCTTTCATTTTTATTTTCAAATCTTCAATAGTGCAACTACCTTGTGGCACTGTCTTTGCTATTCCATATTAACGTTTACGAATTTGACAAAAAATTGATTAAACCGTCAATTTTTTGTCTATTTTATGAGGAAGCCCTTATGGAACTAGCCATTATTTTAATGATGATGTTAATCATAGTAGCAATAGCTGCGCTTAAGTTGAGTGACAATGGTTTATCATTCCCATTTAAACGCAAAGCATCTTTGTTGACCCAGACTGAATTGAAGTTTTTAGATTTAATCGAAAATGCCATGGGCCAGCGTTACCGCGTCCTGTGTAGAACAAGATTGTCTGAAATTGTTGCTCTGCGTCAAAATACTGACAAACGTGCAGCCAAACATGCCTTTTTAAAAGCCTCTAGTCGTCAGCTGGATTTTGTGTTGTGTAACAAATCCGACATGAGCCCAGTAATGGCAATAGATTTAGTACACAATGGCGGCAAAGATGGCTATAAAACCCAGCGTGATTGGTACGTTAGCAGTGCATTGGATGCAGCTCGTATCCCACACCTGCGTATGAAAGTTAAATCAGGATACACGAAAGCAGAAGTTAAAGAATGTATCGACGCTAAGCTTGCGACAGTTCAACGCAAAACGCCGAAACCTCTTATGCCGGGAACTAACAATCCAGATAATCCTCGAGCGGATAAACCGAAAAGACCTGTTCGTTCCAACCGCCCTGTGGCAGCTTAAACGTTAACATTATTTTTAGCTGTTGCTACATACGCCCTTTGGATAAAAAATCAACAAAGGGCGGTTTTCAATCCACGAATTATTTTCTTTTTATATTATCTTGCCTCAACCCTCGCATTTTGAGTCGGTAAATATTAAAATCCGCGCAAATTCAACTAACTAGAAGTATCATGAAAATAGCAATTCTAGGCGCTATGGATCAAGAAGTAGCATTGCTAAAAGAAACTCTTGAAAACGTAGAAGTATCTGAGTACGCACACCTTAATTTTTATTCTGGCCAGTTAAATGGCGTCGATGTTGTAGTTGCAAAATGCGGAATAGGCAAAGTTGCCGCATCCGTTGCCACAACTATACTAATAGACCGTTTCGCTCCTGACTTTGTTGTAAACACCGGCTCTGCTGGAGGATTTGATAAAGATCTCAGTATTGGCGACCTAGTAATAGGCACAAGTGTTCAACACCACGATGTAGACCTGACTCACTTTGGTTATGAACGTGGACAAACCTATGGTATGCCTGCCATCTTCCCATGCGAACAACGTTTGATCGAAGCTGCGGAGCATGCTGCTAAAGACGTGGTTCATGTGAAAAGTAAACGAGGTTTAATCTGTACTGGTGACTCATTTATTGGTTGTGATGATGCTGCATCGCGTTTACGCGATCTTTTTCCTGACATGCGAGCGGTAGAAATGGAAGGTGCCGCCATCGGCCAGACCTGCTACATGCTAGATACGCCCTTTGTAGTGATTCGTTCCCTATCCGATATTGCAGGACAAACCTCATCGGTTTCTTTTAAATCATACATTGATCAAGCCGCCAAAAATTCTGCAGAGTTGGTGATGAGTATGATTGCAGAATTGGCTCAACAGCAGAGCTAATCCTATGATGGCTATGTATGAAGCCCTTCAGCAATCCGGTTTTTTACCTTTATTGGTAATCATAACCGCCTTGCTATTGGAGTGGTTGATTCCATGGCCAGAAAAAGCACACCCCTTGACTTTATTGCGGCTGATGGCGACCAACCTAGCTGCAAGAGTCAACCCTAAAGCTCCCAGAAGTCCTGCACAGCAGCGTATTTCTGGTAGTTTGGCTATTATCGTATTGTTGGCTCCAATACTGGTTATCATTTCGATACCATTATTTCTTGCCGAATATCCGCTTTTTTTCGACGCCGTGATGTTACTTGTGGCCATTCAGTTTCAACCCGTGCGACGCAATTTTAAAGGGCTACAAAAAGCTTTAAAGTCTGAAAAAAAGAACTTGGCAAGGCACCATTTGAATGGGATTGTGCTGCGCGATACAGGCACCCTTTCGCCCATGGGAATTGCAAAAGCTGCTATAGAATCGTTAAATCAGCGATTTATATATCAACAACTAGCCATCATATTTTGGTACTTAGTAGGGGGAGGACTACTAGCCCTAATCATTCGTATGTTTTTTGAATTAAGTCAAATTTGGAATATGAAGCTCCCCAAAAACCGTCAGTTTGGTCTCCCAATCGCATTAGTGACGCAGTTATTTTTTTTTCTACCCCAGCTCATCTTCAGCTTGATCTTTTTAGTCTCGTCTAACCCGGTCGGGGTATATAAAGGCGCTAAGTCCGTTCCCCAAAAAGCGGACATCAATAGTTATATTAAAGGGGTTATTGGTGGTGGTTTGGGTGTACAACTAGGTGGCCCAGCTATCTACCAAAGCATCAAATTTCGCTCTCCCCGGGTTGGTGCAAGTCGAGAAGTCCGTTACGCCGACTTACAACGAAGCTGGCAAGCAATCAATCAAAGCTTATTGATATTATTAACCGTCATTGGCTTAATCTTGGCTGTCATCTATAAATTAAATTAACTGCTCTTTTTACGAATTCCTTTCCTATAATGTTAGCTAACACAATTAAACAGGCTGTAGTTTAATTAACCAGTTAACAATAAAAGCCTATACTTTAATTATTGTATTCTAGAAACGACTTATCTTTCACTTTAGTAAAATCGGAAGTTTATATGAATCAAGAAAATCATGTCATGGTCACCGGCGATTATAAAGTCGCAGATATTAATTTAGCTGATTGGGGACGCAAAGAGCTCGCCATTGCAGAAAGTGAAATGCCTGCATTGATGAAGATCCGTGAAAAGTACCGCTCTACGCAGCCGTTAAAAGGGGCCAATATCCTTGGTTGTATTCATATGACGATTCAAACCGGTGTGCTCATCGAAACCTTAGTGGATTTAGGTGCCAATGTCCGTTGGTCTTCTTGCAATATTTTTTCTACTCAAGACCAAGCGGCAGCAGCGATTGTCGCTGCGGGGGTACCGGTATACGCTTGGAAAGGTGAAACAGAAGAAGAATACGAGTGGTGTTTAGAGCAAACCATTTTAAAAGATGGTTCACCTTGGAAAGCGAACATGGTTCTGGATGATGGCGGTGATTTAACCCAAATGCTCCACGATAAGTATCCAGAGGTGTTAAATAATGTTCATGGCATCACAGAAGAAACCACCACTGGGGTTCATCGCTTATTAGAAATGTTAGAGGACGGTACCCTTAAAGTCCCTGCCATTAACGTGAATGATTCCGTCACCAAATCAAAAAATGACAATAAATACGGATGTCGGCATAGTCTAAATGACGCCATTAAGCGAGCAATAGACCATTTAATGGCGGGTAAAAAAGCACTGGTCATCGGCTATGGTGATGTAGGCAAAGGCTCTTCCCAGTCTCTTCGGCAAGAGGGAATGATAGTAAGAGTAGCCGAAATTGACCCAATTTGTGCCATGCAAGCCTGTATGGATGGGTTTGAGCTGGTTTCTCCTTATATTGACGGTAACAACAGCGGTAAAATTGAAGATATTGACACTTCGTTACTCATTACCATCGATTTAGTCGTCACTACCACGGGCAATGTGAATGTATGTGACTCCAACATTCTACAATCTCTTAAATCTGGTGCTGTGGTTTGCAATATCGGGCATTTTGATAATGAAATCGATACTGCGTTTATGCGTAAAAATTGGCGCTGGGATGAAATTAAACCACAAGTTCATAAAGTCTTTAGAAGCGACGACGAACACGATCACCTGATTTTATTATCTGAGGGACGATTGGTTAATTTAGGTAATGCCACCGGTCACCCTTCTCGGATCATGGATGGCTCTTTTGCGAACCAAGTGTTAGCCCAAATTCTGTTGTTTGAACAAGGTTATGCAAACCTAGACGATACTGAAAAAGCTCAACTATTACGGGTAGAGGTCCTGCCGAAACATCTTGATGAAGAAGTCGCCAGATATATGGTGGAAGGTTTTGGTGGGGTAATCACCAAACTAACCCAACAACAAGCAGATTACATCAATGTTCCCCAGAGTGGCCCTTATAAAAGCGATGCTTACCGTTATTAATCTCAGCTTTAAGGGTTTTGAACATAAGAACACGCCGACTGACTGTTATTTGCAACACTAAATAACAGTCAGTTATTAACCAACTTTAGTCTAATTCCATACATCCCCTATTTGAAAACTCTTGTTAAGTGCTATTATTAGCATACTGAAATCTGAAACTTATAACCCAAAGAGAAATGATGACGGTATACTCAGGAAGAGATAGATATGCGAGTTACAGCTTATCCTACAAAGACAGGATATTAACTGGTGTTGTCACTGGCCCCATTGGCGTTCAATTAGCTACTCAGTACGACCGTGACCTGAGCAAAATCTTAGATTCCATACCGGATAAATATTTTGCATATGTCGGCGACTTTTCGGCGTGTCAGGCCTACACCGATGATGCCACTGGCGTCGTCCATTTAACTCATCAAAAGACAGAACAAGCGGGCTGCGTAGTAGATGCTTATTGCATGGGAACCGCTTTATCAAGGGAACAAATTCGACGTATTCGCGAGGATGCTAATAATCCAACATCGTTAGACGATAGAATTTTTGATGATTATCAACAATGTGTCAGTTTCGTTCACTCAGTGTTAAAACAATTAGAGTCCACCAGTGAAACCAATCAATAACCATGATATTCAATTTTGTTCCCTAGAACCCTGTCACTTCGAACGCGTTTTAGCATTAGGTAATCACGTTCATGGAGACAATTATCTCAATGAGGAAGGCTTAGAAAAACTCTTCACTCAATCCTTTCAAAATAACGTAAACGCAAGCTTCGTGTCTCTAAAAGGAGACAAACTAATTGGATTCAGACTAACAATAGCTGCAAACAATTGGCAACCTGATGAATGGTGTACACCACAACAATGGAATACTCCTGCAGAGCAAGTTTGTTACTTCAAGTGCAATACCGTAGATAGCAACTACCGTGGGGCAGGTATTGGTTCAAAATTACTTTCCTTATCCATTCAAAAAGCACAAGAACAAGGAGCTTCGGCCGGTCTGGCACACATTTGGCTTGCAAGCCCAGGCAATAGCGCATTTAGGTATTTTTCTAAATGTGGCGGAAAGTTAATTAAGCGGCATCCTGGAAAATGGCAATCTAGCTGTATTGAAGATGGCTACATATGTCCAATTTGCAACGACTCCTGTGAATGCGTTGCCGCTGAGATGCTTTTAAATTTCTAGCACTTTTATTCTTGAGTTTGCTGACACGTAAAAATAAGACAAATAATTTGATCTTAATGTACGTGTTCTCCCTAGTAGTTTGAAACTCAATTTTTTGTAAACGACACATGACAATAAGTATTTAATCAAATATGTATGATCCTATCGTTGAACCATATCCCAAATCTTATCAACAATACCCAGATTCCTATTGGGCAAACAGTATCGAAAAATTTCCAGAAACCACACCTTTAGTCAATGATATACAAGCTGATATTGCGGTTATCGGCGCAGGCTATACCGGCCTTTCTTCCGCATATCACTTAGCTAAAAACTATGGCAAATCAGTGGTAGTAATTGATGCCAATGATCCTGGTTGGGGATGCAGTGGTCGCAACGCAGGTTTTGTTTTGCCTGGAACAGGTCGGCTATCTTTATTCGATATGGAAAATAAATGGGGGGAAGCCACAGCTCAAGGTGTTTTCCAGGAATACATGACTTCCATTGACACTGTTAACGATCTTATCGAACAGGGAAACATAGACTGTGACAAAACCGCTGGCGGCTACTTAAAGCTGGCCCACAAGAGAACCAAAGTTGAAACATTAAGGAAGCAGGCCGATAAATTAAGTGAACGTTATGGTGAGTCCGTTCAGTTTATTTGCAGCCAAGATGTCAGTAACTCATTTTTGAGAAGTGCCAACATGTATGGTGGTATCTATTTTGACAAAAGCTTTGCCGTTAACCCCATGAAATTAGTTTTAGGCTATTATGAAATGGCAAGTAAAGCCGGTGTTAAAGTTTTCTCAAACTCGCCGGTCAAAAAGTGGCAACAGAAGTCTAATCATCATTGCCTGTATACTCAAAATGGTCGAGTGACCGCTGAAAAGGTGATTATTGCCACTAATGGGTATACTGGCACTAAAATGCACAAGCTCGTTAATCAACGTCACTTCCCGGTGCTATCTAGCATCATTGTAACTCGCCCCCTAACCGACTCTGAGCTTAGCAGTATTGGTCTTAAAACTGGCTTGATGGCAATGGATACACGCAGAATGAAATATTACTATCGACTATTACCGGACAATAGAATTCTATTTGGAGGTCGTGGCGCTATTCAAGGTAAGAATGCCGATAAACCCACCTTCAAAAAGCGTTTGTTAGACGGCCTGAAGAATACTTTTCCAGTGTTAAGTACAATTGAGGTTGAACATTTTTGGAGTGGTTGGGTTAGCGCCACTTACGACAATTATCCTCGAATCAATCACAGTGACGACAAAGGTATTTATTATTCAATGGGATATTGTGGTTCTGGACTGGCCTTTTCCACATTGGCTGGAAAACGTTTAGCTCAAAGTATTTGTGAACCTGAAAGTCTGCCAGACTTGCCATTTTGGCAAAGCCAGCTTCCAAAGTTTCCATTTGCTAAATTTCGACGGGCTGGACTCGGCGCTTACTACGCTTTCGCTTCACTTAGAGATTAGATAACTCAGCGCTCACTAGCTAACAACAATAATGATGTTACTAGTGAGTGCCTAATTAGCGATTATGCCTAGTAATAGGTAGCTAAAATTTAATCTACGGTTACTTTCGCAAATTTGCGTTTACCTACCTGGTAAACCCCTTCGCTACTGCGAGAGATTAATAAGCGCGTATCTTCGACTTTATTACCATCAATTTTAACAGCACCTTGTTTAATCATACGCATAGCTTCAGACGTAGAGCCCACTAAGTTCGCTTCTTTTAATAGATTAGCGATGGGCATGCCTTCGCCTTCACCAGCTACAGTAACTTCGGGAATATCGTCAGGAATGGCATTTTTTTGGAAACGTTGGATAAAGTCTTGATGAGCTCCTTCGGCAGCTTCCTGAGAGTGAAAGCGGGCTATAATTTCTTTGGCCAACTCAATCTTTATATCTCTTGGATTAGCTCCAGCCTCAACAGACTCCTTCAATTGTGCAATATCCCCAAGGGGTCTAAAACTTAGCAAATCAAAATAACGCCACATGAGTTCATCGGAGATAGACATGATTTTGCCAAACATATCGTTAGGTGTATCGGTTATACCAATATAATTCCCTAATGATTTCGACATCTTTTGTACGCCATCCAAACCTTCAAGTAATGGCATCATTAATACTGTCTGTTGTGACTGACCTTCAGATTTTTGTAGCTCGCGTCCCATCAGCAAATTAAATCGCTGGTCGGTACCACCTAGCTCTACATCAGATTGCAATGCCACTGAATCCCAACCTTGTACTAGTGGGTACAAAAATTCATGAATTGCGATAGGTTGGCCATTATTGTAACGCTTTTTAAAGTCGTCTCTTTCTAGCATGCGAGCGACAGTTTGTCTTGCGGCCAGCTTAATTAAACCCGCTGCGCCTAAATTATCCATCCACTCTGAATTAAACCTTACAGTGGTTTTCTCAGGGTCGAGAATTTTAAACACTTGCTCTTTATAGGTTTCCGCGTTGGCGATAATATCTTCTCGACTCAGTGGCTTTCTGGTTACATTCTTACCAGTTGGATCACCGATCATGCCGGTAAAATCACCGATTAAGAAAATAATCTCATGACCTAGCTCCTGAAACGTTCGAAGTTTATTGATTAAGACGGTGTGACCTAGATGCAAATCAGGTGCAGTAGGATCAAAGCCAGCTTTAATTTTTAGAGGTTTGCCCTCTTTTAACTTGGCAATGAGTTCTTCTTCGATCAAAATTTCGTCCGCTCCGCGCTTAATCTCACGAATTGCGTCCTGCCAATTTGTCATTTTGCTACCTCAATTTTCACACATTAGTTTTTATCAGCCGCGCATTTTACCCATGCAGAGTCGATAGTGAAAGGAATTCTGTATATTTTTATATAATCATGTATCCTGTAACATGCTCATATAACTGGTTATTTTTTGACCTCAAACTAGAAAAGTAACTAAAATCGTTATATTCTCAACTTAGCTAACTAATCAGAGACATTCGTTACAGTGGTACAAAGAACTTTAAAACGCTTACCAACCAAGCACAAAGCCTTATTATCTGGCTTTGCGTTATTCTTCTTACTCTTGTTATTCATTCCGACTGAATCCGCTAAAGCATCCAAAAACAGTCAAATTTTAGAAGTGGGCAAACGCTACGACGTGCCGCTTACTATTAATACCCCGAAACAATTAGCACAAGCTTTAGATGATGAGCCTTTGCAATGGCAAACATTTAAAGTGACTAAAGGCGACACCCTAGCGAAAATCTTTAAACGCGCTAAACTCACGCCTCAAGAAACCTATTATGTAAGTAATGCAGGCAAAGACGCGAAAAGACTACTGAAAATGCGCCCCGGTCAAAGTTTGCAATTATTAATCGACGATCAAGGAAAACTTGAATCTTTAAGCTACGAGCTTTCTTCTACGCAAACCTTAAATATTAAACGTCAAGAAACCAATAGTTTTGCAAGTAGCATTGATACTAAACAGCTGGACACACGTTTAAATTATGCCCAGGGTGAAATAAAAAATAACTTTTGGAATGCTGCAGTAAAAGCCAACTTATCTGAAAAACATATTATGAGTTTAGCGGGTATTTTTGGTTGGGATATCGACTTCGCTTTAGGCTTGCGTGAAGGTGATAGCTTTAACGTGGTATTCGAAGAACATTTTGTCGACGGCGAATATGTTGAAAGCGGAAAAATAGTTGCTGCAGAATTTATCAATCAGGGTGAAGCGTTCACTGCCATATTATATGACGATGGTAACTACTACACTCCTGAAGGACGAAGCATGCGCAAGAGTTTTTTGCGTGCCCCCGTCAATTTTAAATACATAAGTTCAAGTTTTAAGAAACGACGTTTCCATCCAGTTCAGAAACGCTGGAAAGCGCATAGAGGTGTTGATTATGCTGCTAACAAAGGAACGCCTGTCATTGCCGCAGGTGACGGTAAAGTAATTCGTTCAACCTATGACAAATACAATGGCAATCACGTGTTTATTCAGCACGGTGAAAAATATGTGACCAAATACTTGCACTTCACCAAACGAGCCGTAAAAAAAGGGCAAACAGTGAAACAAGGACAGGTAATTGGTTATGTAGGTTCAACTGGACTAGCTTCAGGCCCACATTTACATTATGAATTTTTGGTGGATGGAGTACATAGGAACCCGCGCACTGTTACCTTACCTAAAGCGCAGCCAATCGCAAAATCGGAAGCGGCGCAATTTGCAAAGATTGCAGAAAAACGAGTGAGTCAACTAAACAACACAAAACGAATTATGCTTGCAATGAACCGTTAGGATTAGGAGCATTATGTCAAACCTTTATGTAGGCTTGATGTCTGGCACCAGTATGGATGGTGTTGATGTAGCGCTAGTAGACTTTTCTAAAATTAAACCCACTATCATAGATTGCCAAACCTATGACTATCCTCCTGAGTTGGTGCGCACATTAAACTCATTGTGCGCCAGTGCTACCAATGAAATAGTAGCTATGGGACACGCAGACCGCGAAGTGGCAGAAGTTTTCGCCCATGCAGTCAATGATATTTTGTTAAAAAACGAAATACCAGCCTCCAAAATCGCAGCCATTGGTTCCCACGGACAAACCATTCGACATCATCCCAGTGGTAATCATGGTTTTACTCTACAAATCGGCGATCCAAATAGTATAGCCGTATTAACAGGTATCGATGTTATTGCTGACTTTAGACGCAAAGACATTGCGCTAGGCGGCCAAGGTGCGCCTTTAACTCCAGCATTTCATCAAGCCGTATTTCGTCACTCTCATCATTCAAGGGTCATTCTTAATATTGGTGGCATTGCGAATATTACCCATATTCCAAATGATGCTACGCAACCTGTAGTGGGATTTGATACCGGACCTGGCAATACGTTAATGGATGCATGGTGTAAAAAACACCTGAATCAGGCCTATGATGCTAATGGAGCTTGGGCAGCAAAAGGAAGTCACGACGCACAACTTTTGCGAAAATTACTTAATGAACCATTTTTTACTTTACCGGCACCGAAAAGTACCGGCAGAGAATTATTCCACTTGCAGTGGTTAGAGCAACACCTTGCTGACTACGCTAAAAATGTTTCCAGTGAATGTGTACAAGCCACCCTTGCCATGCTGACAGCTTGTTCTATTGCACAACAAGTTAATCAAATTCAAGGCGTTGAAGAAGTCTTCGTTTGTGGCGGTGGTGCAAGGAATGACTTCTTAATGGAGTGTATAGAAAACGAATTAGTTGAAACTGATCTATATACAACAGACGATTTAGGCATCTCCGCAGATAGTGTTGAGGCCGTGGCGTTTGCTTGGCTAGCCTATGCCTTCAATCAAGATATGCCAGGGAATTTGCCTTCGGTTACCGGCGCTAGTCGCCCTGCTGTTTTAGGCGGCTATTTTCCTGCCCATTAACCACTCTCAACTAAGTTGCAGATATAACGTGAAAAACCCAAAACGAACTTTAGATAAAATAGACTTAGACATTTTGGCTGCCATGTATGCGGATCCTAGTTTAACCAATAAAGACATCGCCATGAAAGTAAAATTAGCACCGTCTTCAAGTTTGGAAAGGATTAAAAAGTTACAGTCAGATGGCATTATCGAAACCATGAATATGCAAGTTAACTTAAATGCCCTTGGTGGACATATTCAAGCAATGATTTCGGTGCGTTTGAAAGATCATAACCGCGCTACAGTGGATAACTTCCAGAAATCTCTGCTCCCAATGCCTGAAGTGTTAAATGTATTTCATATGGGAGGAGAAAATGATTTTTTTGTGCATGTCACAGTTGCAGACTCCATTCACCTTAGAGACTTCATATTTAACGCGATTACCGCAAGACAAGAGGTGAGTCATGTGGAAACCGCTCTGGTATACGAACACCAAGTCAGTCAAACCTTGCCTAATTTTACATAGGAAAAGGTAAAGCTACCGTTAACCATACCTCTCCCTAACTGCCATTATTGATCAATCAACGCCTGCATTTTAGGCCCTGAAGCGTAGTGTTGTTGGCACACTTTAGTTGTTATTTGCATATACAATTCATCGATTTTATCTGCGCTCATAAATTGCTGACTAAAATTAGCCACACTAGGATCTATGTGTAATTTGGCACTATTTATCATATGCGCAATCAGCGCTTTTACATTATCGGTTCCCATGGCAATGCGCATGGTTGTGGGATGAATACCTCCTTTTTTCTGCTCCTTTGCAGATAACTCCGAATGAGAGGTCAATGCTGGACACAGAATAATAGTGTTGTTTTGGCCAATACTTACCTGATGACTAAAAGCCGGCTCCAGAGCATCGAAGAAGCGTACAAATACTTCTCTACTCAAGCCTGCTTTTTCAAGATCAATAGTGAATAGTGCACATGGCCAACCGTGTCGCATTTGCTCTTCACGTAATGCAGCATTGGGATGATCCGGCAATGCATGGCTATTGACATTAAATAACGGGTGAGCGGCTAAAAACTGACTGAACACTTGAGTATTGATCACCTTATTCATGATTCTTTGCTCTAAGGTTTTCATACCACTTAATACATCAAAGGCTTTTTCCGAATCTAGAAACGCACCTTTAATATAATACACGTCCCAAAACATCGTCTGAGACCAGTCAAATCCATCAACGCTACTACCTTTGGGTTGAAACATGCGATAGCCTTCGCCAATCACAACTCCCGCGGTAGTTGCTCCTGTGCCACATATATCTTTGGTATAACTGTGCACCACATAATCGGGTCGTTTACTTTTGTCTTTTTGTTGCAGGGGTTGGTGTAAAATGGGCGTCGCCAAGGTTGCATCTAACATTACTAAATGATTATTTTGATGAGCTATTTCACATATGCCAGCGACATCTAGTATCAGGCCATGGGGGTTACAGGGTGACTCCAAATAAACGTGTAAATTATGGCTTTCTAGTCTGAGCTTATGTTTACATTTCACCTGCTCAATAAACATAGAAAAGTCTTCTGCACTATAACCATCAAACCACTCAAGCTGAATATCCAGTCTATTTTCACGGGCAAAATAGTCATGTAGCAGTTGATAAACCCCGCCGTAAACGTTGCGTGAAACAATTAAAATATCCGAATGGGAAAGGACATTGGAAAGCAGTGCGTCTATAGCTGCCATACCAGAGTTGAAATTCCACGCTAAATAATCTGTTGAATACGGACCCGCTTCTAAATCAACGATGGCATTAGCTAATGATATATTGGTAGGATTGAGTAACCTTGAATATATTTGATGGGTAAACTCTTTGCCGTGAAAAGCATCATCCACCCATTCTGTACAAGCATAAACATAAGTCGCAGTACGAACGATTACCGGCGTGGCTGAAAATAGTGCCGGAATATTATCGAACAATGGATAGTGGCTTTTAGAAACTTGCGAGCCAGATTGCTGAGTCATGCTCTGATAAGTCGCCCTAAAAGGGTTTTGTAGAGTATCGAGTATTTTAGCTATTTGAAATGAAAGAAACTTTTTAGCATTAAAATAGGCTAACTTATCTTCTTTGCTTAAACCGTCTAAGGTCTCATTGGTTATGGTCCAAAGATTATTGACATCAACTTGCGCTAAGTAAAGATGTTTGGCGACGGCAAACAATGCTTTACCATAGTCTGAATTAGGCTTTATACCAAAATGCGCTAATTGTTCATTGGCAAGTTCATCAATACTGACTGCTTCACTGGTATTGCGTCTTGGAGAAAGTAATTTGGCTTGTTTTGCTTGTTGTTCACTATTCATAAGATTACCTTTTATCTAACAGCGTACCAAGCTGTTATTTATTTCCATTGGACGAATAATAAGTAATTTTATAAGGCAAAATAAACACAACTCCAAATATAATTTTGAGTAAATTGTATATAAATAGGAAAGTTAAGTTTACTATAGGACGACAAAATGACTGATATATTGATCTGTAGCCGAGACGCAATGGATTATGTAGAACAAATTGAACTGGCCAAAATAACCGATCTTAACCTGCAAATTTGTCCAAAAGACCCCGCCTTAATTGCCAATGGTCACAGGGTTGACATTATATTAGGCGAACCTGAACTAAGTATCGCTGCACTTCCCTATTGTCCGAATGTACAATGGGTTCAGTCGACTTGGGCTGGCATTAAACCTTTTATCGATAAAGCCCCGCAAACCTTTGAATTAACCGGTATAAAAAATGTTTTTGGTTCGCAAATGCGAGAATATGTTTTTAGTTATTTGTTGTATTTTTCGCGAAAAATTCAAACCTTTAAAGAATTGCAATCACAGCAGAATTGGTTTCAACCAAACTGTACTCCGTTACAGGGCAAAACCATTGGCATTCTTGGAATGGGCTCGATTGGAATAGAAGTTGCCAAAACGGCAAAGCACTTCGGAATGGAGGTCTTTGGAATCGCTCAAACCCCTCGTAGTCTTGATTGTGTTGATGAATTTTATTCACTTAAACATCTAAAAACCTTTGCCCATCGCTTGGATTACTTAGTTGTATTGCTGCCCCATACCAACAAAACTGAAAATATAATCAACCAGGAGTGCTTAACTTCACTTAATCCCCAGTGCATATTAATTAACGCCGGCAGAGGGCAAGTTATTGATGAAAATGCTTTGTATAATGCCCTTACGCAAAATCAGATACAGGCTGCGGTTCTAGATGTATTTACTGAAGAGCCATTGCCAAAAGAACATCCATTTTGGCAGCTAGACAACCTGTATATCACTCAGCATACTGCTGCAGTCTCTAAACCGCAGGAAATTTCTAATGTTTTTCTACAAAATTTGCATTTATTTTTAACCAAGCAAAAGCTCCAGAATCTAGTGGAATGGAGTAAAGGTTATTAATGGCGTATTTAATTGCTCATATATGCACCATTCCCCTTATAGATAGTTATTAAAGTTATCTAATTTAGTGTAAATAATCATAAGTAGTCGTCTGATACTTTGTTATGCTGTGTTAAATTTAAGCAAAGAATCATTAAATGGGTTAAGCATTACGGAGGATGCAATAAATTATGATTACGCATTCGGCCCCCATTAAAAAGCGTAGTGCTGAAGAAAGCATTATTCTGACACTTAGCGGCGCAAGTTCCATCGGCGTACTGCCCTTTGCCATCTATCGAATCATGGAGTCAGATTGGGCAGTCGCTTGCTTAGATTTATTTGCGGTTCTCGCTTTGGGCTCTCTTTTTGTTTATGTCTATCGAACCCATAAAACCCAATTACCTGGCCGCATCCTCGCCTTTGTATCCATGTTTGTTGTTTTTGTGACTGTCTTGCTCAAAGGTATCAGTCAATTGATGTGGATTTTTCCGGCTCTCACTGCGGTGTTTTTCTTATTACCCGCCAACATGGCAGCTATTTACAGTATCTTGATTCTACTCTCCATTGGATATGTGCTACGCGAGCAACTTACTATATTTTTAGCCTTAGAATTCTATGTTACTGCCACAGCGACATTGCTATTTAGCTATGCATTTTCAGATAGAATGCGTAAACAGCAGCAACAATTAACAGAATTGGCGACATGCGATCCTTTAACAGGTGCTGGTAACAGACGAGCTATGGAGCAAAAATTGCTGGAGGTCATTGCTTTTCAAAGAAGAGAGCAAAGTTTGCCTGTATCGTTAATATTGATGGATTTAGATAACTTTAAAAAGGTTAATGACGCTTATGGTCATGCTAAAGGTGATGACATTTTAAGGGTATTTGTAGAGACCATCGAAAAGCGTATTCGTTCGACCGACAAACTATATCGTTTTGGCGGAGAAGAGTTCGTCATTATTGCCGACAACACGCCCCTAAAAGAAGCCATAAAATTAGCCGAAGAATTCCGTTTTTCCATTGAAAATGAAGGCTGGTTAGCAAAGCATAACATCACTATATCGGTTGGGACCGCTAAATATGCTCCCCATGAAACCGCCTTCGAATGGCTTGGTCGTGCAGATCGTGCAATGTATCAAGCGAAAGAATTAGGCCGCAATAATTGCTGCGTTGCCTAAAATTAATCTACTCAAAAGTGTTATTCTAAGGGGGAAAATATGGCATATTCCCTCTCTCAACTTCTATTTGTCCTAACTAAGTAACTCAGATGACCCAACCACCAGACAACAAACCCAACTTCGTCACTAAATATTTCAATAAAATAGAGTTATTTGGCTGGCTGTTATGTGCATCGTCAATGCTCACAATCGTATTTGCTAAAGAGCTCAACCCGCAAATAATGCCGTTTGCTTGGATAGGTGCGATTATTGGAGCCGGTATAATAGGTTGGGGAGCAGGACAAAAACATAAACGAAAATAATCCCTCAAAGCCATCCAGTAGTTAGCGCTTACTATCAATAAACTAATTTAAAAATAACTACCATATTAAAGCTTTAACCAATTAACTTGCATCACACCGCTTGATTACCCCCCAACCCCACCTCATAGCCTAATAATAGCCGCGCATATAGGTGCATAATTCCAAGCCTAAATACTAGTATCACTATGGGTTTTAGTGATATAAGTCTTTGCATATTCATAATGCTACTTAATCCATTGATTCTGTTTGACCTGTTTTAATTATTTATCATCAATTTGAATTTTTCTTGTAGCTAACTTCTGCCTTAAAAAAGGAAATATTTATGCCTTCGCAATTTCACGATGTTATTCAAATGTCCCCAGAAAAACGCCATGCCTATCTATTAACTCAGGCAACGATTAACCAAAAAATTTGGATCCTCACTGACGAGCACGGTTGCGTCATGTTAAATAGTGAAGATGAAGACTGTGTACCCGTTTGGCCATCAGAAGAGTTTGCTAAATATTGGGCTACCGGAGATTGGGCCGATTGCACACCTAAAGCAATTACCTTGTCAGACTGGTTTGAACGCTGGACCAGAGGATTAGAGGGAGATGGGGTCAATATTGCGGTATTCCCAAATCCAGATGAAGAAGGAATTGTGGTTTTTCCTGACGTTTTCGACAGTGAACTCAAAGAAAGAAACCAGTCTAAATTAAACTAAGAGAATTTTAGCTCAAACCTACTGTAAAAGTGAGGTGTTACACCTCACTTTACCTGCTCTAAAGAACAATACTCCGCCGACTCAAGATAACTTTTTCGAATTTAATTCTGGGGTTTGTTAGAAGATAAACGAAGATTATCTTTAAACGCCAACATGCATGGAGTCAACACTAAAGTAAGTACAGTAGCAAAAGCCAATCCACCAGCAACAGCAGTAGCCAACTGAGACCAGTATTCGGTAGAAGGCCCACCAATATCAACATTACGGCCAATAAAGTCGATATTAACTCCTACCACCATAGGTAATAAACCTAAGATAGTTGTTACTGTCGTCATCATTACTGGTCTTAAACGTTGTGCCCCTGTTCGCAATATAGCTTCAGTGGATTTCAGCCCTTCGCTTTTCAATATATTGTAAGTATCAATAAGTACAATATTATTATTCACCACTATACCAGCCAGCGCGATAACCCCCACACCAGACATTACAATGCCAAAAGGTTTTTGGAATATGAGCAGGCCCAGCACTACACCAACAATTGAAAATATAACTGCGCTTAAAATTAAAAACGCCTGATAGAAACTATTAAACTGAGTTACCAGGATAATAGCCATTACAAACAAAGCTATCAAAAAAGCGTTCATCAAAAAGGCTTGAGATTCATCTTGTTGCTCATTTTGACCTTTAATGGTTATCTCTACTCTAGGATCTAAATTCAGTGTAGGTAACTGCTCTCGCAGTTCAGGCAGGGCAATACTTAATAATTCACCCGGTACCATATTGGCTTCAACCCGCAGTACTCGTTTACTATCAACGTGGCGTATTAAGTCGGTTTTCAGGCGCGCTGTGCGCTCAACAAAATTACTGATGGGAACTAGACCATTTGCCGTTTTGAGTCTTAATTCATCGAGCTTTCCAATGTATCTGTCAGTGCGGGGAAACCTGACACGAATATCTAATTCATCGTCGACGTCATCGGGTCGATACTCACCAATTCGTAAACCTGTCGTCACAAATTGCACCGTATTTCCCACCAAGGTTGCATCCGCCCCAAATCGCGCAGCATCACTTCTATTTACCTTTAATTGCCACTCAATACCAGGTTTTGCAGTGGTGTCGCCAATGGACGTAAATTTATCATTTGCATCTAGGGCTTTGCGAATTTTGACTGCCGCATCATTGAGTAACTCAGGGAACCGAGAGGAAATTTCGATTTGTAAATCTTTACCTGATTGTGGCCCTTCTTGATCGGGAGCAACTTCCATATCAAGTCCAGCCATATTGCCAATGCGGTTTTGAACTTCTTTCAATACCTCATCAGAATGTACTCGCAAATGCCAATCCACTAAGTTCAACCTAAGGGTACCAATTTGATCTTGTCCACCTGAGCGTGAGTACAAGGTTTCGATTTCTGGCATATCAATTAATTTTGCTTCCACTTCTTTGATAATACTGTCTTTTTCGTAAACCGAATAATCGCCAATGGAACGCACTGTGATATTCACGCCTTGGCTATCCGCCTTGGGGAAAAACTCCACACCTAAACCCGATGATGCATAAAGAATAAAAGTGATTACCGCAAAGACAACCGCAATTAATACGCTTTTTAGGGGATGAGCGATAGCTACTGAAAGGAAACGGATGTAACGACCGGTGTAACCTTCGAGGGTACTAATGTCACCATTTTCTGCTTGCTCAAGTTGCTGTCTAGTTTTGCTACTGATGTATCTTGGTTTACCAAAAGCTGCTCCTAAAGTAGGAACAAATACCAACGCCATTAGCAATGACGCGGTTAAAACAGCAATCAAAGTAAAAGGTAAGTACTTCATAAACTCACCCATGATGCCCGGCCAAAACATTAAGGGCGCAAATGCGGCCAACGTAGTGGCTGTAGAGGCGATTATCGGCCAAGCCATGCGTAGTGCAGCACTTTTATAAGCCGTTTTTTTATCCTGACCTTCACTCATACACCTATCGGCATATTCGGTTACAACTATGGCACCATCCACTAACATGCCCACGGCCATAATCAACGAAAAGAGCACAACCATATTCAAGGTATAACCGAACAAAGAAATGACTAAAATACCGGTGAGAAATGAACCCGGAATAGATACGCCAACAAGGATGGCGGTGCGCACTCCCAATATAGCAACGATGACAATCGCCACTAAAACGATGGCACTGGTGACATTATTCTGTAAATCACCCAGCATCATATTAATATTAATTGACTGGTCACCTGTGTAGGTTACCGACACGCTGTTAGGCCAAACTGAAGAGTTTTGAGCTTGCTCAACAAAGGCTTTTACCTTTTCTACGGTAATCAGCAAGTTCTCACCGGGGCGCTTTTTGACTTCCACTGAAACTGAAGGGTGGGAATTTAAGCGTGCGAATCCCGACGGATCCTTATAGGAACGGCGCACCTGAGCCACATCCTCAAAGGTAATTACTCTGTCACCATCCACTTTGATGGGTTGCTCTAATACATCCTTAACACTTTCGAATACAGAAGGAACTTTCACTGCAAAACTGCCCACACCGGTATCCATAGTCCCTGCAGGAACCAAGCGATTATTACGCGATAAGAGCGTTAAGATTTCAGTTTGGTCAAGGCCGTAAGACTCTAATAACAAGGGATCGACAATAATCTCGACTAGATCTTCGCGATCACCACCGATGTCGACCTCGAGCACCTCAGATATGCCTTCGAGTCCATTTTGTAATTCACGAGCCGTAGTAATTAACGCTCTTTCCGACACTGGACCAGATAGCACCACGGTTAACACGGCTTGTTGACCCGCCATGGTAATTTCATGAATCGTTGGCTCTTCAGTCTCATCGGGTAATTTAGCCCGTGCGACAGTGACTTTGTCACGAACGTCCGCTAGGGCTTCTTTGGAGTCAAAACCAGCAACAAACTCCATGGTTATACTGGCAAATCCCTCGCCAGCGGTGGCTTTCATTTCTTTTAGGCCATCAATGGAGCGCAACTCTCTTTCCATCGGCTTAACAAGCATGCGTTCAGCATCTTCAGGGGCGATACCATCATGGACGATAGAAACGTAAATAAATGGAATCGGTACATCCGGATTCGATTCTTTAGGAATATTTAAATAAGTGACTGCACCAGAAACTAATAACAATACAAAGATCATTAATACAGTGCGCGTATGGTCGATTGAAGCCGTTATGATATTTTTCATGGGAAAATAGTACTGCTACTTTTCAGATGTTATGTCATCGACAATTTCAACTTTATCACCATCACGGACAAATCCTTGCCCGCGAGTAATAATGCGCGCTTGTTCGCCTAACCCTGATAACCAAACCCCTTGACTATCGCTTTTTACAATATCAATGGGCACAAACTTAACGATGTCACCTTCAACTATTTTGACACCTAGGTTACCTTCTTCATCCAAGGCCATTACCGCAGGAGTAATTTTAATTGCACGCTCTTGTTGCAAGGGAATGTTTAATTCAGTACTCATTCCAGCCAACAACGCCCCTTCGGGGTTAGCCACTGCCACTTCCAGGTTAAAGGTGTTGGTGCCTTGGTTTGAAATACTGGAGATATATCGAATTTTGCCAGTAAGGGTTTGCCCAGTGGTCAATCGGCCATTTGCTGCTTGCCCAAGGTAAATCTTTTGAATCCAGTTTTCTGTTACATCGGCGGAAATAATGAGAGGGTCTAAATCTACTACAGTCGCAATGGTATCGCCGTCTCTAAGTAAATCGCCAATTTCCACTTCACGGCTGTTTAGTACACCATCAAAAGGCGCAACTATGGTTGTTTTGGTGATAGCTAATTCTAAGCGTTCTATTTCAGCTTTTGCTAGCTCAACATTGGCTTCAGCTTGGGCTAAAGCTGATTGTGATTGAAAACCCTTTTTTCCCAAAGATTGGGCAGCACCTAATTCAATTTCACGCTGTTTAAGAATCGATTTTGCTGATCGCAACAAGGCATTCAGATCATTTCCATCCATGCGCAAAATCTTTTGCCCTTGTTTGACTGCTTGCCCCTCCTGAACGTAAATGTCCACTACCTGACCTTTAACTTCAGAACGCAGTGTTGCTATACGATCAGGTTCTGTACGTCCATAAATGCTAACTTCTCGGTTAACATGCTCGGCATATAGGGTATCTACCTTTACTTTAGTAAGCGATTCTTCACGCACTGCTTTTTTGCCTTCATCCTGCTGAGCAGAAAGGTGCCCTGAGGCAATCCACAAGCATAAAAGTATGAAAATAAACAACGCTATCCACGCCGGTTGGCGTCGAATTTTAGTTAGCAGGTTTGACATTTTACCTCCTTGTCCATTGGCGCTAACGTTACTACTTTGAAAAAGATACTACCAATTATAAATCGTTTCGAAATATGTACGAAATCAACAACCACTGTTTTAACTCAGTTTATTTTCATCTAATTACGCTTTTACGTTTCGTAGACAATAAAAGTTCTAAAAAAGACACTTCAAGTTTCGTTTAATCTAAGTGCTTTGCCAGCTTTGAGGAACAAAAAAAGCCCCGATGCAAAAGCATTGGGGCTTAACAATAAAAATTAAATACTAACTTAAAATATCAAAACGGTCGGCATTCATAACTTTCGTCCATGCGCTAATGAAATCTTTCACAAACTTCTCTTTGCTATCATCTTGCCCATAAACCTCTGCATAAGAACGTAAAATCGAATTTGAGCCAAAGACTAAATCAGCTCTTGTTGCTGTCCACTTCACAGCATTGGTTTGACGATCACAGATGTCATATGTATTTTTACCACTCGGCTTCCACGCATAATTCATGTCGGTCAAGTTAACAAAAAAGTCATTGCTTAGGGCACCTTCATTGTCAGTAAACACACCGTGCTTAGTGCCATTAAAGTTTGTACCCATTACTCGCATACCGCCAACTAACACTGTCATTTCAGGTGCAGTTAAACCTAGTAGTTGAGCACGATCGAGCAGTAACTCTTCAGGGGTAACTACATAATCTGCTTTTAAGAAATTACGAAAGCCATCATGTAACGGCTCTAGCACGTCAAAAGAGTCAACATCTGTCATTTCTAAGGTTGCATCACCACGGCCTGGCGAAAATGGTACCTCGACATCATAACCGGCGGCTTTAGCTGCCTGCTCAACGCCAATATTACCAGCAAGAACAATGACATCAGCAACGCTGGCACTTGTTTCAGCCGCGATACCTTCTAACACACTAAGTACACTTGCTAACCGTGTAGGCTCATTTCCTTGCCAATCTCTAAACGGAGAAAGTCGAATCCTAGCGCCATTAGCACCACCACGTTTATCTGAATCTCGGTAGGTTCTGGCACTATCCCAAGCAGTAGACACCATATCGCTAACACTTAAATCACTTTCAAGGATTTTTGCTTTTACCGTATCAACATCATAATCAGTTGAACCTGCAGGGGTAGGATCTTGCCAAAGTAAGTCTTCCTTGGGAACGTCCGGACCAATGTAACGCGTTTTAGGCCCTAAATCACGGTGGGTCAATTTAAACCAAGCACGGGCAAATACTTCTGAAAAGTAGGCTTGATCCTTACTGAATTTTTCTGAAATTTCACGATACGCAGGATCCATTTTCAACGCCATATCAGCATCTGTCATGATTGGATTTAAACGAGTGGTCAAGTCTTCAACATCAACTGGCTTATCTTCTTCTGCAATATCAATAGGCTCCCACTGCCAAGCACCTGCTGGGCTTTTTTTCAGCTCCCAATCGTGATTCAGTAACAACTTGAAAAAGCCATTATCCCATTTCGTTGGATGAGTAGTCCAAGCCCCTTCAATACCACTCGTTACTGTATTTCTACCAATGCCGCGCTTGGTATTATTCATCCAGCCAAAGCCTTGCTCTTCAAAACCAGCGCCTTCAGGATCCGCTTCTAAGATTGCAGCATCGCCATTGCCATGGGTTTTACCGACAGTATGCCCACCGGCAGTTAGGGCAACGGTTTCTTCATCGTTCATTGCCATGCGCTCAAAGGTAACGCGCATATCATGAGCTGTTTTCAATGGATCAGGATTACCATCAACTCCCTCAGGGTTAACATAAATTAATCCCATCATTACGGCAGCTAAAGGATTTTCTAGATCTCGTTCCCCCGAGTAACGAGAACCTTCACTTCCACTAGGCGCTAACCATTCTTTTTCAGCTCCCCAATAAATGTCTTTCTCTGGATGCCAAATATCTTCGCGGCCAAAACCGAAACCAAAGGTTTTTAATCCCATAGATTCATAAGCGATAGTACCTGCATAGGCAATTAGGTCAGCCCAGCTTAGTTTGTTGCCATATTTTTTCTTAATCGGCCACAGTAAGCGGCGAGCTTTATCTAAATTAGCATTGTCGGGCCATGAATTTAATGGTGCAAAACGCTGATTACCAGTAGCTGCGCCACCGCGACCATCGGCGATTCGATATGTTCCTGCCGCATGCCATGTCATTCTTATCATTAAACCACCATAGTGTCCCCAGTCTGCGGGCCACCATGCTTGACTGTCAGTCATTAATGCATGCATATCTTTTTTAAGGGCTTCAACATCGAGGGTTTTAACGGCTTCCCTATAATCAAACTCCTCCCCTAAAGGATTCGTTTTAGAGTCATGCTGATGTAAAATATCTAGGTTTAGGGCTTTAGGCCACCACTCCATCACTGACATATTGCTCTCTGTTGCCCCACCATGCATAACTGGACACTTGCTTTTTGACATATCTAACTCTCCGACTTCTAAAATGAATATCAAGTCACCTTTTGGCTCAAACAACAAAGATGCTTCGTAACCTAAATTTTAGCTCACACTAAGCTAAACAACTCAATAAAAAGTAAGTTATTGTTTTTAACACAAATTAATCAACATCGAATTGATATTTGTAAAACAGAACAGTGTATTTAGAACTAATTTTAGATAAAAAAATTTCATAGTTAGCTTAAACTTTTCACCTAACAATCTATTTTAAAAAGTTTTAATGAAATGAATAAGATGAGAGCCCGCGAAGAATAAGAAGACTAAGGTTTGCTCTGTGCTTTATAGAGTGGATATTGAGAAAGAATTGAAACGGAATTGACTGAAAAGGTTTATGGCCATCGGCAAAAATGAAAACCTAAAACCTGCAGCAGCCCAACATCCCCATATAAATATGCTTAATGACTCATTTCCTGCGACGCACTTAAGTTCTAGGTTAGATAGTTTCTTTGTGCACACAAAAAAGCCAGCTTAATGCTGGCTTGTTAATTTAATTTGCTTTGGGATTAAACGCTAAATGAAGAACCACAGCCGCAAGTCGTTGTTGCATTAGGGTTGTTCACTAAAAAGCGTGAACCTTCAAGGCCTTCAACGTAATCTACAGTTCCGCCTACCAAATACTGTAAACTCATGGGATCGACAACCAATGTGACTTCGTTTTTATCGATAGTCATATCGCCTTCATTTACTTTTTCATCAAATGTAAAACCGTATTGAAAGCCAGAGCAACCTCCTCCAGTTACATAGACTCGTAATTTAAGATTAGGATTCTCTTCCTCTTCTATTAATGTACGAACCTTTGCGGAAGCGGCTTCAGAAAATTCAATTGGCACCGCCATTTCTACCGACATATATTACCTCTACCTTTACTAACAGGGGAAATACCCTATCTATGGGTTAATTATCTAATACCTGACTAATCTAATCAACTATTCTGTGCTGCTTTGTGCTTTTTCAATGTTCCAGTCAAAGGTTTTTTCTAACTCGCCACGCTTTCGCTTAAATTGAAAAACCTGGGTTTTTACTAACACTTTCTCAGCTGAAAAATTCTTAGGTAGAATAAGCTCGCCTTGAATGGTTTGAAAATACTTAAAGCTATAGCTCAATTTAGAAGACTCTTTAGTGACCAGATCAGACAAATTATATTGCTTAGGTTCGCCGTCTTCACTACCAATAATTGTGACGTCAATGGAGCCTTTTACCACATTTTTAATTTTGTTTTGTTGCATCAACACCAATTCAAACCAGTAAGCTCGCTCACTTATTGATTTCTTAACCTCGAAAGCTTCAATCACAAAACCATCTTGTTCCAATTCTGGAGCCATGACTCTTTGATAAAATTTAATTTCCTCTTTTAGTTTTGCTTCTTTTGCCAACCCCTGCTCAAGGGTAAGTTGAGATTTTTTCACTGCAAGCCTTTGTACCTCTAACTCCACGCCAAGAATGTTTAACTGCTTATTTAAACGTTGATTATCCAGTGATAGGTTCTCAATTGTGTGTTCAAGGGTACTAATTTTTGCATTTTGACTCTCGAAGTGAGTATTGCCATAGGTAAATGCAAAATAAGCGGTACAAATAAATAAGATCAGCAAAACTGAATAAAATTTAAATGCGCTCCAAGTTTTACGAATTTCATCTGGTATCAAAAGGTAAATTTCCTAAAATAATTTTATCATTGTTTACAAGCACTTGTGGTAAGCTAATTTTGGCCTAAGGGTGCATCTTAAAATGAATACCGAACACCATTATTACCCATTGAAAGTATAAGCCCAACACATAATGACATTAAAATCTTTCAGACAGGAATTAGCGAATCCTCGCACATCAATTCAACTATGTATATTGGGCATAGTGGGCGGGATGAGTGCTGCGTCATTAATCATTTTATTTCGGCTTTGTGTTGAATGGTTACAGTTAAGTTTTTTAGACGAATTAAACCGTTTCTCTGATCTAAATCCTTACCTACGCTTTGCTTTACCCATTGGCGGTGCGCTGCTAATAATCTTATTTGCCTTTTTAACTGGCTTTAAACACTACCGAATGGGCATCCCCTTTGTAATCCATCGACTCAAGCAGCGCTACGGACATATCCCCTTTCGCACAACCATTAATCAATTTTTCGGCGGCATGATTGCTTTAGCCAGTGGGTTTGTTGTTGGTCGAGAAGGTCCTTCTGTGCACTTAGGCGCCGCTGGCAGTAGTTTTATCGGACACGGCTTGAAACTACCCTACAATAGTATTCGTATTTTATCCGGTTGCGGTATCGCTGCTGGAATTTCCGCATCTTTTAACACACCTTTTGCCGCCGTTATTTTTGTAATGGAGGTAGTATTAAGAGAATACCGTATCCATTTGTTTATACCGGTAATGTTAGCCGCAGCATGCGGTTCACTGATGACCCGGGTGGTATTTGGGCAAGTTCACGAGTTATCTTTTTTATCTTTTCAATATATTAACCACTGGCATTACCCCTATTTAATTATTCTGGGAATTTCTCTAGGCTGTCTGGCCACTGTATTCAATAACCAACTGATGAACGTAATTCGCCTGTTTAGACCTGTCAAAATGATATGGCGGATCTTGATAGCAGCGGTTATCACAGCAATATTTGGCTATTTTTTGCCTGAGTCCCTAAGCGCAAGTTTAGACACTACCCACTCCTTTGTAAGCGGTGAAACCACAAGCATGCTAGTGGCTATTTTAGTCGCCAAATTTATACTCGCATTGGTGGCCATTGGCCTAGGTGTCCCTGGCGGGCTGATTGGTCCAGTTTATGTGATTGGCATGCTTGCTGGTGCAGTATTTGCCATTCCATTGGGCTTCGTTTTATCAGAAAATATTGATTACAATAATAGCTTTGCGTTACTTGGTATCGCTGGCATGTTAACCGCTGTTCTGCACGCACCACTTGCAGCCTTATCTTCGATTATGGAATTGGCTTACAATGCAGATATCATATTACCCGCGATGTTGGTCATTGTGCCTGCTTATGTAACCTCTACGCAACTATTCGGAAACCGTTCAATATTTATCCGTCAGTTAGAATATCAAAAGTTACCATATAGTATTTCTCCCATCAGAGAAGCGTTACAGAAAACCGGTGTATTGGCAGTAATGGACACTGAATATAAATTATTTATCGATGCACCAGACAAGCACATAATGGAGTTCTTAGACACCTCTCCTAATCATCCAGTGGTGCTGCGATCTTCGTTCGAAATTGATGTGCAGTATTCATTGGTACAATACGAATTAAGTTTAAACCACAATAGTGCTCCATTAGCGTACTTCGATATGGAAGGCGTTCCAAGTCAATCGACGTTGGCCGAAGTTTACGAAATATTGCAAGTTAATCGAGATGGCGCAGTATATGTATACGAGACTACCCCCTCGAGTATTGTCGGAGTAATTACCTGGAACAGCCTGCGTACATATTTACATCAGGAAAAGTTCTAACAAGTTTAAGAAGGCATAAGATGTTATTTTTTTGGATAAAAGCGTTACACATTTTTTTTATGATTGCTTGGATGGCTGGGATTTTCTATTTACCTAGGTTATTCGTATATCATGCACAAACTAACAACCAAGACGTACGCGATCAATTTAAGATCATGGAACGAAGACTATGGTTTTTTGTTACCCCTTTTGCGGTGCTAACTCTGATTTTTGGCGTTATTTTAATTTATATGCATGGTAGAGCTTGGTTTGCGGCATCAATGTGGATACACGTTAAATTGACCTTAGTCATATTCATTTATGGATATCATGGGTATCTCTATTTACAGTTGAAAAAATTTGCCAAAGATATTATCCCTCACTCATCTCGTTTTTATCGGTTTTTAAATGAAGCTCCAGTGTTGGTGTTATTTGCCATAGTGGCTTTAGCGGTGCTAAAAGCATTCTAATATTGGGGAAATGTAAACTATCGATTATATTTGCTTTACGCTGTTTCATTAGCCAATATATAGACAGTTAGTAATAGAGGATTGGAATTAAGACAAAATGGATGTCAGCAATCGGCAACTCACTATGCTTTTAAATAAAACGGATTCTGCGTTTAAGTTACTTCGTGATAACCCTGATTCGGTTGAATATAACAATGCTTACGAAGAAGCTAAACAAGAACTTGACTACTACCTTCACAACATCCGCGATTCACTAAAGAAAAAATACAAAGACTTTTAACCTCCACACTGACTCAATTTCGCCACAAATTAGCGACTTAATCCCTGTCGTATAGGGTTTACGAATATATCCCTATAACAAAATACTATGTATTTTTAATTTACAAACTCCAGTTTCAACTTCTACAATGTTAACCAGATTAACAACCTGTTAACATAGTTAACGTTTTTAGCGCTTAGTTTTAAGCCTAAAACTTAAAGTAGTCATGGAGTGAATTTGAAACAGTTGGTTTTTTTGTTTGTTATTTTATCTTGCGCTTTCCCTGTAAGCGCAAAAAGCCCGTTGTCATTAGAAGACTTAAACCAGATACGTAAAGTGAAGACTGTGGCGTTTTCCCCCGATGGGCGTTTGACGGCGATCACTTTAAATTTGCCAGATGACAGCTATGATGGCATTGATTTAGTCAGTTTAAGAGAGCTTTATGTCGTTTCTAAAAGAGGAAGAATCTCACCTGTAATATCAGGTGGCAGACAATTAGGTCATGTAAAGTGGAATAAAGATAGTGACGCTTTATATTTCTTAGGAAAAATGCAAGACGATAAGACCGTATCCTTATACAGTATTGCAATAGGTGACGATGAGCCTGTAAAAGTTTATGCCGGTGAAACCGATATTAAAGGGTTTGATATAAACCAAAATAATGATGTGGCACTTGTCTGGGGGTACCCGTCTGAAGAGAAACAGCAAAAGCAGTTAAGCAAAGCAGGATTCAACGCAAACGTATTTGGTGAGTCTGCTAAAAACGCTTCTTTGTGGCGAGTGAGTTTACTCAATCAAAACAAAAATGCTCAGTTACTTTACAACCAAAGTCACGTTCTGAGTGCAAAATGGATCCCTCAAACTGAACAAATATTATTACATCACTCCCCTAGTCCGTTTGCTGATGACGTAGTGATGGAGAGTGCAATTTCAGTATTGAAACCAAGTGGTCAAATTCAGATTACCAATCACCATCGTGGTAAAGTGGGCGAAATTAGTGTCTCTCCAGATGGAAGCCACTATGCATTTATTGGCGCAGAAGATCAGTCTGACCCCGCAGAGGGTCGGCTTTGGTTAAGCCAAATATCATCTCCTAACCCTGTGAATATACTGCCTAACTTTGAAGGACACGTCACTGCAATTAATTGGTTTAATCCAACAACTATAGGTTTTATTGGGGCTCAAAATCTAAGCACTTTTATTGCCAACAAAGATATCGAAGATCTGAAGAAGGCATATAGAGTAAGAGTGAAACACGAAGGTAAAATCAGTGCCATAAGTGTTGATAGCAAAGGATACAATATTGCCTACTTAGCCGACTCTCCAGAGCACCCAAACGAGCTATTTATTAAGACCAAACATAGCAATAAAAGAATGACAAATTCGAATGTTTGGTTGAAAGATAGGGCGTTGCCAAAACAGACTGAAGTCTATTATACAGGTAGAGATGGCACCATTATCGATGGGATTTTAGTTGCTCCATTAGATGATTCTGGACCGACATCGTCGGCCATTATTTTTGTACATGGTGGTCCAGAGGCGCATTTTTCTTTGGGATGGAATAATAGTTACTCCTACCCTGTCGCTTATGCTGCAAGCAAAGGGTTTTATAGTTTTTTACCTAACTACAGAGGGTCAACGGGAAAAGGCGTTGCTTTTACTAAGTTGGGTCAAAGAGACTATGCTGGAGCTGAATTTGACGACCTATTAGATGCTCGCAACTTTTTAATCGAAGAGTACGATGTTGATCCTTTGCGCGTAGGCATAACAGGCACATCTTACGGTGGCTACGCTGCTGCTTGGGCAGCAACCAAGCAGCATGATTATTTTGCCGCTAGTGTTTCGGGAATGGGTGTATCCAATCAAATTTCAAAATTTGGTACTACGGACATTCCAACAGAAATGCTTAAACTACACGCGTTAGTTGCACCTTGGGAAGACTGGACATGGTATTTAGAGCGCAGTCCAATTTATCATACTAAAAATGCAACAACGCCTCTTTTGCTATTACACGGTAGTGAAGATACAAGAGTTTCACCGAGTCAATCAAAAGAACTTTATCGCTATTTTAAGTCGAATGCGAATGCCCCAGTAAGGCTTGTTTTGTACCCTAATGAAGCCCATGGGTTGGCGTTAGCACCTGCAAAATTAGACTACAGCATGCGATTGATGCGCTGGATGGAGCACTTTATTGTTCAACAAAATAAGTCAAAGCCAAACAAACAACTCCCCCATTATGACTTGCCTGAAACTGAGTTAAGTAGCGAATAACCTAAATACAAATCCTTTTCTAAGGTCGCATTGTAATTACCCTACTTGGGTTCAGCTGGGTGAAAGTTACTTAATGTATTTGGTTTTTCTAGCATCCACATAATGTTATGATGCTGGGCTACCTAACGAAATTCGGCATTCTGAACAAGTCAGAATAATGCAAACGAGACCACGAATAGATGTCACAAGAACTACAAGATCATTATGCAAGCATTCTCCAACTTTTAGGAGAAGACACCGCCAGAGAAGGTTTGATTGATACTCCCAAAAGAGCGGCGAAAGCTATGCAGTTCTTAACCGATGGCTATGAAAAAGACATTCATGGCGTGGTAAACGGAGCCATTTTCGAAGCCGATACAGACGAAATGGTCATCATCCAAGACATCGAATACTATTCATTATGCGAACACCACGTGCTACCGTTTATCGGCCGCTGTCACATTGCTTATTTACCGGATGGTAAAGTACTTGGGTTATCGAAGTTTGCACGAATTGTAGATATGTTTGCTCGTAGGTTACAGATACAAGAAGGATTGACCAAACAAATTGCTGATGCAGTTTTGGAAGTTACCGGTGCGAAAGGTGTGGGTGTTGTCATGGAAGGTAAGCACATGTGTATGATGATGCGTGGCGTGCAAAAGCAAAACTCATCAATGATTACCTCAGTCATGCTAGGCTCATTTAGAACCTCCCAAGCCACTCGAAACGAGTTTTTGCGCTTAATCGGTAAATAAGGTTAGGTTATCTGGTTTAGTTTGCTCGATTAAAAAGGCGCTTTTTGAAAGCGCCTTTTTTAGTTTTTGTTGAAAACCCTCGAAGTTAAAGGTCTAGTTCTTTTAACTTACGCGTCAAGGTATTCCTGCCCCAACCTAGCTTTTTAGCGGCATCTTGTTTATGCCCATTGGTATATTGCAGTGCTCTTTCTAGCATAATTTTTTCAAATTCATGGGTGGCTTCATCTAAGATATTTTGACGACCCGAATGCAGTTGTTTATCAGCCCAACTAGCAAGTAGTGTTTTCCAATCACCTTCTTGATTGGCTGATTGGGTGTTTGCAGGCTGGGTGTTAATTTCCGGTGGTAAATCATTAATTAAGATTTCTTGTCCACTGGCCATTACGGTTAACCAGCGGCACATATTCTCCAATTGTCTTACGTTACCAGGCCAGGATAACTGCGAAAGTACATTAGCCGCTTCTTTACTCAAAGACTTGGCATCAACTTCTAATTCTTTCGCCGCACTACTAAGAAAATGCCTAGCCAACAGAGGAATATCTTCACGACGTTGCGCTAAGGTAGGAATGTGAATTTTAATCACATTCAAACGGTGATAGAGATCTTCTCGAAATTTTCCATCAACAACTCGTTGTTCTAAGTTTTGATGGGTTGCGGCAATAATTCTAACATTAACACTTACCGGATTGTGACCACCAACTCGGTAAAACTGTCCATCGGCTAACACGCGCAATAGTCGCGTTTGCACATCCAGAGGCATATCACCTATTTCATCTAAAAATAGTGTGCCACCATCTGCTTGTTCAAACCTACCTTGCCGAGCAGATTGCGCACCGGTAAAAGCCCCCTTTTCATGGCCAAACAATTCAGACTCGATAAGATCAGCGGGAATGGCCGCCATATTCAGGGCGATAAAGGTATTCGCTTTACGTGGACTATGACGGTGCAATGCTTGAGCGACTAGTTCTTTACCAGTACCGGATTGACCGTTGATTAACACACTAATACTAGAGCGTGATAAGCGACCAATGGCACGAAAGACTTCTTGCATTGCCGGTGCTTCGCCAATGATTTCGGTATCTTTTGCCTCAGGTTCTGCCTGCCTTTGTGAATTTTGTTCCCTTGAGTGCGCTAAAGCGCGCTGTACTAAGTTCACCGCCTCATCAATATCGAAAGGTTTAGGTAAATACTCAAAAGCGCCACTTTGATAGGCATTTACCGCACTATCTAAATCGGAGTGAGCGGTCATGATAATCACTGGAATATCAGGAAAATGGCGATGCACTTCTTGCAGCAAAGTCATTCCATCCATTTGCGGCATTTTAATATCAGAAACGATGACTTCTGGTTGTTGACCAGAATGTAATTGCAAAAGTAAATCTTCTGGATTCTCGAAACTAAAACAAGGAATCTGCGCCGATTGCAACGCTTTTTGTAATACCCAACGAATCGAGCTATCGTCATCTACGACCCATACTGGTTCAGCGTTCATTAAATTACGTCCTTTTTATCTATCGGTAAATAAATTTTAAATGCGGTATGACCGGGCCAGCTTTCGACATCAATTTTGCCTTTATGGTGGTCCACCAAAGATTGTGCAATGGATAGTCCTAAGCCTGTGCCATTTGATTTCCCAGTTACCATTGGGTAAAACAGGGTGTCTTTAAGCTCTACTGGGATACCAGGTCCATTGTCGATAATTTTAATTTGTGCAACTAACGGGTACTTTACGCCATGTATTGTAAATCGACGTTTGATTCGGCTTCGAATAATAATCTCGGGCTTTTCAGCACTTCCTTCCAAAGCTTGAATACTATTGGTAACAATATTTAAAACCGCTTGTTGCAACATATCTTGGTCTAAGTACAGATCGGGAATACTAGGGTCGTAATCTCGTTCTATGTGAATATTATGGGTTGCATCCAGTTTTACTAAGGTGCGAATTTTCTCTAAAACTTTATGTATGTTGACCCAATCAAAATTCGGTAAAGAATTCGGCCCCAATAACCTATCGACTAAATTTCGCAATCTATCCGATTGGCCAATAATAACTTGGGTAAACTCTTTTAGATCTGGACTTTGTAACTCTTTTTCGAGTAATTGCGCTGCTCCTCTCACTCCACCGAGTGGATTTTTAATTTCATGAGCTAAGCCTCTAATTAACTCTCTAGCAGCTTGGAGTTGAGCCCACTGCTGACTTTCTTGACTAATTCGTTTTTGCTGATCTATTACTTTAATCTCAAGCAATAGAGCGGGATTTTGTTCAAATTCAAATGATGTAACTGTCACATCAGTTAATACGTGTCGACCATCGGCAAAAGCAAATAAAACTTCGCCATCAGAAAACCCTTGGTCTCGTTCAATTGCATCTTCCAAGCGTGCAAAAGTTAAGCTGGAATGAGAAACAAATTGAGTCAAAGGAAAACCAAGTAATTGATTTTCTCCAAATTCGAGTATCGACTGCGCAGCCAGATTGACGTAACGGATAGATAGGTTTTTATCCAATACGAGTACGGCCGTAGCTAAGCTTTCCAAAAGGTGTTTATATTGTTCACTCAAAGAAATTTCACCCAATCACATTATTGCACCATATAAGTGCACAACATTCACCCGTTAAAGTCAATGTCAATTAAGAAGCATGCTACAGGCTTCTAAAACGTTTAATTTGGATTGATTAACGTCGAAGCCTGGTGCATGTAAAACACTCTAGGTTTAGACAATGCAAGGATCTTGCCTGTATGGTGAATAAATTTTACTTGAATTGAATGTTCTCCTCGCACCACATTTTGTAGTTGAAAAGAAGGGGCTGGACTGGTTTGCACTAGCTCACCATCTAAGTAGATTTCGAATTTGCCATTACCTACTGGCTCGAGTTGTGCGCTAACCGATATTTTACCTGCATTATTACGAACAGTAGCTTTATCAGCTGGAGATAAAATTTTAAGCTGATACTCAGGAAACTCTATCTTAGTTCTTTTAGTCTGTTTCCTTGCTCCCCCATTTGTTAACGAAGGCATGACTGTACTGTTGCTATTCTGTAAGTCCAGTGGCTGTGCACCACTTTGCGGCGTATCCGTATAGGTTATTGAACCGTCAGAGTTTACTATTTTGTATAGCGTCTCCCCCGTCGCAGCGACGGTAAATAACAACAGCGGAATCACAATAGTCTTTTTCATACCTTAGAGTGTAGCCTTTTCCAGAACAAAAAAAAGCCCGCAATAATGCGGGCTCGTATAAAAAACAATAACTATAGCAATTAGCAGCTGTAGTACATGCCAAATTCTACTGGGTGAGTAGAAGAGTTAAGTAACTCAACTTCTGCAGATTTAAGCTCAATATAAGCATCAATCATGTCATCAGTCATAACGCCACCAGCAGTTAAGAATTCACGATCACTATCCAAAGCTTCTAGCGCTTGTTCTAATGAACTTGCAACAGTTGGGATTTCAGCCGCTTCTTCTGCAGGTAGGTCATATAGATCTTTATCCATAGAATCGCCAGGGTGGATCTTGTTTTTGATTCCGTCAAGACCAGCCATTAACATTGCAGTGAATGACAAGTATGGGTTACCTGTAGGATCAGGGAAACGTACTTCGATACGACGAGCTCGTTCACTGTTCACGTGAGGAATACGGATAGATGCAGAACGGTTACAAGCAGAATATGCTAGCATTACCGGTGCTTCGAACCCTGGAACCAAACGCTTGTAAGAGTTAGTAGAAGCATTAGTGAATGCGTTAATAGCACGAGCATGCTTAATAATACCACCAATGTAGAACAAGGCGTCTTCAGACATACCAGCATATTTGTCACCAGCAAATACGTTTTTACCGCCTTTGCTAATTGATTGGTGAACATGCATACCTGAACCATTATCGCCTACTAGAGGCTTAGGCATAAAGGTCGCTGTTTGGCCATATGCATGAGCTACGTTGTGTACTACATACTTATAGATTTGAACTTCATCAGCTTTTTTAACTAGAGTGTTAAACAAACAAGCGATTTCGTTTTGACCTGCTGTTGCCACTTCGTGGTGATGAGCTTCAACAGTTAGTCCCATTTCTTCCATAACAAGACACATAGCAGCACGAGTATCATTTGATGAATCAACTGGAGGTACTGGGAAGTATCCGCCTTTGATACCTGGACGGTGACCCATGTTGCCGCCTTCAAACTCAGCGCCTGAGTTCCAAGAAGCTTCTTCAGCATCAATTTTGAAGAAAGAACCTGACATAGTAGTGCTATATTTCACGTCGTCAAACAAGAAAAACTCTGGCTCTGGACCGATATAAACTTCGTCACCAATTCCAGTAGATTTTAAATATTCTTCAGCGCGACGAGCCACAGAGCGTGGGTCACGGTCGTAACCTTGCATAGTAGAAGGCTCAAGTATGTCACAACGAACGTTAATTTGTGTTTCTTCTGCAAAAGGGTCTAGAACGACTGTTTCTGGATCAGGCATAAGTACCATGTCAGATTCATTAATGCCTTTCCATCCAGAGATAGAAGAACCATCAAACATTTTACCTTCTTCAAAGAAGTCTTCAGTTACTTGATGAGATGGGATTGAAACATGCTGTTCTTTACCTTTGGTATCGGTAAAACGTAAATCAACAAATTTCGCTTCGGTTTCTTTGATAAGGTCTAAAGCCTTTTCTACTGACATTGTGTCCTCCTGAATATAATCAAAGATTATGGTATTTTTCAAACTTGCAATACTAGTTGCTTATCTAAGCGATTTTCATGCCATATGCATGATGCCCCTAAAGTGCCTGTTCTTTCGTTGAAAAGGTGAATTAACAACTCATTCTCGGCGATTTAATGCACCAAATGCGATCAACATGAACCAATTTGGTGCGCCAGTAATTTATAATAGCAACTAGTATAGCCAGATTAACCTAATAACAATTAGATAGAAGCATTATTTTGATATTGGCTATTACTAACTTTTTCACAAAAGAGTGCATTCTAATTAAAACTTCGCACCAAGCCACAACCAAAGTTTGTCTGTATCTGCGCGACCGCTTTCTCCAGAGTAACTTGCGTACTTAATTCCCATGGAATAATTAGCCGACACTTTGTAGGTATACTGTAGGTCAATTTCGTTACCAAGATCGTCGACAGACTCTGTAGCTTCGTCTGCTTCAAAATCATGATAGGTTGCCATCAAGCTTCCACCAGCCACTTTGCCAGATAGAGATACCGATAAATCAACTAATCCTTGAGCAGGCGTGCCTAGAAAGACATCAGCCCAACCATTAAATTTATGCAAGGTTGCCAAAGGAGTAGAAAATCCGTAGTTACCCTCATCAGACCCTAATAGTTCGTAACCAACTTTTGCTGTAACACCTGAAAAGACAGCGCCGGCTTCTAACATCAAATAGTCGGCATCAAAGCTAGTAGTGGCTGAATCACTACTTTGAGTTGCATATTCAGCAGTGTAAATAAGTTTGGTATCACCTACTAAGCTATTACCTGAAAAGCGTATACCAAAGGTATCTAATGAATTTTCCACATTGTTATCAACTTCAAGTAGATACCCATATGCCGTTACTTTTCCAATAGATGACTGATAAGAGGCATTAAGTAGATGGTCTTTAGCATCTAAATCGGCGGCTTCAGCAAAAATTCGGTTGCGCTGAGTTAAATAAGCGTATTTTAATGAGACCCCTTTAGTTGGGTTGTAATCGAAACTTAAACCATCGAATGTTTGACGGTCTTGACGCCAGCCCACATGCCCTACAAAACGATGATTGTCCATGGTAATAACCTGACGCCCAACCTTAGCGGTAAATTCGTCTGTAGAATATTGGACATAACCTTGATCAAGTTCGGTATGCTCAGGATCAGCAATCACGGAATAAATCCCCGAGTTATAACCTGTTGGTCCGACCGTATAATCGCCCTGCCCTAATACTATACGAGTATCTTCCACTTCAATCATGGCTGAAAAATTCTTATAACTAGCTGATTTATAGCTCAACAAAGTGCGCAAGGTAAGGGCACTGGCATCTTCCACCCCATTGTCTTGCTCAACCGATTCATAACGCAATAGAAAATTAGCGTTCGCTGTGCCATTTGCCATAGCTTCAGTCACGGTTTCTGCGGCATTTACAGACAGGCTAGATACACTCATTAACGCTAGAGTAATTGCAACATTAAGTGGTTTTTTTGCTATAGATTTCATCGTCGTTTCTCTTATTTTAGACATGACTTTGCCGAGACCTTGGCTGGCTAATAAGCTCATTAGCACAAACCTAGGTCGTGGTTTACATGGTATTTAAAGGTTGATGTGTTTAAATTTTGTCTTAACCTGTTTTTAAGCTTCCAGCGAGTCCGTTGGCCCCTTTACTTTTACGATGGGCTTCCACAGACTCGACCTTTCTTTGTTTTTCGTATAAAAACTTGAGAACTTCATGTCGATAATGGTTGTACTGAGGGTTATCAGCTAACTCAATTCGATTTCGTGGTCGCTCTAAATCTACAGATAAAATTTCGCCGATAGTTGCCGCTGGGCCATTAGTCATCATCACGATGCGATCTGAAAGAAGCACCGCCTCATCCACATCATGGGTGATCATAATTACGGTATTGCCCAACTGACTGTGAATTTCCATCACTGAGTCTTGCAAATGTGCGCGGGTTAGCGCATCTAGAGCACCAAAAGGTTCATCCATTAATAAAACTTTAGGTTCCATTGCTAATGCTCGGGCTATTCCCACACGCTGCTTCATACCACCAGATATTTCCGACGGTAGTTTGTCTGCAGCATGACTCATATGAACGAGTTCAAGGTTGTGCTCGACCCATTCTTTAATTTCCTTTTTAGAGCGTCCGGTCTGGGTTTGCTTTACGGCTAACTCAACATTTTTATAAGCTGACAACCATGGAAGTAACGAGTGATTTTGAAATACCACTGCTCTTTCAGGACCGGGTTCATTCACTTCCTGTCCTTCAAGTATCACTCCGCCAGTGGTGGCCTGATACAATCCAGCGATTAGGTTTAATACCGTGGATTTACCACATCCGGAGTGACCAATTAAAGATATAAATTCGCCTTTTTGAATTTTTAAGTTCACATCTGTCAATGCAGTAAAAGGCCCTTTAGGCGTGGGAAAATCTATTGCTACTTGGGTTAGTTCAAGTTGATGTTTAAATGTCATGTTCATTTCCTCTTAGCGTAAAGTCGCTGATTTATCCCAACTTACCCATTTCTGAAGTTGCAACATCAATCGATCAAGTATGAAACCTATGATGCCAATAGTGAGCACGGCAACCATGATACGAGCTAGAGATTCAGAGCTTCCATTCTGAAACTCATCCCAAACAAACTTTCCAAGCCCGGGGTTTTGCGCCAACATTTCAGCCGCAATCAACACCATCCAGCCAATGCCTAATGAAAGACGTAAGCCGGTAAAAATAGCGGGAATTGAGGATGGCATGACAATTTTTATCACGTGCTGCAAAGGGTTTAAGCGCAGTACCTTACTCACGTTAATAAGGTCTTTATCGATACTCGACACACCTACAGCGGTGTTAATTAGCGTTGGCCATAGACAACAAAGAGCCACCGTTGCCGCTGAGGTAATAAAAGACTTCGCGAACATTGGGTCTTCGGAAACATACACCGCACTTACAACCATGGTGACTAGAGGCAACCATGCAAGAGGCGAAATGGGCTTAAACAATTGAATTAATGGATTGATTGCAGCATAGGAAGATCTGCTTAATCCACATAATATACCTAAGGGAACCGCAATCAGTGATGCCATTAAAAAACCGATCATAACGGTATAAAGACTTGTCCAAATCTGTTGAAAGAAAGTGGGTGCGCCGGTGAAAGCGCGAATCTTAGGTTGATAGTTGGGATCTTTGGCCACCCTTTCAGCATTACGTTTATGCTGGCGTTCGTAAAAAGCTTCGGCTTTATTTTGCTGCGCATAATGTTCATCTACTAACACTTTTGCCTGTTGCCAGACAGCGGTGGTACCTGGGAACTGCCCCAATGACGTATCAATATTTTTAGCTAGTACATTCCATAGGCCAATAAACACAACTAGCCCAATTACCGGCAACATAATTGTTTTCAGCCATCCAGTTAGCTTCGCGAAATCAATCCTCGATTCCTTCTCAGTGATCATGGGAATAGCGGCTTGTTTAGACATTTTCGTTCTCCGTCCGGTTAACCTAAGCCTTACAGCTTAGTGTTACCTTTAATCCCAATAGTGAATTTTTCCAAATAAGCATTTGGCTGAGTACCGTCATAAACAATGTTATCTATAAAGTGTTTCTGAGGGGATTTGTAGCCAGTTTCAGTGGCAAACTCAGGAAAATCTTTTGCGTCAGCCTTGCCTTCTGCAATAAGTGCTTTAGCAGCCTGTGCATAGATGTCTGGACGATAAACTTGCTTGGCAATATCTTTATACCAAGAGTCAGGTTTTTGTTCGCTAATTTGCCCCCAACGACGCATTTGCGTTAAGTACCAAATGGCATCACTGTAGAATGGATAAGTGGCGTTGTAACGGAAGAATACGTTGAAATCGGGAACCTCACGCTTGTCACCTTTTTCATATTCAAAGGTTCCAACCATACTGTTTGCAATGACTTCTGCATCAGCTCCAACATAATCACTTTTAGCTAAAATTTTCACAGCTTCTGGACGGTTTGCATTATTGTTTTCATCTAACCAAATAGCAGCTCGAATCATCGCCTTGACAACACGAATATGGGTATTTGGATTCTCTTCAGCCCATTTTTTGCTGACACCAAATACTTTCTCTGGATTATCTTTCCAAATCTCATAATCGGTGACGACCGGCACCCCAATACCTTTAAATACGGCTTGCTGATTCCAAGGTTCACCAACGCAGTAACCTTCAATTGTGCCGGCTTCCATAGTGGCAGGCATTTGTGGAGGCGGAGTAACTGATAACAAGGCATCGGCATTAATCTGTCCACTAGTATCACCTTGATGGGGCGCATAATACCCCGGATGAATATTACCTGCGGCTAACCAATATCGAAGTTCATAGTTGTGGGTTGAGACCGGAAATACCATTCCCATTTTGAACGGTTTACCGGCATCTTTGAAACTATCAATGACAGGTTTTAAGGCGTCGGCTTTTATAGGATGTACAGGTTTCCCATTTTCGTGGGGAATATGGGCTTTCATTTGACGCCAAATATCGTTAGAAACGGTAATTGCATTACCATTCAAATCCATACTGAAAGCGGTAATGATATCGGCTTGAGTGCCATACCCTATAGTTGCACCTAAGGGCTGACCGGCAAGCATATGAGCACCGTCTAATTGACCATCAATGACTCTATCAAGTAAAACTTTCCAGTTCGCCTGCGCTTCTAAAGTGACATATAGCCCCTCATCTTCAAAAAATTGCTTTTCGTAAGCAATGGCAAGAGGAGCCATATCGGTTAATTTAATAAATCCAAATTTCAGTTCTTCTTTTTCTGGATAACCCACCTCTTGAGCATGCAAACCAACGCTACCAATCACTGCGGCTATTGGGGCTAAAATCATTGTTTTACGAATCGACGATAGCAACGTAATAACAGTATCCGACCATTTTGTTCGAGACATAATCCACTCCGAATTTTTTCCAAAAAAAAACCCACGTCAACTCCAAAAACTTGAAGTTCACGTGGGCTACTTTGCCGTATCAAATAACTGCGACTGTGCAGACAAATGATATTATGTTAGATGGACAACGCTTAGATTATTATTTTTGCTTTAAGCCTTTGTCTCGAGCGATATAAAGCACGACTAGTGCCAACTTTTATTATTTATTAATATCAATAACTTAGGGAAAATCACCTATTAAGTGGCACTCCTAGAAAACCATTGTAGTGCATTTTGCACAATGTTATTGCCTCATAAAAGTGCTCTCCATCCACTTTTAGCTTTTTATCTTGAGAAGCTTTTAATCAAGTTTTTCTAAAAGTGGCGCAATTTGAGCGTAGATATCACTTCGGTAAATACGTTCAATACAGCCGTTGGTTTCGATACCGTCGGGTGTCTGTCCACTGCTTTGTATTTTTTGAAGCAGCCACTGACCATATTCAACATCCGGATTATTCACGTCATTTCCATCGACAGTGGTAGAAAACTGATTATACGAAGGCACTGAACGTGGAGAAAGTTTCGCTTGGGTCAAACAGCTACCTAACAAAGAAGGGGTGATGACTTCTAAAGGCTCACCTAAGAAACCTTGTTGACTCATCATTACCGCGGTTTCAAAACGATTAGGCACAGAGTCAAGCCAAATACAGGCCTGCTTTAAAGCGGCGCAAACGGCTAACACTGTATTAGGGTTAGTTTCCACAAATGACGACAAAAAACCCAATACCTTTTCAGGGCAGTCTTGCCATATATCAGAAGATGTCACCACTGTTGCGCCGAAACTGCCACGAACGGCTTTCGCATTCCAAGGTCCACCAACACAAAACCCGTCGATATCGCCGCTTAGCATTGTATCAACCATATTGATTGGCGGCACAACACTAATATTTACATCGTCAAAGGTAATCCCACCACTTAATAACCAATCTTTGAGTTGATAATGATGGCAACTGTAAGGAAATACCGTTGCAAATGAGAGTTTGCTTTTATTATGCTGAATTCGATAATCAATTACATTTTTTAGTAGCTTGGCATCTAAAGGAAACTCTAGCTGAAAGATTTTGTTTACCGATAGAAGCTCTTGAACCAAGGCTTCAGACAAGGTTATACCATTACCGTTTTGACTCAAAACCATAGGGGTGACGACATGAATCGGTGCAACTCCCAGCCCTAAGGTACTGGCAATAGGCATAGGCGCAAGCATCTGTGCTGCATCCAAAACACCCGCGTGCAACTTGTCACGTAAGGTTGCCCATGAGTTTTGCTTCTGCAAGGTAACGTCCAATCCCCAGTGTTCAAAATATCCTAAATTTTTGGCGACCACAAAAGGCGCGCAATCAGTTAGGGGGCTAAACCCAAGGGTTAATTGTGTTTTTTCAAGTTTCATCATGCTTTACATTACAACGAGTTAAACATCGATATTATGGTTTTGGCCACATCATCTAATTTCTGACCAGTATCCATTGCTGTTTTACGCATGGTATGGAACGCTTGGTCTTCACTGATATTTCTATTTTTCATGAGTATACGTTTAGCCTGGTCAATATTTTTTCGGGAATTAAGTTGCTGTTTAGTATCACTTAGTTCGGTTTTCAATTTTTGAAATTCACGGAATCTAGCAACAGCTGCATCTAATATAGGTTTCACCCTATGAGGCTCGAGATCACCGACCACGTAAGCACTTACGCCAGATTCAATACTTTGATTGATGGTATCGGTATCTTCTTCACTGGAAAACATAACTACAGGCTTGGGATCAATATTTTTAATAGTGTGCAAACTCTCCAGAATGTCACGGCTAGGTGACTCAATATCGATAACGATAATATCTGGTTGTAGTTGATCCACTTGCCTTAATAAAGTACCTGAAGGACTAGCTAAATGACTTATTTCATAACGAGAATTGCCCAGCGCAGAGGTTACAATTTCTGCACGATGGGTATTTTCATCAATTAACAGAATTCGTAATTTTTTTGCGCTTTGAGCTAAATTTTTAGTATTTTTATTACTCGCCAAAACACATTTCCAGCTTTAAATTGAAAGGATTACTATGGGTAAATATTATCACAGCAATCTCCACACCATAAATATGCAACCATTAGAATCAATCACTTAGGGTTACTCATTTAATAAACTAACGTAAATTCCAATATTATTTGTGCAAACGCACCAAATTTGTGCACAACTAATGAGCGTAATGTTTACCTGTGGTATCAAATAACGACTTAGCAACTGTTTTTTGCTCAGTGGTGCCAGGCCAGCTCTTATTGCGCATTGACCATAAAGCTTTGGCTTGATTAAGGGCTTCTGGCCATTCAAGATTTTCCATCAACACAAGCATAATCCCCAAAGTACCCAATACCGCATCATGTGCATAGGTATTCTCTTTGCCTTGCCAAAAATCTATTAGCTCACTAGGGACAAGTTGACGAGGTTTAGTTACTCGAGTTTCATTAAACGCGGCGACATTGACCACTTTAGATTCAGTTTTTCGACAAATATGTAAAGCTACATCTCGCTCGGGGTTAAATTCAATTTCCCCCCCCTCGCCTCGAAAACAAAGCATATTTGGATCGTTTAATAATGCCGATGTTAGTCGATGCTTCTCATCCACCTGACGATGAAAAACCCCTTGAAGGCTATGCTCTGCCTTTGACGGGTTAAGAATTCGCGCTAGGGTATTTGCACAAGAACGCAGTCCGAATTGTGCGCGTAATTGAATGATCTTATCGAGTTGTGGATTAACTTGTTCTAATCCCATATAACTAAACCCGTGACTTGCTAGCTGTTCAGCGACCATTTGTGGAGAAGTTGCGACTTCAAAACCTAGGTGTGGCAACACTTCATTTAAATACAGTCGCTTTGAATCCGGTTCTGTAGTGCCGTGCAGAAAAATACGTTTTCCTTGTTGTGCTAAAACTAATACCGCTAACAAAAACCAAGGCAACTGCCGTCTTTTTCCCGCGTAACAGCCCATGTCTAAATCAACATGTAAAGCATCTAGACCAGCAATAGTATGTTGTCTAAACGCCTGAGTAAAACCCGCTAATTCCTCAGATGTTTCTTCTCTGACTCGCAGCAACATCAAAAATGCACCTTTTTGCTCTGGCGTCACGCGCTCTTCAATAACCATAGTCATGGCATCAAATGCTTCTTGCTGAGTTAAGGTGCGTCCAGCTCTTTGGCCTCTGCCAATGATACGGATAAAGTGTTTAAAGTCCTGTTGTTCGTTCATTCGAGTAATCTACCTTAGCCAGCTATGATTATTATAATGAGTGCTGGGATGACAAAGAGTCTAAATTTAGGAGCGTAAAATACATGTTATGTGCCAGTTTGCAAAGGTTTAAGTTCAGCATCGAGGATGGTTATATTTTCCCCAAAAATATGACTTTTGACTAGCTGCTTTAACTCAGTTTTACATGAACCACAATTGGTGCCGCACTTAAGCTTGTCACCTAATTTATCAACCGAGTCGCAACCTTGTTTTATGGCATCGACTATGGTGTTTTCACCGACTTTAAAGCAACTACAAACTAACCTTCCTTGGGCAAATGCAGGATCAGGTGTTGCCCGCAATAAAGCAGACTTTTGTTGGTCATCTAATGTCGATTGCTGTAACAGGCTATTAATCCAATTTACATCCATCATTGGAGCATTAGCATCCGCAAATAAAACTAAATCTATTACGCTATCACGAAGAGCAAACGTATTTCTTATCTCACCACCATCACTTTTGTGCTGAGATGAAAACCATTCCGTGCACAATGGTAAGTTTATTTGCAATTCAGAGGCCACGTCAGCATGGTTTGTAGCAAAATAAATTAAACTCCCCTGCTCGATGGGGACTTCAGTCCAATATTCAGCTATCTGATTCAATAAATTATGATTCAGCTTATTACGACTAAACAATTGGCCGTGGGCGGAGAAGTGACATAAATCAACGTTAACAGCAGTGTGTTTTAACTCGGGTTGCCCTGAGATATCATCAGTTGCATCGGAATAAAGCGCTGCAACTGCTGAACTAGATGAATTTGAAGCACTCCAGTGAATGGGGACAAACAACTCTCCGCGGCGCTGTTGTTTCTGCAACTTGACGGGCATTACGACTTTTTGAGTGCTGTTAGTTTCTAAGTACTTAGCGGAAATGGCGGAACTTAGTACCACAAAATCCCCTTCACTAATGCCATTAGATTTAGCGTCTAACGGGTGCATATGTACAAAAGCGCGATCAATATGGCCAGTTAATTCTGCGGTTTTGCCCGTTCGCGTCATGGTATGCCATTGATCTCTAATTCGACCGCTATTCAAGACAAAAGGAAAGGCTTCACTTGTGGTGACTTCTGGCGCTTTAGGTTGTAAGGCTATGAATTGGGCTTTTTTAGACGCGGTAAAAAACTCACCACCAGCAAATAAACGAGCGGTTCCCTCAGGATTGTCTTGGGTTATTGGCCATTGAATTGGCTTTAACCTGTCATACTCTTTTTCACTTATATTCTGTAATGCAGATAAATCTAGGGCTCTACTGCCGGCGTTTTGATAAGCTGTTAAGCCCGCGTGCTCTCGAAATATTTCAGATGGATGGGCATAGTTAAAGCCCTGCTCGAATCCCATAGCTTTGGCAACATCACAAATAATTTGCCAATCATGTTTCGCAAGGCCAGGCGCTGAGAGAATGCTCCGTTGTCGAGAAATACGACGCTCTGAATTCGTTACTGTGCCATTCTTTTCAGACCAACCTGTAGCAGGAAGTACAACATCCGCCATGGCTAGGGTGTCATTTTTGGCCACACAATCCGACACCACGACAAACTCACACTTTTCCAAGGCACTGGCGATTTTGCCTCTATTTGGCATGCTCACCATAGGATTGGTTGCCATGATCCAAATGGCTTTAATATTGCCCTTATGCACTTCATCAAACATATCCACGGCTTTGAGACCAATGCGTTTTGGAATCGCTGGAGATTGCCAATACGACTGAACAAGTTGTTGATGCTGTGGATTATCTATATCCATGTGTGCCGCTAGCATATTAGCAAGGCCGCCCACTTCCCTGCCACCCATTGCGTTTGGCTGACCGGTGAGGGAAAAGGGACCACAACCTTCTCTACCTAGCTTGCCGCTGGCCAAATGACAATTAATAATGCTGTTGGCTTTATCGGTTCCAGAACTAGACTGATTCACGCCCATGGTATAGGCAGAAATAGTCCGCTCAGATTGGGCAAATAATTGGTAAAACGTGGCAACGTCTGCTGCCGGTATATCACAAACTTGCGCAACCTTATCTATGCTCCATTCTTTTGAGCACGCTAATGCAGCGGCAAAACCTTCGGTGTTGGCATCGATGTAATCTTGGTCGAGTTTGTTTTCTTGCTGTAGATAATTTAGTAGCCCGTTAAATAAGGCGGTGTCTGTGCCAGATTTTATACCTAAATGCAGATCTGCTATCTCTCCGGTGCCGGTTTGGCGAGGGTCAACGGTCACGATTTTGATGGCGGGGTTTAGCTTTTTAGCCCGCTCAATACGTTGAAATAAAACCGGATGAGTCCAAGCCGCATTAGATCCAATAAAGACAATGAGATCAGCAAGCTCTAAATCTTCATAATTACAGGGGACTGCATCTGCACCAAATGCACGTTTGTATGCAGAAACGGCGGATGACATACACAAACGTGAATTGGTATCGATATTCGCAGTACCAATGTAGCCTTTCATGAGTTTGTTCGCCACGTAATAGTCTTCTGTCAATAACTGGCCGGAGACATAAAACGCCACAGCACCGGGGCCATGTTCTGCGATAATTTGCTTAAACTTGCTAGCAACATGCTCAGTAGCTTTATGCCAATCTACGTCTTGGCCTTGGATTTTAGGGCTTAATAAACGTCCATCTAATCCATTGGTTTCCCGCAGTTTGCTGCCTTTAACGCATAACCGACCAAAGTTCGCTGGATGGTCCGAAGTACCGTTGACTTGCTTTATCTGCGTCTGCCCACCTACGCCAACTTGTTCAATCTGAACATCAACACCACAACCAACACCACAATATGGGCAAGTTGTTTTTGCCAGTGTTGCAGACGGTTGACACTGAAAAGTTCGATCTTTGTCGGCTGCAACGAGGGAACTAAGTGGGATGTGAGCACTCATTTAGTTCACTAATTGAAGCTGGACTTGCTGATCAACAATACGCGCTGGGTAAACGGCTATTTGGACACTTTGGTCATCAACACATTCACCAGATTTCAGTTTATAACGCTGCTTATACAGGGGTGATGCAACAAAGGGTTCATCCATTACTGAACCGACTAATCCTCGATACATAACATTGGCTTTACCGATGGGATCCCAATTGCTCATGGCATAAAGATGTTGTTCGTCTCCCTGACAAATTTTAAAGATGGCCACTTGAACATCATCGATAAGGGCGCAAACCCCAGAGTTATCAACCAAGTCATTAGGTTTACAAACGTTAATCCAGTTATCATTCATGCTCATAATTCCTTACTCCACTTCTACAATTTTGATTGTTGAAGCAGCTTCAACAACTGGCTTCACCGTACCTAAAATATTATCGACTTCACTTTCTGTGGCAGGACGGATCTGATCTCGCTCTTCCACAAAAATGATGTTGCTATCACTTTTTTCACTATTCACGAATTGACGGAAACGCTTGCGAGACTCATCAGCTGTTATGGCGGTTTTCCACTCACATTGATAGCTATCGACTACATGTTGCATTTGTTGCTCTAGTTCGGCGGCTAATCCTAAAGAGTCGTTAATCACCACCTCTTTAAGGTAATCAAGTCCACCTTCCATATTCTCCATCCACACCGAAGTTCTTTGCAGTCTGTCAGCAGTGCGTACATAGAACATCAACACTCTATCGATGTATTTAATTAACGTTTCTGTATTGAGGTCGGTAGCGAATAAATCGGCATGACGAGGTTTCATTCCACCGTTACCGCAAACATATAAATTCCAGCCGTTTTCAGTGGCAATAATGCCAATATCTTTACTTTGGGCTTCGGCACATTCTCGCGTACAGCCAGAAACACCAATTTTTAATTTATGGGGAGAACGCAGGCCTTTATAGCGATTTTCAATGTTAATCGCCTGACCCACCGAATCTTGCACTCCGTAGCGACACCAAGTGCTACCGACACATGACTTAACGGTTCTGAGTGATTTAGCGTAGGCGTGCCCAGTCTCGAAACCAGCATCAATCAACTCTTCCCAAATAAGCGGGAGTTGTTCAACTCTGGCTCCAAATAAATCAATTCGTTGGCCACCAGTGACTTTGGTGTATAGGTTGTATTTCTTGGCTACTTGGCCCAGTACAATCAGTTTATCAGGGGTAATTTCGCCCCCCGCAATACGTGGCACCACTGAATAGGTACCATTTTTTTGCATGTTGGCCAAATAGGTATCATTGGTGTCTTGCAATGTGACGTGAGGCTTTTCAAGGACAAAGTCATTCCAGATTGAAGCCAAAATGGAAGCCGCGGCAGGTTTACAAATTTCACAACCTAAACCCGTACCGTGTTTTTCCAATAATTCGTCGAAGGTTTTAATTTGCCCGACCTTGACCATATGGAATAACTCTTGGCGTGAATAAGCAAAATGCTCACAAATATCTTTTTTAACTTCTACACCGCGCTTTTCTAGTTCGCTGTCGGTCACCGACTTCAGCAATGCCGCACAACCACCACAGCCAGTGCTTGCTTTAGTGCAACTTTTAACCGCGGCTAAATCACAGGCTCCTCCATCGAGACTGGCAACAATGTCACCTTTGGTCACGTTATGACACGAACAAATAGTGGCAGTATCAGGCAAGGCGTCCGCGCCTAAGGTGGGCGCACCTTCACCGAATGAAGGTAAAATGAGACTTTCGGGAAATTCAGGTAAATCTATTTCATTTAATGCGTATTGCAATAAGGTATCGTAATCGCCGGTATCCCCAACGAGTACAGCACCAGTTAATTTGTTAGTCTCCGGATTTACCACTATTTTTTTATACACGCCTGACACTTGGTCTTCATAGCTGTAAGTCAAGGCACCATGCTCTCTAGCATGGGCATCGCCGATAGAGCCTACTTCAACTCCCATCAACTTTAACTTGGTACTCATGTCAGCACCTTCGAATGCGACATCACCACCAACAATATTGCTTGCTGCGGCTCTGGCCATGGTGTAACCAGGAGCAACCAAACCGAAAATAAAGTTATTCCATAGGGCGCATTCACCGATGGCGTAGATATCTGGGTCGCTGGTTAAACAGTGGTCATTTACAACGATGCCACCACGCTCGCCAATCACAATACCAAACTCTCTGGCCAGCTTATCTTGTGGACGAATTCCGGCGGAAAATAGAATCATATCAGTTTCAAGAATTTCACCGTCAGCGAACACCATTTTATAACGACTGTTTTCACCAGCTTCAATACTTTGGGTGGCTTTTTGGGTATGCACTTCCACCCCAAGATCTTCTATTTTGTCCTTTAGTACTCGGCCACCGCTGCCATCAACCTGAACCGCCATCAGTTGTGGAGCAAACTCAACCACATGGGTTTTCAACCCCGCTTGTTTAAGGGCATTAGCCGCTTCTAAGCCCAATAAACCACCACCAACAACCACACCCACTTTGCTAACTTGTGCAGATGCGCTAATGGCTTCTAGATCTTCAATGGTTCTATACACAAGGCAGTGAGGTTGATCGTTGCCAGGAATGGGCGGCACAAATGGAAATGAGCCTGTCGCTAAAATCAATTTGTCGTAACTTAAGGTTTCCCCGCTTTCGATAGCCACGGTTTTGGCTTGCTTATCAATATCATTAACCCGTGCGTTAACCTGAAAATTCACACCAAGCTGTTGATAATGTTCGGCACTAGTTAAAGACAGCTCGTCGGCAGTTTTGCCAGAGAAATACTCTGATAAATGAACACGGTCATAGGCCAATCTGGGTTCCGCAGACAATACTGTAATGTGGAAACGATTTTTACCGTACACCTCTTCACTTTGTTGAATAAGTTGTTCAACAAAATGGTGCCCTACCATTCCGTTGCCGACTACGACAATGCGAGTTAACTGTTCATTTGTGGTCATAATAAGCCTCTAATTTATTAACCCCAGAAACGCAAAAAGCCCGCAGAATCTGCTAAACAGATTTTGCGGGCTTCGTTGCCGGGTATAACTAACCGCCGTGGCTAGTTATTGAATGTTGTGTAATAGATGCAACCCTAGAAAACGTTGCAACCTATCTCTATTAACTAATAAAGCATTAATTAGGCCAAAATATTAACTATATATTTTTCAATAGCTTAATAATTTAAAAGAACTGAAAAGCAGGTTGATATGCAGTGTATTGGTGCAAGTTTTAACTAAAATAGGGCATGGCTGTTAAATGCTAACTATGCTCAACTAAAGTAGATCAATAATAATAAAATAATAATAAACTCAATTAGGGCTATTATTTTAAAAAATCTAAGTGGATGGCGTTGGATTAGTGGCCGATGCTGAATTTGCGCCAGCATGTTGGAGTTGGGTTTAGTCAAATCCATTAAAAATTCAGAGAAAGCCTGATAACGCTGTTCTGGACTGGTCATTAATCCTTTTTGTAAGGCAATATCTATCCATTGAGGCAGTTCAGGTCTAAATTTTCTTAGGGAAATATATTGCCAATCATCAACCGTTAATCCTGATGATGATTGGGGAGTAAACTCGTTGAATGGCAAATGCCCTGCTAACATTTCAAAACACACTACAGCCACTGAAAATAAATCAGAACGAAAATCAAAGCGGTTATTCAGCAAATATTCTGGTGCCACATAGTTTACCGAACCTACGGCTACACTCTCTTCTGTCCAAGCCTGGGTTTCCGCAATAGCTCCCACATAAACAGTGCCAAAATCAATAAGTTTCACTTCTCCCGCTTTAGTAATCATTACATTTTCTGGTTTGATATCACGGTGGACCATGTCTTGGCGCTGAAATATGCGCAAAGCAGCAATTAACTGCTTAATAATACTTCTAACTTCAACAATAGTAGGAGTGGGGTTATCTAACATCCATTGTCGTAGAGTTTGCCCATCAATAAACTCGCACACATGGTACATAAATTTCGCGTTTTCTGGACGCGGAATTATTTTCATTATATTCATGTGATTCAGTTTTTGACCTATCCATTCTTCACGTAAAAAACCGCTTAAATAAATAGGATCATCAACAAAATATTGAGACGGCGTCTTTAAACAATACAGCTTTTGGGTGTCTTCTTTTATGACTTTGTACAGACTACTTCGAGTGCCGTTGAACACCTGCTCCAATACTCGATACCCCTCAAGCTTCATCCCTTCCTGTAAAACAGGTGGCATGGCTAGGCGAGTTAGCTGGCGATGATATTCATTGAGATCAGCCTGAGGAAGCCCAGCGACTTTGACAAGTAAACAACTTAGGTTGTCATCACTACCAGCCTGAATGGCCAATTCCACAATACTTTTGGCTAGCAGCTCTAGACTAGTGCTAGGTTTTACTAACCACTGATTGAGCACAGATTGTATCTGTTTTGGGCTAATAAACTCGTGAATACCATCGGTAGTCAATACAAATAAATCGTTCGTTCTAAGCTCAAAGGTTCGAAAGTCCACATCCAAATTATTTTCGATACCAATAGCACGACTTAACACTTTTTTATTGCCAAAACGGGCATGATGATCTGTAGAGAGCTGTTCAAAATCGCCTTGTTGTAAACGACAAATACGGCTGTCTCCAGCGTGAAACAGAAATCCGGTGGTTGACTTAAAGATCAGCGCACTAAAAGTCGTCACCATTTGACTTTGCTCCCCCATGGAGTAGTCATGCTGACCGGCACACCAGCGATTCAAACCTTGAAGCACTTGGGTAGCGGCTCTTTTCACAGTCCAGGTCTGGGGAGTTTGTCTGTAATCTTGAATAAAATTGGTGGCGCAGGTGATGGCAGCTTCTTTTGCCCGACTACATGAACTCACGCCATCAGCAATAGTGGCGACAGCGCCTTTAGTTGTTAATTCAGAATCAGTAGGCAACCAGGCTGCAAACGCATCCTGGTTTTCTTGTTTAACACCCGCGGTTGAATAACCACCAAATTCTAGGTGTAGTTTTTCCAAGCTAAAATACCTGAATGAAGTAAGACAATTTATATTATGTGACGTTTATCAATTCGACACTACCATCTTCTCTTACTTCTGTAATAGTGCCGCTTGGTTCTTTCATAAATAGTAATGCTACAAAACCCAAAACAGCTGTGCTCGCTATCACAATAAAGAAAGTAGATGTATCGACAAGAGAGTACACGGTTAAATATACCACTGCACCAACATTACCGTATGCTCCGGTCATTCCAGCAATCTGCCCTGTTAAGCGACGCTTTATTAACGGTACCACAGCAAAAACAGCACCTTCACCGGATTGAACAAAAAAGGAACATGCCATTACCACTATTACGGCCAACCAGATCGGCCAAGTTGCATCAATAAAGCTCATGGCAAAGTAACCTAAGGCGAGACCCGCTGTTAGTATCAATAATGTAGGTTTACGCCCAAACTTATCAGAGATGAGCCCACCGCCAGGACGTGACATTAGGTTCATAAATGCATACATTCCCGCTAGTAATCCAGCTGTGGCCATATTTAATGTGAAAGTATCCGCAAAGAAAGCCGGTAACATAGAGACTACCGCCAATTCAGAACCAAAAGTCGCAAAATACAATACGTTCAACACCGCAACTTGCTTGAATTCATATTTATGAATGTCAGGCACAGGCGTAGTGAATATATCTTTGTTAACTTGGTAGGTCTTATAAACATCAAAAATATAGAGCGCGCCAAGGCTCAAATACAAAATTGTTCCCACTTCACTACTCAACAACTCGACGCCATTTGGCGAAAGTTTCCAATTTAATAAAGCCAGCGCCAAATACATGGGCGTTTTCATCACCAATAAAAAATAGAAATCTTTCACACTAGTGACTTCTAATCCGCCGAGGTTTTTAGGGCGAAAGTAAGTAGAGCCTTTGGGGGTGTCAGTGGTGTTTTTGTAGTAAATGACACTAAAAATCAAACTCAATACACCGGTAATTCCAATGGCATAGCGCCATCCATTGTCACCGCCGAACAATAGTGCAATGGTCGGTAAAGAAAAAGCAGCCGCAGCTGAACCAAAGTTACCCCAACCGCCATAAACACCTTCAGCGGTACCTAACTCTTTGGGGGGAAACCATTCACTTACCATACGAATACCGACAACAAAGCCAGCACCAATACAGCCCATGGCAAAACGTGCAATCAATAATTGTTCAAAGGTACTAGCTAGGGCAAAGGCAAAACAGGGAATGGCGCAAATGGCTAGTAATGAGGAATACACAAGTCTAGGGCCAAATTTGTCGGTTAGGGAACCTATTAATACCCTGGCCGGAATAGTTAAGGCGACATTGATGATCAGTAGAGTTTTCCATTCGCTCAGCGTCAGTCCAACCCCGTCAACTATCGCTTCTTTTAAAGGTGCCATGTTGAACCACACCACAAAGGTGATAAAAAAGGCCATCCAGGAAAGATGTAGGGTTTTCATTTTGCCCGTAAAAGACACTAGATTAAATTTTTCAGCACTCATGTTATATCGCCTAATTCGCCGTAACTTTTCGTTGAGCAAAAAAAAACCCACTCAAATTTCCCTTAAAAGGAAAATTGTGCGGGCTTCATTGCCTGACGATGATTATGCTTTGTCGCAAATCTCGTCATATATGTTTAATTGGGTGTAGATCTTTATATTTATTTTTTGTCTTTTAAAAGCAAAAATGACGCCACCACAACATACAAAATTAATCCGTTATAATTCAACAGCATACAATTATTTGGCTTTCGCGCACCAAATCTGAACTATCCACTTTGGTGCAAGCATGCACTCTAATGTTTACTTTTAGCGGTTATGGGGAAACCTAAACTTCAATTTCAACACTCGGTGATGATAAAAATAATGGAAAAGGACCATAGGTAAAACAAGATAGTTTCCTAGGATCACAAATAAATAGGGCGCTGCTCATTATTTACCTGTATAATCCGCGCCCAAACGTAACCCTCGGCAATACCAGTGATGAATACTGGATATTAATGGCAATCCGAGAGCATATTTAAAAGTACAGGCTTACCGATCAAAATGAAAGATATTAGTAAATTAAGAAACATTGCAATTATTGCGCACGTTGACCACGGAAAAACAACCTTGGTTGACAAGTTGTTGCAACAGTCAGGAACCTTGGAAAGCCGAGGCGAAGCTGAAGAGCGGGTTATGGATTCTAACGACATTGAAAAAGAACGTGGAATTACCATACTTGCTAAAAACACAGCAATTAACTGGAATGATTACCGTATTAATATCGTTGATACTCCTGGACACGCCGATTTCGGTGGTGAAGTTGAACGTGTAATGTCAATGGCTGACTCTGTACTTCTATTAGTAGATGCTCAAGAAGGTCCAATGCCACAAACGCGCTTTGTAACACAAAAAGCATTTGCTCAAGGCTTGAAGCCTATTGTTGTTATCAACAAAATTGACAAGCCAGGCGCACGTCCTGATTGGGTTATGGATCAAGTTTTCGATTTGTTCGACAACCTTGGTGCAACTGATGACCAGTTGGACTTCCAAGTCGTTTATGCATCAGCACTAAACGGTTGGGCAACTAGAGAAGCAGACGAGCAAGCTGAAGACATGACGGATTTGTTCCAAACAATCGTTGATGTTGTAGATGCTCCGGATGCAGATCCTGAAGGTCCTTTCCAAATGCAAATTTCGCAACTTGATTACAACTCATACGTGGGTGTTATCGGTGTTGGCCGTGTTACTCGTGGTGTGGTTAAACCTAACCAACAAGTCACTGTTGTTATGGCAGATGGAACTAAACGCAATGGTAAAGTAGGTCAGGTACAAGGTTACCTTGGACTACAAAGACATGAAGTTGATTCAGCACAAGCTGGTGACATCATTGCAATTACTGGTTTAGGTGAATTGAAAATCTCTGACACCATCTGTGATCCAAATGCAGTAGAAGCATTACCACAGTTATCAGTTGATGAACCTACTGTAACCATGACGTTCCAAGTAAACACTTCTCCATTTGCGGGTAAAGAAGGTAAATACGTTACTTCTCGTAATATTCTTGAACGTTTACAAAACGAATTGATTCATAACGTAGCCCTAAAAGTAGAAGAAACAGAAGATCCGGATAAATTCCGCGTATCAGGACGTGGTGAACTACATTTGGGTATATTGATTGAAAACATGCGTCGTGAAGGTTACGAATTAGCCGTTTCTCGTCCAGAAGTAATTCTAAAAGAAATTGATGGTGAAATTCACGAACCGTTTGAAACATTAACCATTGATGCTGAAGAAGAGCATCAGGGTTCTATCATGGAGCAAATCGGTCTTCGTAAAGGTGAATTGACGAATATGTCTCCGGATGGAAAAGGACGTATTCGTATGGACTTTATGATCCCTAGCCGTGGTTTAATTGGTTTCCAAACTGACTTTATGACAATGACTTCAGGCTCAGGCTTGATCTACCATACTTTTGATCACTACGGTCCTCATAAAGGTGGTTCAATTGGTCAACGTAAGAATGGTGTACTTATTGCCAACGCTACAGGTAAAGCACTAACCAATGCATTATTTAACTTACAAGAACGTGGTCGTCTATTCATAGGTCACGGTGTTGAAGTGTATGAAGGTATGGTTATCGGTATTCATAGCCGTGATAACGACCTGACGGTAAATGCCCTTAAAGGTAAGCAACTTACTAACGTTCGAGCTTCTGGTACTGATGAAGCCCAAACACTAGTACCACCAGTAAGAATGTCCCTTGAGCAAGCCCTTGAGTTTATCGATAACGATGAACTAGTAGAAGTGACTCCTGAGAGCATTCGTATTCGTAAGAAATTGCTGACTGAAAATGAAAGAAAACGCGCTAGCCGTAGTAAAGAATCATAGTAAGTAGTCAATAACTTTTAAAAACCGGCTGAAAATGCCGGTTTTTTTATGTCTGTTTTTTATGTTTGGATTTTAAATGAAGCTTCTGACTAAGTTGCATATTCCTGCATATAGTTAATAATAAGTCACCCACTTCTCACCTCTTAGATTGAATGAATGCATACTAGAACATTCCCTGTATTTGAAACTCAGCGACTTCGATTAGATCAATTAACCAAACAAGATCGGCAATCTATCTTCGAGGTGTTTTCAGATCCTAAAGTTGTTGAACACTACGATGTTGAGCTATTTAAAAATATTCGGGAAGCTGATAGCTTAGTGGATTATTTTGATTCTAGATTCACCAGCGATAATGGTATTCGTTGGGCGATTCGAAATAAGGAAAGTGGAGAATACATAGGCTCTTGCGGTTTTACTCATTGGAACAAATACGATCATAGCGCGGTTCTTGGGTACGAGATCAGCCAGAGAAACTGGGGAAAGGGGTTTGCAACTGAAGCAGTTCGGAAAATTACGGACTACTTATTCTCCTCTGAATTTCATTTTTATATTCATAGAATTGAAGCCTTAGCCCTACCTTCTAACATTCCCTCAGGTGCTTTGTTAAAAAAACTTGGATTCAAGTTTGAGGGTACCTTACGCGGAAAATGCTACTGGAATGACGACTTCCATGATATGGATATGTATGGGCTGTTACGCGAAGACCGCCCAAAGTAAGAATCTGTAAAGTACATATCTGTTTTACCTAACTAGTGACCATACCATTAATCACTTTTCGACATCTTTTGCAGAAAAGGCGCTTGCGCTTCCCTCTTGGGTTAAGTTAATCGCCTGAATTGGATAAGGAATAACGATTCCCTCCTCTGCAAAACGTTTATGTAACGCTTTAATAAACTCAGACTTAATAAAAAACCTGTTGAAGTATTCTTGGGCTCTCAACATAACCGTAAAATTAATACTCGAGTTATCAAAGGTGTGGAAAACAACGAAGGTATCATAGTCCTTTATTCCCCATTTATGGGTTTTGAGTATTTCTCTAGCTACCTCTAAAGATACTCGCTCCACATGCTCCAAATCAGAATCATAATGCACGCCCACATCAACAGGCACGGATAGTTGCTTTTCGGGATAATAATAATTAATGATCTTTGATTGGGCCAAAACACTGTTTGGCATGATGACTGTGTTGTTCGGAAGCATTTTAATCCAGGTTGAGCGCCAACCAATTTTGTCAACAAACCCCTGTTCACCAGAATCCAACTCAATAAAATCTCCCACTCTTATTGGCTTGTCGGCCAACATTTGAATCCCCGAAAAAAAGTTTTCTAAAGTAGGTTGCAAGGCAAGTGCTACCGCTAATGAGCCAATTCCTAACGATGCCACTATGGGAGTAATAGATATTCCTATGTTACTCAATACGATAAGCACACCAATAAGATAAATGACTACTCTTACTGTCCCCTTTACTAGGTTGCCACTGCTTCTGAGCATTGGTGAACTGTTGGAATATCGATTTAAACTTTTGCGTGAAAATTGATCGGTAAAAATAATAATAGCGAAAACAATGGCCAATTTACTGACCACTGTAAAAGTGGTTTCAAGACTACTCACGTCTTCAGCTATTTTTATTAGAACTAACTCACTTAAAGATAACGAGGCTGCCACGATAATTAATGTCACTGGGCGGCTTACAGAATCAAGTATAATTGTATCTAAACTAAATCGACTTTTATTAGAGAGCCTACGTAGATAAAAGAAAGTTATGTGTTTAATCAGCCACAAAAATAAAAATAGGCCAACAAAAACAACAGCGAAAATCACCCATACAGAGGAACTATCCAATATTAAGTGAATAAATTCTGTAACTTGTTCCACTGTATTGTCCTTAGCTTAATGCAACCAAACGTTCAATAATATTAAGAGTATGCAAATGACGAACCAGCGTTATGCTGATTAATTAAGGATTAAATGCAGGAATTTACCTGTAACTGCACCAAAATGTTATTTTGATATTGAGGTGTGACAACTAAGGGGGCATCGAAATCGTTGAATTATTGATTCAACATACAAAGACTTATAGCGTAGACAAGATTAATTGTTTGCCAACAATGCTCCTTATTCAAACAATTAAGTTAAAACGTTATGCACCTAAAATTAGGTGCATAACGCAGATCTTAAGTTAATTTAGACATATAGACTTAAGTAGATTTGCTTTGTATATATTGATCCACTAGTCGTTCTAAAATTTCTAACGGAACTGCCCCGTTCTTTAGCACCGCATCGTGATAATCGGCTAAATTGAATTTATCACCTAAGGCTACCTTTGCTTTTTCTCTTAATTCAAGAATTTTCATCATACCAACCTTATATGATGTTGCCTGACCTGGCATCACTATATATCGTTCAATTTCAGAGACCACATCACTTTCTGCGATCCCAGTATTGTTAGACATGTATTCTATTGCTTCTTCTCGCGTCCACCTTTTAGCATGAATTCCGGTATCTACGACTAAACGAACAGCTCTAAATAACTCAGCTTGTAAACGACCAATATTATCGTACGGGTCATCTTCAAATCCTAATTCCCAGGCTAGACGCTCGGCATATAGTGCCCAACCTTCAGCATAAGCGGTAAAGGGCGATAAGGTTCTGTAAATAGGTAACCCCTCTAGCTCCATAGAAATGCTGATTTGAAAGTGATGGCCTGGAATACCTTCATGGTAAGCTAGAGTGCGCATCCCATACTTAGGTGTAGCTTTAATATCATATAAATTAGCGTAAAAAACGCCCGGTCTAGACCCATCCATAGATGGCCGTTGGTAATATGCACCTGGTGCTGTTTTTTCTTTAAATTCTGGTATGCGCTTAACTTCCATGCCAGCTTTAGGCAGAACATTGAATACTTCTCCCATTGACTGGTTAATTTCATCAAGGATAGTCTGGTAGTCTGCTAGTATCTGAGCACGACCTTCATCTGTATCAGGATAGTAGAAACGTTCATCATCTTTTAATGATTCAATTGCAGTAGTGAAACCATCGGTAACGTCAAACCCTTCTGATCCTAAGATCGTTAGTATTTGTTGCTGAATGCGTTCCACCTCAGACAAGCCGGTCTCATGTATGTAGTCAGCACTGTAATTAGTAGTGGTAAAAAACTCTAAAGCTTGTTTGTATGCAATATCACCGCCTTCTAAACGCCATAAACCATCGTCTGTACCAGCTTTGCTTTTTAGTTTTTCAAAATAATCAATATATGATTGATAGGCAGGATAGACATGTTGGTTAATAGCTTCTGCCGCATTTTTTAGTACTTGTGATTTATCTGCATCGGAAAAATTTGCAGCTTTATCAATTTTGCCCTGTAAGGAAGTATATAATATGTTTTCTTCAGCGGGTGAATCCACAAAAGCTTGCATTTCAGAGAGCACTCGGTCGATCACAAAACTAGGCGGTATAATATTATTTTGCTCTCGAACAATTAAACCCTCCATATTTTGCGCAAATTTAACGTCCGCCTTTTTTAGTCTAGATATATAATTTTGAGCATCTTCAAGCTCGTTTACTTGATGTGTTGAATCCATGAAGCTTGGAAACTGACTTTGTAGGCCAAACAATTGGTTTACAGGATAATTGTGAAAACGATATGGTTCAGACTCTATCTGCCCATCTATCAGGTAGAGAGCAATTTCTTTTGATAATCGTTGTGATTCATCCAAAGAATCATCTGAATAAGCTAATAAACCTTCACGTACCTCTCTCATAAGTACGAACATTTCATCAGCCTTTTCCAAGCTGTCATCATTTAATTCAGCATTGTGACCTTTGAAGCCCATACCATCTAGAACACCAATACTGGTTAATATTTCTGGGTTATCCAAGGCAAACTTAATTAAAGTACGATCTAAAAAGGCTCGAAAGAACAAAGGCTTTTTCGCATACCACTCATGGGCTCCTAACGCACCTCCAAACAAAGTAACAGTCAGAAGCAGCAGACCAGTCCATTTAAAAAACTTTTTCATAATTTATCCAATTTTGATTTTATTCTTTCCCTGAAAGACTATGACAAATTAATAAATTTTTGTGAATCAAAATAATCCTTAAATTAAGCATTCCTCCTTAGAAAAACTATTAAGCTATATTTTTCTTCCCTAACCAACTAGCACGAGCTTTAACGAAATTTCTATTATCCATCGCAACTTCCTAATTCCACGGGCTAAAGCCCGTGCTACAGGGTGAAGGAGGCTGTTCTTATTTGCGCAGCAACGTTAGCCGAGTGAACGACTCGCATGGATGCGAGGCTGGAAGAAGCACCAGGGACGGTTAACACCTAGCTGTTCATTACATCGTCAGGTATTGCATGACACTGGATGGGTATGGTTTCTATTGAGGTGTTGTTGCGCGGCAGCGCTTAGGAGTAAGGGCTATCCAACTGTGATTAAGATATCCGCTTAAGATGTAAAGCCTATAAATGCAAAAAAGGGCTACCCTTTCGGAAAACCCTTTCTCTTCCATTCACGGGCTAAAGCCCGTGCTACAGGGTAGAGGATCTTTTTGCTCTCACATGGGGGTAAGCGAGGATGTTTTAGGAACGCAGTTCCGCCCGAGCGCACGACCGACATGGATGTCGGGCTGGAGATAGCCACAGGGAAGTGTGACACCTAGCCTTTTATTACATCGACAGGCATTGCATGATATTAGATGGGTATGGTTTCCCTAGGGTGTTGTTGCGCGACAGCGCTTAGAGTAAGGGCTATCCAACTGTGATGGAAATATCCGCTTAAGATGTAAAGTGTATAAATGCAAAAAAGGGCTACCCTTTCGGATAGCCCTTTCTCTAATGGGAGTCTGGCGATGTGCTACTCTCACATGGGGAAACCCCACACTACCATCGCCGCTAACACGTTTCACTTCTGAGTTCGAGATGGGATCAGGTGGT